>NZ_CP013382.1:2266089-2589816 GCF_001513745.1 Burkholderia humptydooensis | reverse complement strand
GGAAGTGCCCGAAGTGCCGGAAGTGCCCGAAGTGCCGGAAGTGCCCGAAGTGCCGGAAGTGCCCGAAGTGCCGGAAGTGCCCGAAGTGCCGGAAGTGCCCGAAGTGCCGGAAGTGCCCGAAGTGCCCGAAGTGCCCGAAGTGCCCGAAGTGCCGGAAGTGCCGGAAGTGCCCGAAGTGCCCGAAGTGCCCGAAGTGCCCGAAGTGCCCGAAGTGCCCGAAGTGCCCGAAGTGCCCGAAGTGCCCGAAGTGCCGGAAGTGCCGGAAGTGCCCGAAGTACCCGAAGTGCCCGAAGTGCCCGAAGTGCCGGAAGTGCCGGAAGTGCCCGAAGTACCCGAAGTACCCGAAGTACCCGAAGTACCCGAAGTACCCGAAGTACCCGAAGTACCCGAAGTACCCGAAGTACCCGAAGTACCCGAAGTACCCGAAGTGCCCGAAGTGCCCGAAGTCCCGGAAGTCCCGGAAGTCCCGGAAGTGCCCGAACCCGACGATCCGGACGTGCCGCCCGAACCCGAGGTGCCGGACGTGCCCGACGTTCCCGTATTGCCGACGGTAGTGGGCTTGACGCCGCTGGACGGCGACGACGGGCCGTCGACCGAGCCGCAGCCCGACAGGACGAGGAGTGCGGAAACGCCGATTGCGATGGCAGATTGATTGAACAGTTTTTGCATGACAGGCTCCCAGATAAATCACGATGCCAGCCGTCGATGCAATTTTCGTACCATTGATTATTTTGTAGAGTTCGCCTTCTTTAATGTATAAAAAATATCAAATCATCGATTAATCGTTCGAGATTGGCCTGGAAAGTCGGATTTTCTGCGAGACCGCAAAGAGCGTGTTCCCGTTTCGCTACGTGACGTTCCGGGCGACGTAACGGGCTGCGCCGGGACCGCGGAACATTCGGGTATCGCCAAGGCATTGCGTCGGACGTCGACATGTCGATATGCAGTGCGAACTCGAATGTGTCGCGTGCGTTGCGATATCGCACGAAAACGGCTCGATTCGCAAAGGAGCGTGAGGTAGACGCGGCTTCGACCGACCGTTCGGCATCGCTTTGCCGGCCGCCTTGGCGTTCTCGCGTTCGCGTGGTGGCCGGCACGTTGATCGATTGCTGCGCGCGCGCCGGCAACCAGCGGCAACCGACATCCGCCGCCCACCGCACCGGCACCCATCCCCGATGCCGATACGGCCACGACTCGGCCCCGCCGCGCGTCCCGAGCGGGCGACGCGCGGCGATTCCCGCCCGCTACTTGACCGAGCTCGCGCTGACCTTCGCGAAGTCGAGGCTGCCGAAGCCGGTGTCGTCATCCCATCCGGACTTCGCGCTGTAGCCGTAGCTGTTGTAGCCGTTGTTGCCCGACGTCACGTCGTGGACGAGCGACGGGTTGCCCGGCAGGCCCTGGTAGAACGCCGACGTCGGCAGGCCGAGGCTGTTGGCGTTCGCCGATTCGACGCGCGCCCAGCCGCCGACGAAGATCGGCGACGCGAGGCTCGTGCCGCCGACCAGTTGATTCGCCTAGCCGTTGATCACGAGATACGCGCCCGTCGCCTGCGCGGCGTCGAACGCGACGTCCGGCACGACGCGCTTCGTCACCGAGCTGCCGAGCGCGGCCGTCTGCCAGCTCGGCGCCGCTTCGTAGCCGCTGACGCCGCCGCCCGTCGCCCACAGCCGCACCGCATTGTCGAGCGGCTGGCCGCTGCTGCTGACGTCCGCGTAGGCGAGCCCTTCGTTCCAGACGGTCTCGCCCGCCCAGGTCGTCGTGCCGCTCGTCGACAGGGTCGTGCCGCCGACCGCGACGACGTACGGCGAGCTCGCCGGCGACGACACGCTGTACTTCGCCAGATTGATCTTCGTCGTCACCTTGCCGCCGCTGTAGGTGCCGACGTAGCCGGGCGAGCCGTACGGCGAAGTCGACCATTGATAGACGCCCGCGTCGCCGGACGACACCGAGAAGATCTGCCCTTGAGCGACCGCCTGCTTGAACACCGCGTCGTTCGCGGCGAGCGAGCCGTCCGAATTCGCGGCTGCTTCGTCCTCGCCGAGCGATACGTTGATGACTTTCGCGACGTTGTCGGTGACGGCCTTGTTGTATGCGGCGGTCAGCGTCGCATTCGTGAGGCCGCTGTCGTTGCTGTCGCCGTTGACGGCCGCATAGAAGATCAGTTGCTTCACGCCGCCCGAGGTGCCGATGATCGTCTGGCTGTCGAGATCCCATTCGCTCGGATCGCCGTCGTTCGCGAGCGTGCCCGCGCTGCCCGCGACGACGGCGGTGTTGACGGTCGGCAGGCCCGCGTTCTGCGTGAACGTGTTCAGGTCGGCGATCGTCTGCGTCATGTCGCCCCACGTGATGATCCCGACCGTCGTGCTGGTCGCGGCGGGCAGGCCGCTCGCGTCGTAGATCTGCGCGAAATCGGTCGGCTGATGGCCGACCTGCGAGCCGCTCGCCGTCGCGTTCTTCGTGATCGTGTCGGTCTGGATGCGCGCGTCGGCCGGCGTGCCGCGATGGATCAGCCGATGCGGAACGGCCGCGCTCTGCAGCCCGAGCACCGATTCGACGAACGGGCTCAGCGATGCGGGAACCAGCGCGGCCGAGTCGTTCGCATAGACCGCCTTGCCGCGGTAGTTGAAGCGCTTGAGCGTCGTATGGAAGCCGCGCTCCGCGTTCGACGCGTTGCCTTGCGCGAAGATCAGCTTGTTGTTCGCCGATACCGTGATGTTGCCGAAGCCGTTCGCCTTCAGGTGCGCGACGACGGCCCGCACCTGATCGTCGGTCGGCGCGAAGCGCGCGTTGAACTGCTCGGGCGTCAGGTACTTGCGATAGTTCGCGCTGCCGGGCTGGTTCACTTCGCGCACGAGCGCGTCGAGCTGCGCTTCGTTGCGGCTCTTCAGCACGATGGTCACGTGCAGCGGCTGGCTCAGCTCGAGCGGCGTGACGTTCGTATCGGTGAGCTCGGGCGTGCCGATCACGTTGAGCGCGTAGCTCGGCGCGGTCTTCGCGAGCGTTTGCGATGCGGCCGCGGCGCTCGCGCGCGCGATCAGGAAGGCGTCGGTGCGGGTCGGCGCCCAGTCGGGGGCCGCGTGCGCGACGAGCGGGGACAACGTGGCGGCAATCGCCAGCGGTAGCAGCGACAGCGCGAAGCGTTTCGAGAATAGCCGGTTGACATGCTGAGTTCTCTGCATTTTGGAGCCCCAAGAAAACGATGAAGAACGGATGCGGCGACGCGCTCCGACGGGTACGGACGCGCGGCGCGCAGCCGATGCACGGCGATGCGGCGAGGCAGACGTTCACGGCGACATGATTTCCTCCCTTCGTTGGGCTTCAGCGGCGGCGCGGTTCGCGTCGGGCGAGTCCGCGCGTTTCACGCCGGCCGTTCTTCAAATGCTTAGGAATCCAATTCATATGGCGCGCGAAAGACCGCGTATCCGCAGTTAATCGAGCGATTTTCGGTATTTCCGATTCGCAATGAATGGCATTGGATTGCCAGTTAATCGGGAATTAATCGATGGCCCGGAAATTCATTGCGGTTTCTTCGTGATTTGAATGCCGCCCCTCGCCAATAACGTAATTGAATTGGAAGAATTCAGTCAGGATGATGTCGGATAGTGCTTGTGCCGCGCGCCCTCGCGGCATTTGTCTGCGAAAAGATAGCAAGGAAAAAATCAGAGCGTCAAACTTTTTTTGATTGGATCTAAAAAATTTAGGTGCATAATTCGTTCGGCTCGAATTCGATTAAGACGGTTGTCAGTCAATCGACGGAAGGCGTTCGAGGCGAAATGGGCGCGGCGAATCCGTATTACGAATTCGCGGGTGGGGATTTGCGGGACATGAATTGCTCGACGAGCCGCAGCGCATTCCGGCATGCGTCGAGATCGAACGCGTGAATCGTGCTTGCCGCGGCGTCGAGCCCCAGTTGCGTCGCGAGCCAGCGGATTCCCTTCGCGCGCGCCTCGAACGCGTTGCAGCCGTCGCGCCGCATCTTCGCGGCGACGAGCGGCTCGAGCGCCGCATGCAATTCGGATTTCGCGTGCCTGAGCTCGGCGTTCGCGAGCCGGCCGAGCGGCACGTGGCGCCGGCTGCGCGGAAACACGCCGATCCACGCGTCGCACGGCGAACAGATCCACAGCTCGCCGTGATCTTCGCGATAGGGATACGCGTCGTCGCCGAAGCGCGCGAGCAGCGCTTTTGCGCCGCAGTAGTCGCAGACGGGTTGGGGGAGGGCGGGAACGGGGCGGCCGACTCGCATGGTTCAGGGCGGAGGTCTCGAGGGTGGACAAAGCGATAGCGTATACGAATGACCGGATCGCGCGGCCGCGGTTCCTTCCGGGCGTGATCGCGAGCCGTGAAGCGGCGCGGCCGCCGCGCAGGTTCAAGCGTGCCAACTCAAGCGTGCCGCGCGCCGCAGACGCGGTTGCGGCCCGTCGACTTCGCCTGGTACAGCGCGGCGTCGGCCATCTTGACGAGCGTCGTGTCGGAGTGCGCGACGTGCTCGTGCGACGTGACGAGGCCGATGCTGACGGTCACGCGCGCATACGGGCTTTTCGCGTGCTGGATGTCGAGATCGTAGACCGCGCGGCGAATGTGCTCGGCGATCGCGGTCGCGCTTTTCGCGTCGGTGTCCGGCAGCGTGATCACGAACTCCTCGCCGCCGTAGCGCGAGACGTCGTCGACCGCGCGGCGCACGTTCAGCGCGAGGCAGCGGCCGACTTCGCGCAGCACGCCGTCGCCCGCCTGGTGGCCGTAGCCGTCGTTGTAGTCCTTGAACTGGTCGATGTCGACGAACAGCAGCGACAGCGGCCGGCCGGTGCGCAGTGCGCGCGCCCATTCTCTGCGCAGGTTCTCGTCGAACGCCCGGCGGTTGCCGAGGCCCGTTAGCGCATCGGTGCGCGCGAGGCGCTGCAGGCGCAGCTCAGCGTGCCGCCGCCAGCGCAGCTCGCGCGACAGCAGCGCGGTGCCGCTGACGATCACGATGCCGAACACGAGCATCAGCGCGACGAGCCGCTGCGCCCGGATGCGCCACTGCAGAAAGACGTGCCGCTCGGCGGGCGACACGTTGACGACGATCGGCAGCCCCGGCAGCCGCTTGTACACGTAGAGCCGCCGCACGCTGTCGATCGACGCGACGCCGGTGAACACGCCTGCGTCGTCGGCGCTCGCATGCGCGTAGAGGGCCGAGTTGGCGACGCTGCGCCCGACCATCTTCGGATCGAACGGCAGGCGCGTGATCAACAGCCCGTTGGTCTCGAAGACCGACGCCGTGCCGTCCGGCCCGACCGACAGGCCGTCGAGCAGCGCGCGGAAGTAATCGATGCTGAGCGTGCCGACGACGATGCCACCGAACGAGCCGTCGGCGCGCGTGATGCGCCGGCTCAGCGCGACCGTCAGCGCGCCGTGCCGCAGGCGCGCCGCATACGGCTTGCTGATGTAGAGGCCGCCTTGCGGATGGTCGCGCTGATAGACGAAATAGTCGCGATACGCGAAATTAGCGACGGGTGGCGGAAGCGGGAAATGCGAGTCGAGCACGACGTCGCCGCGCTCGTTCATCACGTAGATCGTGCCGAGATACTTGCCGGTGGCCGCGCGGTCGAACAGCACCTTGCTGCGTATCGCGGGATCGAGCGCCATGATGCGCGGATCGTTGACGCCGTCGACGACCGCCTGCAGCGACAGATCGTAGAGCTCGATGTTGCGCGCGATGTCACGTTCGAGCAGCAGCACGAGATTGTGCGCGTTTTCGACCGCATGCAGGTATGCGTCATTGCGCGATTCGTACAGCACGCGCGCGCAGAACAGCCAGATCAGCGTGAGCAGCAGCACGCCGCAAACGATTACGCCCGTCGGCGACATCAAGCGCTGCATCCATGACTGCAGGTGACGAGTCGCGAAGGAGGTCGAACGCTTGCGCATGACGTCGGGGGAGCCTGTCGGGTGATCGGACCGGCGGCGTCGCGGTGTGCGCACGCCGTTCGATCGGACCGTCGTTTCGTCCGCCGCCGCGCGAATGTTTCAGCTCACGCGGAGGCGACGGTTATTCGGGTTATCGTGCAATGCCACATTTTCTTGAGCATTCGAGCGTCGCACAAGGGCAATTCCCTAGGCGGATTTGCGCAGCGGCCGTTCGTCGCCGCAAGTCCGATTCGCGGTGGAGGGGCGGAATGCGCATGCGGTGGATTGCCGCATGGTTGCGAGGCGATCCCGCCGCGGCGTGGGCGCGCGACGGCGGCCGCCCGATCAAAAAAAACGCGCCGCACAAAAGGCGGCGCGCGTCGCGAAGCCTGCCGTCGTCAACCGCCGATTCAGCTTTCCGCGCTTTCGGTCAGGCGCTCGGGCGCGGCGGCCACCGGCTTGCCGGCGACCTCGAGCAGCCAGTCCGTCGTCTGCGCGGGCTGCGTGACGGGCAGCATGTGGCCGCCGTCGACGACCGTCAGATTGACCGCGTCGAGCCGCTTCTTCAGCGCTTCGCCGTGACGCTGCCAGTTGAGGATCTGGTCGCCGCGGCCGTACAGCACGTCGACGGGCACGGTCAGCGCCGCATAGCGGCTTTCCATGTCGGGCAGATCCTCCGGCGCGGCGACGAGATCCGACGACGCCGAATAGAACGCATGCGGGCGCAGCCCCAGCAGACCGCCGCCCTTCACGCCGAAGTCGTGCGGCACCGCTTCCGGCGCGAAGATCAGCTCGATCGCCTTGCGGCTTTGCAGAATCGACACCGGAATGCCGAGCGTGAACGACGCGAAGCGGCGCACGAGCGACGAGCGCAGCGCGAGGCCGCGGAACGGGCCGGGCGGCTCGGTCTCGGTGTGCGTGAGCGGCGCGATCAGCGCGATCCGGCTCACGGCCTGCGGATGGTCGAGCGCGAGCGCGAGCGAGATCGCGCCGCCGAGCGAGTGGCCGACGACGACCGGCTTGTCGAGGCCGAGCGTCGCGATGAACATCGCGATCGTGCGCGCCTGCGCATAGACGTTCGCGCTCGAGCGCGGGCCGCGCGTCGAGCGGCCGGAGCCGGGGCGGTCGACGAGGATCACGCGATGCGATTTCGCGAGCCGCTGCAGGTCCAGATACGCGAAGTTGCGCAACTGGCCGCAGAGGCCGTGCACGAACACGATCGGCGGGCCTTCGCCGTATTCGACGTAATGCAGGCGGTCCGCGCCGACGTCGACGAACTTGCCCTCGGGCGGAAACATCTTCTTGATGCGATACGCGGTGAACAGCGTGAACGCAAAGAGCGCGACGAACGCATAGACGAGAAAATGGAACAGCTTGATTATCATCGGGATCACCTTCCTTCATAGGCGGGCTGATGGGGGGCGTCACGTTCGGCGAGCGCCGGGCGGCGGCGCTCGAACTGCATCGCGCCGTCGGCGAGCGGGCCGAACCTGAATGTGGCGAAATCGCGCGCGTAGTTCTGGTAGGACTTCCACGGCTTTTTCGTGCCCTGCTTCGGCAGCACGCCGGCGGCGCGCTGGATATAGCCCGACGTCAGGTCGACGGCGGGTTCGAGCTCCATGCCGCCGGGCGCGAGCCGCGGCACGCAGACGTCGTAGCCGTGCGTGCGCATGTGCTCGAGCAACCGGCACACGTATTGCGCGATCAGCTCGGCCTTCAGCGTCCACGATGCGTTCGTGTAGCCGAACGACGACGCGAGATTCGGCACGCCGCTGTACATCATCCCCTTGTACGACACCGTCTGCGACAGGTCGACGGCCGCTCCGTCTACCGTCACGGCCGCGCCGCCCAGCATCTTCACCTTCAGGCCCGTCGCGGTGACGATCACGTCGGCCTCGAGGCGCTGGCCGCTCTTCAGGCGCAGGCCGCCCGGCGTGAAGCGCTCGATCTCGTCGGTGGCGATCGACGCGCGGCCCGCGCGGATCGCCTTGAAGAGATCGCCGTTCGGCACGAGGCAGAGGCGCTGGTCCCACGGCTTGTAGCGCGGCGTCAGATGCTTGTTCACGTCGAACTGCGGGCCGAGCTGCTTGCCCGCCGCGCGGAGGATGAATTTCTTCGTCGCATCCGGGCGGCGGCGCGCGAGGTTATAGAAGTACATCGTCAGCAGCACGTTCTTCAGCCGCACGAGCCGGTGCGCGAGCCCCGACGGCAGCCAGCGGCGCAGCGCGTCCGCGATCGCGTCGCGCGCGGGCAGCGACACGATGTAGGTCGGCGAGCGCTGCAGCATCGTCACGTGGCGCGCGTCGGCCGCCATCGACGGCACGAGCGTCACCGCGGTCGCGCCGCTGCCGATCACGACGACGCGCTTGTCCCTGTAGTCGAGATCGCCCGGCCAGTGCTGCGGATGCACGATGCGGCCCTGGTACGCGTCCATGTCCGGCCAGCTCGGCGCGTGGCCTTCGTCGTAATCGTAGTAGCCGCTGCACATGTAGAGGAAGCGGCACGTGTAGACCGCTTCCTCGTGCTGCGCGTCGCCTGTGGCGCGCTGCACGCGCACCGTCCAGCGCGCGCTCGTCGAATCCCAGCTCGCGGCCGTCACCTTGTGGCTGAAGCGGATCGTCTTGTCGATGCCGTATGCGCGCGCGGTGTCCCTGATGTAGTCGAGGATCGTCTGGCCGTCCGAGATCGCCTTGTCGCCGTGCCACGGCCGGAAGCTGAAGCCGAGCGTGAACATGTCGGAATCCGAACGAATGCCGGGGTAGCGGAACAGGTCCCACGTGCCGCCCATCGTCGCGCGGCTTTCGAGGATCGCATACGTCGCGTCCGGGCAGCGCTCGCGCAGGTAGTACGCGGCGCCGACGCCGGACAGGCCGGCGCCGACGATCAGCACGTCGAAGTCGGTCGTGGCGCGGGCGGCGCCGCCCGTTGCCGCATGCGGCGCGCGCTCGTCGGGCGTGCGCGCGGCGTTCCAGTCTGTCGTCGAGCTCATGCGGGGTCCTTGCTGATAGTAACGGGGGCGGGCCGTGCCGCAGCCTGTTGCCGCGCGAGGTTGCGCGCGCGCGACTTGCGCACGAAGCGCAGCACGAAGACCTGGTACGCGGCGCCGAACAGGCGCGCGAGCTTGTCGACGCGGCGCGCGTCGGCGCCGACAAGCACGCGCCGCGCGTTGCGCTCGACGCCCGCGATGATCTGGCGCGCGGCTGCCTCGGGCGTCGTCGCGTTGATGAGCCGGTTCGCCGCGCGGCGATGCGTTTCGACATCCTGACCGGTCAGCGTCGCGATGCTCGAATCGATCCGCGACGCGGTGGCGATGTTGGTCGCGACGCCGCCCGGATGCACGCAGGTCACGCCCACCGGCGCACCTTCGAGCTCGAGCTCCATGCGCAGCGCCTCGGTGAAGCCGCGCACCGCGAACTTCGTCGCGTTGTACGCGCTTTGCGTCGGCATCGCGACGAGGCCGAACAGGCTCGACGTGTTGACCACGTGGCCGTCGCCCGATTCGCGCAGATACGGCAGGAACGCCTGGGTGCCGTGCACGACGCCCCAGAAGTTGATCCCCATGATCCATTCGAAGTCTTCGATTCGCGCCGTCTCGGCGGGCGCCGCGAGCGACACGCCCGCGTTGTTGAAGACGAGGTTGACCTTGCCGTGCGCATCGCGCGTCTTGCGCGCCCAGTCGAACACCGCGTCGCGCGACGCGACGTCGAGCCGCTGCGACGTGATCTTCACGCCGTGCGCCGCGCAGATCGCGACGGTCTGCGCGAGGCTGCTCTCGTCGATGTCGCCCAGCGCGAGATGGCAGCCGCGCCGCGCGAGCCCGACGGCGAGGCTGCGCCCCATGCCGGAGCCCGCGCCCGTGATTGCCGCCACCTTGCCGGAAAGATTCCTCATCTGACGGCCCTCCCTAAGGGTGTCTCGTGGTGTCTCGTGATATATGTCGGATTTAAATGTGGTGTGAACCGTCACCACTTTAATTTTGACATTGACTGATGTCAAATAGCGAAATGGAGAACTCTCTCGAACTCAGCAAGAAGGGCCGCCCATACGGCGGGGTCGCATCCGAGGCGCGCGCCGCGGAGCGCCGCGACGCGCTGATTCGCGCGGGCACGCGGATCTTCGGCACGATCGGCTTTCGCCGGGCGACAGTGCGCGCGATCTGCCAGGAGGCGAAGCTCAACGACCGCTATTTCTACGCGGCGTTCGACAGCGCCGACGCGTTGCTGCGCTGCACCTATCAGCATCACGCGGAGCAGTTGCGCGCGTCGGTGACGCGGGCGGTCGACGCGCTCGGCGGCGCGCGCGACGGGCTCGAGGCGCGGGTCGACGCGGGGCTCGCGGCGTTCTTCGCGTTTTTGCGCAACACGTGCGCGGCGCGCGTGCTGCTGCTCGAAGTGATGGGCGTGAGCGCGGAAACCGATGCGACCTATCAACGGAATCTGCTCGAATTCGGCAAGATGATCATTTCGCTCGCCGGGCCGGTGAGCGAGAACGCCGACGCGCGCGCGGACCAGCGGATCATCGGGCTCGCGCTCGTCGGCGCGATGACGAACGTCGGCGCGGCATGGCTGCTGACCGGCTATCGCGATCCGGAGGAGAAGATGGTGCGAAATTGCCGGAAGGTGCTGCTCGGGACGCTGCGGTTTCTCGCGGCGAAGTGAGCGGGCGGCGCCGGCGCTGGGTTCCAAGCCGTCGCTCCGAGCCGTCGCGCGCTTGCGGCCCGCGCTTGCGCGGCGGCCCGCGCCTTCAGCATGACGCCGCGAGCCGCACCTTCAGCGCGTCGATCAACGCGCGCACCTTTGCGGACGAATGGCTTGCCGACGGAAACACCGCGTGGATGTCGCCGGGCGGAAACGACCAGCCCGGCAGCAGGCGCACGAGCCGGCCGGCCGCGATGTCGCCGGCGCTCGAGAAACTCGTCGCGACGCCGAAGCCGCCGCCCGCGAGCACCGCCGCGCGGCACGCGGTCGCCGTGTTCGACACGAACGCGCGCCTGCAACGCACGCTCGCGCGCTCGCCGCGCGCGTTCGCGAGCTCGAGCGTCGTGCGCGGCACCGTCGACAGCATCACGTACGGCAGCGCGCCGAGCGCATCGGGCGCGGCCGGCGCGCCGTGGCGCGCGACGAACGCCGGGCTTGCGACGAGCCAGCGCTCGAAGCCGCCGAGCTTCACCGCGCGATGGTTCGAATCGGCGAGCCGGCCGAGCCGGATCGCGACGTCGAGGTTCTCGCGCACGAGATCGACGACGCGGTCGTCGCATTGCAATTCGACGTCGAGCGCCGGATGCGCGTCGCGCAGCGCGACGAGCGCTGGCGCGACGACGAGCGCGCCGTAATCGACGGGCGCGCTCACGCGCAGCGTGCCGCGCAGCGGCCCCGCGTCGCCCGCCACCGCGGCGAGCGCCGCGTCGGTCGCTCGCAGGATGTCGCGGCACGCGTCGTAGAACGCGCGGCCCGCCTGCGTCACGTTGAGCCGCCGCGTGGTCCGCACGACGAGGCTCGCGCCGACCTCCGCCTCGAGCCGCTGGACGTGCGTGCTCACCATCGTCTTCGCGAGGCCGAGCCGTTCGGCCGCCGCCGTCAGCGAGCCGGCCTCGACCACGGCGACGAAGATCGCCAGCCGGTTCAGGTTCACGTCGCGGATGTCCGCCATTGCCGATTGTCCATTCATCAAGGATTGTGTTTCGGCAATTATCCATCTTATGTGAACGGGATGCGCGCGCTACGCTGCGGGTGTCGGCCGCCGGATCGTCGCTGCGCCGCGCCGATGGCCGGCGCTCTCGGCCGCCGCGCGTTTGCGCCGTGTTGCGTCGTCGTTTGGCGCTTGTTTTTTGTGCTTCGCCCTTCGTTCGAGGAGTGCCGCCCCATGTCCACCCGCCGCCCGCCCGCCTCGCCGATCCGGCTCCACCGGAGCCCGCTGTCCGGCCACTGTCATCGCGTCCAGTTGTTCCTGTCGCTGCTCGGCCTGCCCGTCGAGCTCGTCGAAGTCGACATGCGCGGCGGCGCGAACCGCCGCCCTGAATTTCTCGCGCTCAATCCGTTCGGACAGGTGCCCGTCATCGAGGACGGCGAGTTCGTGCTGTTCGATTCGAACGCGATCCTCGTCTATCTCGCGAAGCGCTACGGCGATCCGTCGTGGCTGCCCGACGATCCGCCGCGCGCGGCCGCCGTGCAGCGCTGGCTGTCGCTCGCGGCGGGACCGATCGCGTACGGCGCGGCCGCCGCGCGCCTCGTCACGCTGTTCGGCGCGCCGCTCGATCGCGCGAGCGCGATCCGGATCGCGCAGCGGCTGTTCGACGTGATCGAGCCCGAGCTCGCCGGCAAGCGCTTCGCGACGGGCGGGCATCCGACGATCGCCGACGTCGCCGCGTATGCGTACATCGCGCACGCGCCCGAGGGCGGCGTGTCGCTCGATCCCTACCCGAATTTGCGCGCGTGGCTCGCGCGCATCGAGGCGTTGCCGGGTTTCGTGCCGATGCCCGCGAGCGACGCGGGGTTGCGCGTGGCCTGACGCCGCCGGGCGCGGCGCTGCCCGCCGCTGCCCGCCACCGGACCCTTGCGAAGGAGAACGACATGACGCAACCTGCGTCGGCGGCGCCCGAGGCGCCGCCGCCCGTCGCGCCGTTTCACGACGGCGAGCTCGCCGCGCAGCGGCGCGCGGGCGTTCTGGATACGGCCGCCGTGTCCGGCGGGCGCGGCATCCGTACATTCATGCCCGATCAACATCGCGCGTTCTTCGCGCAATTGCCGTTCTTCGTCGTCGGCGGCATCGACGGCGACGGCCAGCCATGGGCGACGCTGCGCGTCGGCGCGCCGGGCTTCGTGTCGTCGCCGCAGCCGCGCACGCTCGACATTGCGGGCGGCACGCTGCGCGACGATCCGCTCGCCGGCCACTGGCGCGTCGGCAGCCTGCTCGGCGGGCTCGGCATCGAGCTGCATACGCGGCGGCGCAACCGGATCAACGGCGTCGTCGCGTCGCTCGCGGGCGACGCGATGTCGGTGACGGTCGGCCAGAGCTTCGGCAACTGCGCGAAGTACATCCAGAGCCGCACGCCGACGCCCGCGCCGCCTCGGCAGGCGGACGCCGCGCCGCCTCAGCGCCGCGCCGCGCGGCTCGACGCCGACGACCGCGCGCTGCTCGCGCGCGCGGATACGTTCTTCATCGCGACCGCGAACGCGTCGGATGCGGCGGGCGGCGCGCGCGGCGTCGACGTGTCGCATCGCGGCGGGCCGCCGGGCTTCGTGCGCGTCGACGACGACCGCACGCTGACGACGCCCGACTACAGCGGCAACAACTTCTTCAACACGATCGGCAATCTGCTGCACGACCCGCGCGCGGGTTTGCTGTTCGTCGACTTCGAGCGAGGCGACTTGCTGTACGTCGCGGCCGACGCGGAGATCGTCTGGGACGGGCCGGCGATCGCCGCGTTCGACGGCGCGCAGCGGCTCGTGCGCTTGCGGATTCGCGAAGTGCGGCGCAGCGCGGCGGTGCTGCCGTTGCGGTGGTCGGCGCCGCGGTTCGCGCCGCAGTTCGCGGCATGGAGCGGGGCGGGCGCGTTTTCGTCTTCGTTGGGGATGGAATCGGCGCAAGTGCTGGAATCGTCGGCGTCATCGACAGTATTGAAGGCGTCGGAGGCAACACAGGCGACGAAAGAGATGGCGCAGGCTTGCGCCGTGATTTCCGCGCCGTCGCCGGACACCCGCTGGCGCACGCTCGTCGTCGCGGCGGTGCGCGACGAGACGCCCGACGTCCGCTCGTTCCATTTCGAAGCCGCCGACGCGCGCCCGCTCGCGCCGTTCGAGCCGGGCCAGCATCTGACGATCCGGTTGCCCGCGGCCGCGCGATCCGGGCCGCTGATCCGCAGTTACACGCTGTCCGACGCATTCGACGGCCGGCGCTACCGGATCAGCGTCAAGCGCGACGGCAAAGCGTCGTCGTGGCTGCACGATCACGCGCGGCCCGGCGTGCGCATCGATGCGATGGCGCCGCGCGGCGCGTTCACGTTCGATGCGGCGAGCCCGCGGCCCGCCGTGTTCGTGTCGGCGGGGATCGGCATCACGCCGATGATCGCGATGCTCAACGGCGCGCTCGCGTACCGCGCGGCGGGCGCGCCGGCCGATGCGCACGCGAAGCGGATCTACTTCGTGCACGGCGCGCGGCGCGGCGCCGAGCGGCCGTTCGCCGCGCATCTCGCCGATGCGGCGCGCGCGCATCCGGCGTTGTCGGTGCACCTGTTCGACAGTCGCGCCAACGGCGCGCCGACCGACGCGTCGCCAGGCCGCGTGAGCGTCGACGCGCTGACGCGCGTGTTGCCGTTCGGCAGCTACGACTTCTATCTGTGCGGGCCGGCGGCGTTCATGAAATCGCTGTACGACGGTTTGCGCGCGCTCGACGTGCCCGACGAGCGCATCCGCTTCGAGACATTCGGGCCGTCGGGCATTCGGCGCACGGCGTCGCGTGGCGGCGAGAAGAACGACGACAGAGACGACGCGAAAGCCGACAGGCAGGCTGGCGAACACGCGGCGACCGTCGTGTTCAGCCGGTCGGAGCGCACGGTCGAATGGACGCCGCGCGACGGCACGCTGCTCGAACTCGCGGAGGCGCACGGCGTGCCGGCGGATTCGAATTGCCGATCGGGCGCATGCGGCACGTGCGCGGTGCGCGTGCTCGGCGGACGGGTTCGCTACGGCGGTGCGGTCGACGCGGAGGTCGCGCCGGGCATGGCGCTCGTCTGCATGGCGACGCCGGATTGCATCGGCGATGCGCAAAGCGGGCCGCCCCGCGTGACGCTGGATCTGTAGCGCGACGGACCGGGGCGGCGAAGCTGCCGCCTCGTTGCTTCATCGCTTCGCTGTATCGTCACTCGTCACTCGTCACTCGTCACTCGTCACTCGCGCGAGCCGCAGGCTGCGTGCCCCGCACCGCACACGCCTACCTCACCAAAATCCCGCCGACAACCGAAATCGCGCGCCGCACGCGCGAGCGCACATCTTTCGTTCCCCGATCGATTCGACCCCTGGCGTTCGCCGCCCGCGCACGTTATGTTCTCGTCCGATGAATAAACGGGCTCGCGCGTCCGGTCGAGCCGGCCGGCGAGCCGGACCGGTCGCGCCGGCGACGGCGGCGTTCCATCCCATCTCCGAGGTACGTTCGTGGACATCTTGCGCAGCTTGTGTGGCATCGTGGTATTGCTCGGCGTCGGTTATGCGCTGTCGATCAACCGGCGGGCGATCAGCGCCCGCACCGTCGTCGCGGCGCTCGCGACGCAACTCGCGATCGGCTCGCTCGTGTTGTTCGTGCCCGTCGGCCGCGACGCGCTCGCGGCGACCGCGCACGCGGTCAACAGCGTGCTGGAGATGGGGCAGCACGGCGTCGCGTTCCTGTTCGGCGGCCTCGTCGGCGACAAGATGTTCGCGCTCTTCGGCGACGGCGGCTTCGCGTTCGCGCTGCGCGTGCTGCCGATGATCGTGTTCGTCACGTCGCTGATCGCGGTGCTGTACTACGTCGGCGTGATGAAGTGGCTGATCAGGATCGTCGGCACCGCGATGGCGAAGCTGCTCGGCGTGAGCCGCATCGAGGCGTGCTCGGCCGTCGCGACGATCTTCCTCGGCCAGAGCGAGATGCCCGCGTTCGTGAAGCCGTTCATCCGGCGGATGAGCGCAACCGAGGTGTTCGCGGTGATGTCGAGCGGCATGGCGTCGGTCGCGGGCTCGGTGCTCGCCGGCTACGCGGGGCTCGGCGTGAAGATGGAGTATCTGCTCGCCGCGTCGTTCATGGCGATTCCGGGCGGCCTGCTGTTCGGCAAGATGCTGTGCCCGACGACGGAGCCTTCGCGCGTCGTCGTCGATTCGCTCGAGTTCGACGAGAAGCGCGCGGCGAACGTGATCGAGGCGGCCGCGTCCGGCGCGGGCGTCGGGATGCGCATCGCGGTGAACGTCGGTACCATGCTGATCGCGTTCATCGGCCTGATCGCGCTGTTGAACGCGATGGTCGGGCTCGTCGCCGGCTGGCTCGGCTTTGCCGGCGTCACGCTGCAATCGCTGCTCGGCACGCTGTTTGCGCCGCTCGCGTGGCTGATCGGCGTGCCGTGGCAGGATGCGTCGGTGGCCGGCAGCTTCATCGGCCAGAAGCTGATCCTGAACGAGTTCGTCGCGTACGGCGCGCTGTCGCCCTATCTGAAGGACGCCGCGCAGGTCGCCGCGGCCGGGTTGCCGGTGCTCGCGCCGAAGACGATCGCGATCGTGTCGTTCGCGCTCTGCGGCTTCGCGAATTTCTCGTCGATCGCGATCCTGACGGGCGGCTTCACCGCGGTCGAGCCCGGCATGCGCTCCGGCGTCGCGCGCTACGGCCTGCGCGCGCTCGCGGCCGCGACGCTGTCGAACCTGATGAGCGCGACGATCGCCGGGCTGTTCCTGTCCCTTTCCTGAACGAGGTGCCCGCATGGAGCTTTCGTTGAATCGCAATCAATTGACCGAAGCGGCGCTGAAGGCGCTGCACCTGATCGACCTCACGTCGCTGAACGACGACGACACCGACGACAGCATCGCCGCGCTTGCCGCGTCGGCCGACACGCCGGTCGGCACGCCCGCCGCGCTGTGCGTGTACCCGCGCTTCGTCGGCGCGGCGCATGCGGCGCTCGCGCGGCACGGGCTCGTGCTGCCGGTGGCGACCGTCGCGAACTTCCCGCACGGCGCGGCCGATCCGGACGCGGCCGCGCGCGAGACGGCCGATGCGCTCGCGCGCGGCGCGGACGAGATCGACGTGGTGTTTCCGTATCGCTCGCTCATCGACGGCGACGAGCGGGTCGGGCGCGAGCTCGTCGCGCAATGCCGCGCGGCGGCGGGCGGCCAGTGCCTGAAGGTGATCCTCGAGACGGGCGAGCTGCGCGACGCGGCGGCGATCCGCCGGGCGAGCGAGATCGCGATCGAGGAGGGCGCGGATTTTCTGAAGACGTCGACGGGCAAGGTCGCGGTGAACGCGACGCTCGACGCGGCGGCCGTGATGCTCGCGACGATCCGCGTCGCGGGGCGCATGGTCGGCTTCAAGGCGGCGGGCGGCGTGCGCACCGCGCAGGATGCGGCGCAGTACCTGTCGCTCGCGGAGCGCGAGCTCGGCTCCGGCTATCTGACGAGCGCGACGTTCCGCTTCGGCGCGTCGGGGCTGCTCGGGAATCTGCTCGAGACGCTCGGGCACCGGGCGGGCGCGACGCGCGGCAGCGCGTATTGAGTGAGGCGCGGGCGCTGCGCGTTGCAAAAGGGCGGCGTCAGTCGAAGCGGGCGCGTCGCGTTCGATTGCGATCGGCGCGCCGTTCGATGGCGACCAGGCCGAGGCTCGGGGGCGCGCTCGCGCGAGCGAGTTCGTCGAGCGCCCGAAGCCAGCGGCGGCCGGGCAGCGCGTTCAGGACCGCGCGCCATTCGATAGCCGGCGCGAGCGGCCGAAACCGCCGGCGCACCCGCCGCGATGCGCGCGCCGCCAGGCGAGCGAGCGGGCGGGCGCGGACGGCTGATGGAGCGGGACGCATCCGGCAACTTCCGTCAATGAACCGGCGCATAGCCGAGCCTCTCGACGCCGTAAGCTTCGATCCAGTCGTCGCGATCGTCGAATCCCATCGTCTTCGCGAGGTAGTCGGCCATGTCTTCCGGCGTCGGCGTGACCGACGAATCGTAGTAACCCAGCGGGGCTTCGGCTTTCGGCATCAAGATGGCGTAGAGCATGTCGACCTCCGTGTCTTTAGTCAACTTAACGGCCGCAACCCGCGCCGCCTTGACAGGGAAAATCCCAGGTTAGAGTGATATGCCGAATTTCGATCTTTCACCCGGCCGCGCGGCTTCGGCGACGGATCGGCCGCCGGCGCGCGCAGTGGGCGGCTTCGTCGTTTCGAATGCGCCCGAATGCCATTCAATTGTGTCGCTGATAATCAACGGCTTGGGCAAACCATGACTTTTCTGCCGCAGGAATTCATCCGCAAGGTGCGCGACCGCGAGCCTCTCGATGCGGCCGACGTCGTGCGTTTCGTGCGCGGCGTGACGACAGGCGACGTGACCGAAGGCCAGATCGCCGCGTTCGCGATGGCCGTCCATTTCAACGAGCTGCCGCTGTCCGCGCGGATCGCGCTGACGCTCGCGCAGCGCGATTCGGGCGACGTGCTCGACTGGCGCGGCGAGCGCCTGAACGGCCCGGTCGTCGACAAGCATTCGACGGGCGGCGTCGGCGACTTGACGTCGCTCCTGATCGGGCCGATGGTCGCCGCGTGCGGCGGCTACGTGCCGATGATCTCGGGGCGCGGCCTTGGCCACACGGGCGGCACGCTCGACAAGCTCGAGGCGATTCCCGGCTACGACGTCGCGCCGTCCGTCGGTACATTGCGCCGCGTCGTGCGTGACGCGGGCATCGCGATCGTTGGCCAGACCGCGCAGCTCGCGCCCGCCGACAAGCGGATCTACGCGGTGCGCGACGTGACGGCGACCGTCGAGTCGATCTCGCTGATCACCGCGTCGATCCTGTCGAAGAAGCTCGCGGCGGGCGTCGGCGCGCTCGCGATGGACGTGAAGGTCGGCTCCGGCGCGTTCATGCCGACGGCGGAGAAATCGGCCGAGCTCGCGCGCAGCATCGTCGACGTCGGCAACGGCGCCGGAATGAAGACGGCCGCGACGCTCACCGACATGAACCAGGCGCTCGCGCCGTGCGCGGGCAATGCGATCGAGGTGCGCTGCGCGATCGATTTCCTGACGGGCGCGGCGCGCCCAGCGCGGCTCGAAGCGGTCGGTTTCGCGCTCGCGGAGCAGATGCTGACGATGGGCGGGCTCGCCGCGGACGCGGGCGACGCGCGCCGCCGGTTGCGCGCCGCGCTCGAATCGGGCGCGGCTGCCGAGCGGTTCGCGCGGATGGTCGCGGCGCTCGGCGGGCCCGCCGATCTGATCGCGCGGCCGGAGCGGCATCTGCCGCGCGCGGCGGTTGCCGTGCCGGTGGCCGCCGCGCGTGCCGGCTGGATCGAGCGGATCGACGCGCGCGCGCTCGGCCTCGCGGTCGTCGGCTTGGGCGGCGGGCGCGCGAAGATCGGCGACGCGCTCGATCATTCGGTCGGGCTGTCCGCGCTCGCGGAGCTGGGCGAGCGCGTCGAGGCGGGCCAGCCGCTCGCGACCGTTCACGCGCGCGACGCCGACGCGGCCGCGCAGGCCGCCGACGCGGTGCGCCGCGCGTATCGGATCGGGGCTGAACCGCCGGCGCAGACGCGCGCCATCTATGCGGTGATCGAATGATCGATCATGTGGCGGGCGTCGGCGCATCGGCGCATCGGCGCATCGAAGCGGCCGAGGCATGGCGGATATCGGATATGTCGCGGCGCGCCACGCCGCGCAAGCAACATGCAACGTCGCCCACCGCGGCGCAAAAACGAAATCGCCGGACATCGAATCATCGAACAAGGGAACACGACATGACTCACCACGCACTGATCGAAGCGGCGAAGGCCGCGCGCGAAAAGGCCTACGCGCCGTATTCGAACTTCAAGGTCGGCGCGGCGCTCGCGACGAACGACGGCAAGATCTTCCACGGCTGCAATGTCGAGAACGCGTCGTATGGGCTGTGCAATTGCGCGGAGCGCACCGCATTGTTCTCGGCGCTCGCGGCGGGCTACCGGCCGGGCGAGTTCGCGGCGATCGCGGTCGTCGGCGAGACGGACGGCCCGATCGCGCCGTGCGGCGCGTGCCGGCAGGTGATGATCGAACTCGGCACGCCGACGCTCGAAGTCGTGCTGGCGAACATGTCGGGCGACGCGCGCGTGACGAGCGCGGGCGACCTGCTGCCGGACGCGTTCTATCTGAAGTGACGCGGCGCCGCGCGTGCGCGATTCGCCGCGCCGCGCCATGCTTCGCGTGCTTTCCGCGTTATTCGTCTGTCATTTTCCCTTCATTGACGCGCATCAAGGTCCGCGCCGCGCAATGCGCGATGCTGGTTTGCGTGCGCCGCCGCGCGCGTTCTGCCGCCGGCGGCCGTTTATCGAAACCGGTCGGCGAGGAGACGACGATGAAATCCGATGCTGCGCTCAGGCAAGATGTCGAACAGGAACTGTATTGGGATCCGTCGCTGGATGCGCGGCAGATCGACGTGTCGGTGCACGATCGCATCGTGACGCTGCGCGGCTTCGTGCCGAGCTGGGCGCAGAAGTACGCGGCGCAGAAGGCCGCGCAGCGCGTCGCCGGCGCGCGGGCGCTCGTGCTCGAGCTGAAGGTGCTGCCGAGCGAATCGCCGCGCGACGACGAAGTGCTCGCCGCCGCGATCGTGTCGGCGCTCGCGTGGCAGGAAGGGCTGTCCGGGCAGGAGATCCGCGTCGACGTCGACGAGGGGTGCGTCACGCTCACGGGCGAAGTCGAGTTCGGCTATCAGCGGCAGGCGGCCGAGACGGTCGTGAGCCGGATGCGCGGCGTGATCGGCGTCGTCAACCGGATCGCCGTGCGCTCGCAGGACGCGGGCGCGACCGTGCGCGAGCGCGTCGCGGATGCACTCGCGCGGCGCGCGCAGCGCGAGGCCGCGCATATCGAAGTCGACGAGCGCGACGGCATCGTCACGCTGACGGGCACCGTCGATTCGCTGATCGAGCGGCGCGCGGCCTGCGGCGCGGCGTGGTCGGTGAAGGGCGTGCGCGAGGTCATCGATCAACTGACCGTCGCGTAAGGCGCGGGCGGCGATGCACGCGGCGCGCGGCGCGCGTGGCGTCCGGCACCGACCGGCGGCAAGCGGCCGTCGGCCCGCGTCCAGGCCGATGGTTCGACGCCGGATCGACCGCACGACGCCTTGCAGCGTGCGACCCCGCGCCGCCGCACCGGCCATCATCCCGTTCGCTTTTCGTTGCGACGCCCTTTTTTACGACCGCCACGATGCCCGAAATCGTCACCGTCACGCCGAATCCCGCCATCGACGTCGCGACGTCCGTCGAGCGCGTCACCGATACCCGCAAGCTGCGCTGCGGCCCCGCGCGGCGCGATCCGGGCGGCGGCGGGATCAACGTCGCGCGCGTGCTGACGCGCCTCGGCGCCGATTGCTCGGCGGTCTATCTGGCGGGCGGCGACACCGGCCTCGCGCTGCACGGCCTGCTCGCCGACGAGTGCGTGCACGCGAGCTGCGTCGACATCGCCGGCGAGACGCGCGAAAACTTTTCGGTGCACGAAACGTCGACGGGGCGCGAATTCCGCTTCGTGCTGCCGGGGCCCGCGCTCGCGCCCGACGAATGGCCGCGCTGCGTCGACGCGCTCGCGCGGCTCGCCGATGCGTCGCGCTATCTGGTGATGAGCGGCAGCCTGCCGCCCGGGATGCCGGACGATTGCTACGGCCGGCTCGCGCGGCTCGCGAACGCGCGCGGCGTGCGCGCGGTCGTCGACACGTCGGGGCCGGCGCTCGCGGCCGCGCTCGAGGCGGGCGTCTATCTGGTGAAGCCGAGCCTCGGCGAGTTGCGCGCGCTGACCGGGCTGCCGCTCGAAGACGACGACGCGCGCCTCGCAGCCGCGCGCGCGATCGTCGGCAGCCGGCGCGCGCAGATCGTCGCGCTGACGCTCGGCGACGCAGGCGCGCTCGTCGTGTCGCGCGACGAAGCGGTGCGGCTGCCGGGCGTGAAGGTCGCGGTGCGCAGCGCGATCGGCGCGGGCGACAGCTTCGTCGCGGGGCTCGTCGATGCGCTCAATCGAGGCGCGAGCGTCGCCGATGCGTCGCGCTACGCGCTCGCCGCCGCGTCGGCGTCGCTGCTGAGCGTGGGCACCGCGCTGTGCGCGAAGGACGACGTCGAGCGGATCTATCGCGAACTGCCGGGGATGGTCGACGCGTGATGCGCGATGCATGAGTCGGCCGGCGATCCAGCCGCCCTCATTGGCTTCTTCGCACGCGCAAGTCCTCGCCGGCACGCACGAAGCGCATGCCGACGAGGCTCGCGCCGCCGCTACCGTCCGGCGCTCCCGGGCGCGCAGGCATGCAGAACCGAGGCCGCATCCCGCGCGATCACCTGCTCCTCGTCGGTCGGCACGACGAGCACCGCGACGCGGCTCCCGTCGCGGCTGACGATCTCCGCATTGCGCGCGTTGGCGCCTGCATCGAGCTCGACGCCGAGCCAGCGCAGCCGCTCGCACACCGCGGCGCGCGTCTGCGGCTGATGCTCGCCGATGCCCGCGGTGAACACGAGCGCGTCGAGGCCGCCGAGCGTCGCCGCGAGCCGCGCCGCCTCGCCCGCGATCCGGAACGCGAACAGCTCGAGCGCGTCGCGCGCGCCGGCCGACGGATCGGCGAGCAGCACGCGCGCGTCGCCGCTCACGCCGGACACGCCGAGCAGGCCCGAGCGGTGATACAGCATCTGCTCGACGTCGTCGACCGTCTGGCCGAGCGTCTTCTGCAGGTGCAGCACGACGCCCGCGTCGAGCGCGCCGCAGCGCGTCGCCATCGGAATGCCGTCGAGCGTCGAGAAACCCATGCTGGTGTCGCGGCTCACGCCCGCGTCGAGCGCGCACAGGCTCGCGCCGCTGCCGAGATGCGCGGCGACGATCTTGCCGCGCGCGATTGACGGATGCCGCTCGCGCAGCCGCCCGGCGACGTACCGGTACGACAGCCCATGAAAACCGTAGCGCTTGACGCCTTCGTCGAACAGCGCGCGCGGCAGCGCGAAGCGCCGCACGAGATCGGACTGCGTGCGGTGGAACGCGGTGTCGAACGACGCGACCTGCGGCAGGTGCGGCCGCAGATGGCGCAGCGCGCGAATCAGCCGCACGCTCTGCGGCTGATGCAGCGGCGCGAGCGGCACGAGCGCCGCGATCGCGGCGAGCGTCCGGTCGTCGATGCGCACCGGCCCGTCGAACGCGTCGCCGCCGTGCACGACGCGATGGCCGACCGACACCAGCTCGTGCACCGACAGATGCGCGTCGATCCAGTTGAGCGCCTCGTCGAGCACGCCGTGCAGATCGTCGGTGACGGGCGCGGCGAGCGGCACCGTGTGCGCGTCGCCGCCGTTCGAGTATTCGAACTGGAGCGGCGCGCGGTTGAAGTCGATCTTGCCGCGCCCGAGCGGCGCGGGTTCGCCGTTCGCGACGCTGTAGAGGCCGATCTTCAGCGTCGACGAGCCGGCATTGAACGTGAGCAGCAGCGGCTCGCTCATGACGCGAGCGCGCCGGCGCGCGTCCTTTCGGCGACGAGCTTCGCGAGCGCGGCGGACGCAATCCGCACGCGCAGGCTGTCCGCGCGGCTCGTCAGGATGATCGGCAGCCGCGCGCCGAGCACGAGGCCCGCGGCGTCGGCGCCCGCGAAGTACATCAGTTGCTTCGCGAGCATGTTGCCCGCTTCGAGATCCGGCACGAGCAGGATGTCGGCGTCGCCGGCGACGGGCGACGCGATGCCCTTCGACGTGGCGGCGACCGCGCTCACCGCATTGTCGAACGCGAGCGGCCCGTCGACGACCGCGCCCGCGATCTGGCCACGCGCGGCCATCACGGTGAGCGCGGCCGCGTCGAGCGTGGACGGCATTTTCGGGTTGACGGTCTCGACCGCCGCGAGCACCGCGACGCGCGGCCGCTCGACGCCGAGCACGTGCAGCAGATCGACCGCGTTCTGGCAGATGTCGCGTTTTTGCTCGAGCGTCGGCGCGATGTTGATCGCCGCATCGGTGATGACGAGCGGCTTCGGATACGCGGGCACGTCCATCGCATACACGTGGCTGATGCGCCGCTCGGTGCGCAGCAGCGACGCCGGGCCGACGACCGCCGCGAGCAGCTCGTCGGTGTGCAGGCTGCCCTTCATCAGCGCGGCGACCTTGCCCGCGCCGCCCATCTCGACCGCGCGCGCGGCGGCCGCGTGGCTGTGCTCGACCGGCTCGATCGGCACGCCCGTGAGACTCACGCCGGCCGCCTCGGCGACCGCGCGGATCTTCGCTTCCGGGCCGATCAGGATCGGCTCGATCAGGTTCGCGTCGCGCGCGTCGATCGCCGCGCGGATCGCATCCGGCGAGCATGGATGGACGACCGCCGTGCGCAGCGGCGGCTGCTCGCGCGCGTCGCGCACGAACGTCTCGTAGCGGTCGTGGCGGCGCACCGCGACATCGGGCCCCGGCACGCGTTCCCACTTGATCGGCGTATCGGGCGCGATCACGGTGGCGGTGCCGCGCAGCACGACCTGGCCTTCCTGGTTCGTGCAGCGCGTGTCGAGCAGCACGATCCGCTTTTCCGCGCGCTTTTCCGTGACGGTCACGGTTGCCGTGATCGTGTCGCCCGGCGCGACCGGATGCCGGAACTCGAGCGTCTGGTCGAGATAGATCGTGCCCGGCCCCGGCAGCTTCGTGCCGAGCACCGCGGACACGAGCGCGCCCGTCCACATCCCATGAACGACGATGTGGCCGAACAGGTCGTGCGCGGCGAACGTCGCGTCGAGGTGCGCGGGGTTCACGTCGCCGGACATCGCGGCGAACAGGTCGATGTCGTCGCGCGACGCGATGCGCACGAGCGATGCGCTGTCGCCGATCGCGAGCGAGTCGAACGGGCGGTTCTGAAGGATTTCGCGATCCACGCGGCACTCCTTATTTCTGGAACACGTAGGTGCCCGGCGCGTCGCCGAGCGCGTGCGCGCCCGATTTGCCGAGCGTCGGCGGCGCGACGCGCTGCGCGCTTGAATGCCGGGCGAGCCACGCGTGCCACGCGGGCCACCACGAGCCTTCGAAATCGGTCGCGCCGGCGAGCCATTCGTCGGGCGAGACGCTCGGCGCGTCGGCGGCCGTCACCTTCATCCGGTAATGGCGCTTCGGATGGCCGGGCTCGCTGACGATGCCCGCGTTGTGGCCGCCCGCCGTCAGCACGAACGTCACGTCGCTGCCGCTCAGGTAGTGGATCTTGTAGACGGAGCGCCACGGCGCGATGTGGTCGTGCTCGGTGCCGACTACGAAGAACGGCGCGCGGACGTTGTGCACCGACACCGTCTGCCCGTCGATCACGTAGCGGTTCGTCGCGAGGTCGTTGTCGAGGAACAGGTGGCGCAGATACTCGGAGTGCATCCGGTACGGCATCCGCGTCGAATCGGCGTTCCACGCCATCAGGTCGATCATCGGCGTGCGCTCGCCGAGCAGATAGTCGTGGATCACGCGCGACCAGATCAGATCGTTCGACATCAGCAACTGAAACGATCCCGCCATCTGGTGCGCGCCGAGAAACCCGCGCTCCCACATCATGCTTTCGAGGAAGTGGATCTCGCTGTCGTCGATGAACAACTGCAGCTCGCCGGGCTCGGTGAAATCCGTCTGCGCGGCGAGCAGCGTGACCGATGCGAGGCGCTCGTCGCCCGCGTTCGCCATCGCGGCCGCCGCGATCGAGAGCAGCGTGCCGCCCAGGCAGTAGCCGGTCGCGTGGATCTTCGCGCCGGGCACGATCTCGCCGATCGTGTCGAGCGCGTCCATCACGCCGAGCTTGCGGTAGTCGTCGAGGCTCAGGTCGCGATCGCTCGCGTCGACGTTGCGCCATGAGATGCAGAACACCGTGTGCCCCTCGCCGACCAGGTAGCGGATGAGCGAGTTGTGCGCCGACAGATCGAGGATGTAGTACTTCATGATCCACGCGGGCGCGATCAGCACGGGCTCCGCGTAGACGTCGGCCGTCGTCGGGCCGTACTGCAGCAGCTCGATCAGGTGGTTGCGGAACACGACGCGCCCGGGTGTGATCGCGAGGTTCTTGCCGACCGCGAAGCGCTCGGCGCCCGCGGGCGGCTGTTTCGTCAGCAGGCGGCGCACGTCGTCCAGATAGTTCCGCACGCCCTGCGCGAGGTTCGCGCCGCCCGTGAGCGCGGTGCGCTGCGCGATTTCCGGGTTCGTCGCGACGTAGTTCGCCGGCGCGAACATGTCGAGCATCTGCCGCGCGGAGAATGCGACGACGTCCTCGTGATGCGGCGACACGCCGGGCACGTCGTGGGTCGCCGCGCGCCACCATTGCTCGGCGAGCAGGAACGACTGGTGCCAGAAGCGGTACGGCTCGAGCTGCCACGCGCCCGCGCGGAAGCGCCGGTCGCCCGGCGACGGCTGCGCGGGCGGCGCGGGCGTGTGTCCGGCGGCCGCTTCGAACAGGTATTCGGCGAGCAGCGCCGCGTGCTTCACCGCGAGCGTCGCGAGCTCCGTGCGCTTGCCGGGCGCGGCCGCGAGGTGGATCAGCCAGTCTGACAGCGCGAGCTGCAACGATGCGGGCGACAAGCCCGACGTCAGCTTCGCGAGCGACGCCTCCTTCGCGAGATCGAAGATGCGATATGGGTTTTCAGGCTCGCCGGACGCGGGCGGGTGGGCGGGCAGCGGCGCGGCGGGCGCGCCGGATGCGGGGGTGTGGCGTGTGTCCATCGGGCTTCCTTAGGCTGGCGCTGCGCGGGCGACGGCATGACGAAGCACGGCAGCCGATGCGGCCGGCCTTGCGCGAAGCCGCTGCGCGGGCATTGCCGCCCGCCGCGCGCCTCGATCGCACGCGTCGACGATCACTGACACGGCCACTGTAGCCACGCATAGATCTGCGGAATCTGATTTGAATCAACGATCGACGCCGGACGCCGCGCGAATCGCATCGTCGCCGCGTGCGTGCGCATCGATTGTTTCGTATGGCGAGACGCGTCGTTTCATCTGGCGATTTTCCGTTTCTTGACCGAGATCAGCCGGCAGGCGGCGCGCGCCGTTATGGTGAAGCCATCGACGAACCAGCCAGACGGGAGCGACGGTGGCGGATCTGCATGCGACGAACGGCACGGCTGCGACGCACGCGAAGCGCGACGCAAGCGACGCAAGCGCCGGGCGCGTCGTCGCGGTGCGCGGCGCGGTCGTCGACGTCGCGTTCGACGGCGGCGTGCTGCCCGCGCTGAACGAAGCGCTCGCGATCCCGATCGACGGCGCCGCGCCGATCCTCGCCGAGGTGCATGCCCATCTGAGCGACGCGGCGGTGCGCGCGCTCGCGCTCGGCCCGACGGGCGGGCTGCGGCGCGGCGCGGCCGCGCGCGCGACGGGCGGGCCGATTCGCGTGCCCGTCGGCGACGCGGTGCTCGGCCGCCTGCTGAGCGTCACGGGCGAGCCCGGCGACGACGGCGCGGCGCTCGCGGCGGACGTCGCGCGGCGGCCGATCCATCGCGGCGCGCCGCCGCTCGCCGAGCAGAAGAGCGCGACCGCGCTGTTCGCGACCGGCATCAAGGTGATCGATCTGCTCGCGCCGCTCGCGCAGGGCGGCAAGGCGGCGATGTTCGGCGGCGCGGGCGTCGGCAAGACGGTGCTCGTGATGGAGCTGATTCACGCGATGGTCGAGCGCTATCGCGGGATCTCGGTGTTCGCGGGCATCGGCGAGCGCTCGCGCGAAGGGCACGAGATGCTGCTCGACATGCGCGGCTCCGGCGTGCTGGGCCGCACGGTGCTCGTCTACGGGCAGATGAACGAGCCGCCCGGCGCGCGCTGGCGCGTGCCGCTCACCGCGCTCGCGATCGCCGAGTATTTCCGCGACGAGCGCGCGCAGAACGTACTGCTTCTGATGGACAACGTGTTTCGCTTCGTGCAGGCGGGCGCCGAGGTGTCGGGCCTGCTCGGGCGGCTGCCGTCGCGGGTCGGCTATCAGCCGACGCTCGCGAGCGAGGTCGCGGCGCTGCAGGAGCGGATCGCATCGGTCGAAGGCGCGGCGGTGACGGCGATCGAGGCCGTCTACGTGCCCGCCGACGATTTCACCGATCCCGCCGTCACCGCGATCGCCGCGCACGTCGACAGCATGGTCGTGCTGTCGCGCGCGATGGCGGCCGAAGGGATGTATCCGGCGATCGACCCGGTCGCGTCGTCGTCGATCCTGCTCGATCCGCTCGTCGTCGGCGACGGGCACGTCGAGGTCGCGATCGAGGTGCGCCGCGTGATCGAGCATTACCGCGAATTGCAGGACGTGATCGCGCTGCTCGGCATCGACGAGCTCGGCGCGGACGACAGGCGGATCGTCGGCCGCGCGCGGCGGCTGCAGCGCTTCCTGACGCAGCCGTTCGCGGTGACCGAGGCGTTCACGGGGCAGGCGGGCGCGTCGGTCGAGATCGCCGACACGATCGCCGGCTGCCGCGCGATCCTGCGCGGCGATTGCGATGACTGGCGCGAGAGCTCGCTGTACATGGTCGGCACGCTCGACGACGCGCGGCGCAAGGAAGCGGCGGCGCGCGAGGCGGATGCGCGGCGCGATGCGGCGGCCGGCTCCGCGTCCGGCGCTGCGCCCGGCTCCGCCGCGCCGCAAGGAGCGCCCGATGGCCGCTGAGCTGCGCGTGACGATCGCGACGCCGGCGCGCGTGTGCGTCGACGATCTGCCGATCGTGTCGCTGCGCGCCGAGGACGCGAGCGGCGCGTTCGGCATCCGCGCGGGCCACGTCGATTTCGTCACGCTGCTGCGCGCGTCGGTCGTGAGCTGGCGCACCGCCGACGACGCGACGCATTACGCCGCGCTCGACGGCGGCGTGCTGCGCGTGACGCGCGGCGCGCGCATCGAGATCGCGTGCCGCGACGCGGTGCTCGGCGAGTCGCTTGCGGAGCTCGAAGCGGTCGTGCGCGGGGTGCGCGCGACGCAGCTCGACGCGAAGCGCCGCGCGCGCGTCGACGAAACGCGGCTGCACGCGCAGGCGGTGCGGCGGCTGCTCACGTATCTGCGGCCCGAGCATGCGAAGGACGGCATGCACGCGCCGATGAAGCCGGAGACGCTCGAATGACGAAGCGTCGGCAGTTCGAGGCGAAGCGCGATGACGCGGCGCGCGGCGACGCACGGCGCGCCCGGTCGCCCGAATGGCCCGAATCGCCCGAATCGCCCGAATCGCCCGAATCGCCCGAATCGCCCGCCGCGCGCGATGGCGGGATGCCCACCGCGGCGCGGTCCGCCGAAGCCGCGTCGAAGCCTGCCGCCGATCGCGTCGAGCTGGCGGCGCGCACGGCCGCGACGCGCGCGGCGCGCGGCGCGCGCGATCCGGAGCCGTCGCTCGGCCGGCGGCTCGCGCAGATCGGCGTGCTCGGCTGGACGATCGTCGCGCCGACGCTCGCCGCGCTCGCGCTCGGCCGCTGGCTCGACCGGACGTTCGCGTCGCGGGTGTTCTTTTCCGCGCCGCTCCTGATGCTCGGCGCGGCGCTCGGCTTCTGGCTCGCGTGGCGCTGGATGAAAGCTCAACAACACGGAGATCGCGATGATTGACATGTGGGAAACCGCGCGCGCGTCGTTCGACGGCATCGCCGTCGCGATCGGGCTCGCGCTCGGGTTCGCCGCCGGCGCGTGCCATTTCGCGTCGCTCGGCTGGAACAGCCGGCTGTTCGTCGCGGGCCGCGCGGGCGCGGCGCTCGCGCTGCAGCTCGTGCGGATCGCGCTCGCGGTGGCGGTGCTCGTCGTGCTCGCGCGCGCGGGTCTCGCGATGCTCGTCGCGGGCTCGGCGGGCTTCTTCGCCGCGCGCGCGCTCGCGGTCCGCCGCGCGGCCGCGCTGACGGGAGCGCGGCGATGAACGCGTCGCCGCTGTCGACCGTGCCGATGTTCTCGATCGGCCCTGTCGGCATCTCGGAACCCGTGCTCGCGACGTGGGCGATCATGGCCGTGCTCGTCGCGCTCGCGCTCGCCGCGCGCAGGCGGCTGAGCGTCGACGCGCCGTCGCGGCTGCAAAGCGTGCTCGAATTGTTCGTCGCGACGATCGACGCGCAGATCGCCGACACGATGCAGACGCCGCCCGCGCGCTATCGCGCGCTGATCGGCACGATCTTCGTGCTCGTGTTTTGCGCGAACAGCGCGTCGCTCGTGCCGGGCGTCGAGCCGCCGACCGCGCATCTCGAGACCGATGCCGCGCTCGCGCTCGTCGTGTTCGCGGCGACGCTCTATTACGGCGTGCGTGCGCGCGGCGTGCGCGGCTATCTCGCGACGTTCGCGGAGCCGACGTGGGTGATGATTCCGCTGAACGTCGTCGAGCAACTGACGCGCACGTTCTCGCTGATCGTGCGTCTGTTCGGCAACGTGATGAGCGGCGTGTTCGTGATCGGCATCGTGCTGTCGCTCGCCGGCCTGTTCGTGCCGATTCCGCTGATGGCGCTCGATCTGCTGACGGGCACGGTGCAGGCGTACATCTTCATGGTGCTGTCGATGGTGTTCATCGGCGCGGCCGTATCCGGTGACGAAACTTCCGCGCCGCGGCGCGGGCAGGAGAACGCATGAACAATCTCATCGAAGTGGTCAGCATCGCGGCGGCCGCGCTCGCCGTGTCGTTCGGCGCGATCGGTCCCGCGCTCGCGGAAGGGCGCGCGGTCGGCGCGGCGATGGACGCGATCGCACGCCAGCCGGACGCGTCCGGCACCGTGTCGCGCACGCTGTTCGTCGGGCTCGCGATGATCGAGACGATGGCGATCTACTGCCTCGTCGTCGCGCTGCTGCTGCTGTTCGCGAATCCGTTCGTCAAGTGACGCGGAGGCGGCGATGCGAATCGACTGGTCCACGCTCGCGCTGCAGGCGGTCAACGTCGTCGTGCTCGTGTGGCTGCTGTCGCGCTTCCTGTTTCGCCCCGTGAGCGAGATCATCGCGAAGCGCCAGGCCGCCGCGCGCAAGCTGATCGACGATGCGGCGCACGAGCGCGACGCCGCGCGCGCCGAGCGCGAACGGGTGCGCGCCGAGCGCGCGTCGCTCGCCGCGGCGCGCGACGATGCGCTGAAGGACGCGCTCGCGCAGGCCGCCGCCGAGCGCGAGCGCCTGATCGACGCCGCGCGCGCCGATGCGCAGGCGCTGCGCGACGCGGCGCGCGCGCAGGCGGACGCCGACGCCGCTCAGCGCGCGAAGGCGCTCGACGCGCGCGCGACGCGCCTCGCGATCGACATCGCCGCGAAGCTGCTCGCGCGGCTGCCGGACAGCGCGCGCGTCGCGGGCTTCGTCGACGGCGTCGCGGCGTCGCTCGCGAAGCTGCCGGCCGACGTACGCGCGGCGCTCGCCGCCGACGACGCGCAGGTGAGGCTCGTCGCGCCGCGCGCGCTGACCGCGCAGGAGGCGGCCGCGTGCCGCGCGGCGTTCGCGGCGAGCGTCGGCCGGCCGCTCGAGCCCGACGTGCGCGTCGATCCCGCGCTGATCGCGGGGCTCGAGCTCGAATCGAAATATGCGAACGTGCGCAACAGCCTGCGCCAGGATCTCGCGACCATCGAGGCGGCACTGCTGAACGACGATGACGCAAACGCCTGAAGCAACCGATGCCGCAACCAATGCCGCAACCGATGCCGGCTGGCTCGCGCGCCGCCGCTTCGCGCTCGAGCGCGTCGCGCTCGCACCCGTCGCGCAGGCGCTCGGGCGGGTCGAGCGCGTCGCGGACGGGATCGCGTTCGTGTCCGGCCTCGAAGACGCGATGCTCAACGAAGTGCTGCGCTTCGACGGCGGCGTCACCGGCTTCGCGCACACGCTCGACGAGGATCTGATCAGCGTCGTGCTGCTCGATCCGGACGCGAGCGTTCAGGCGCAAGCGGCGGTCATGCGCACGGGCGCGGTGCTCGAGGTGCCGGTCGGGCCGCAACTGCTCGGGCGCATCGTCGATCCGCTCGGCCGCCCGCTCGACGACGGCGCGCCGCTCGGCACGGCAGGCACGCTGCCGATCGAGCGCCCCGCGCCCGCGATCATCGAGCGCGACCTCGTCAGCGAGCCGCTCGACACTGGCGTGCTGATCGCCGACGCGCTCTTCACGATCGGGCGCGGCCAGCGCGAGCTGATCATCGGCGATCGCGCGACCGGCAAGACCTCGCTCGCGATCGACGCAATTGTCAACCAGCGGCATTCGGACGTGATCTGCGTATACGTCGCGATCGGCCAGCGCGCGAGCGCGGTGCGGCGCGTGATCGACGCGGTGCGCCGCTACGGCGCGCCCGAGCGCTGCATCTTCGTCGTCGCGCCGGCCGCGTGCGCGCCGGGGCTGCAATGGATCGCGCCGTTCGCGGGGTTCTCGATCGCCGAATATTTCCGGGACCGCGGGCAGCACGCGCTCGTCGTCGTCGACGATCTGACGAAGCACGCGGCGACGCATCGCGAGCTCGCGCTGCTCACGCGCGAGCCGCCCGGCCGCGAGGCGTATCCGGGCGACATCTTCTATGTGCACGCGCGCCTGCTCGAACGCGCGGCGAAACTCTGCGCGAAGCTCGGCGGCGGGTCGCTGTCCGCGCTGCCGATCGCGGAGACCGACGCGGGCAACCTCGCCGCGTACATTCCGACGAACCTGATCTCGATCACCGACGGGCAGATCGTGCTCGATTCGGCGCTGTTCGCCGCGAACCAGCGGCCGGCCGTCGACGTCGGGCTGAGCGTGAGCCGCGTCGGCGGCAAGGCGCAGCATCCGGCGCTGCGCGCGGCATCGGGCCGCCTGCGGCTCGATTACGCGCAGTTTCTCGAGCTGGAGGCGTTCACGCGCTTCGGCGGGCTCACCGATGCGCGGCTGCGCGCGCAGATCACGCGCGGCGAGCGGATTCGCGCGTTGATCACGCAGCCGCGCTTTCGCGCGCTGCGCACGCTCGACGAAGTCGTGCTGCTGAAGGCGCTCGCGGCGGGCGCGCTCGATGCGATGTCGCCGGATCTCGTCGCGCCGCTGCGCGACAGGCTGCCGTCGTGGCTCGATGCAAGGATCGCGGCGCTCACGCCGGCGGGCGCGCCGCCGTGCAACTGGCTCGCGGACGACGCGGCGCTTTCGGCGCTCACGGAATCGGTCGGCGAGCTGATCGAGCGGATCGTCGCGGATGCCGCGCATCGCGCGACGGCGGGTGCGCCGGCGGAAGACGCGGCGGGCGACATGGGCGGCGGCGCGCTCGACGGTGCGCCGGAGAGCGGCCGCGCGGCACGCATCGAGCCGGCGCCGCCGGGCGGCGCCGAAACCGGCGCGCGACGCAAGCGATGAGCGACAAGCTCGCCGCAATCGAAGCGCGCACCGACACCGCGCGCCAACTGCAGACCGTGATCGGCGCGATGCAGGGCGTTGCCGCCGCGCGCGCGCACGAGGCGCAGCAGCGCTTGCCGGGCATCCGCGCGTCGGCGGCGACGGTCGGCGCGGCGATCGGCGACGCGCTCGCGGCCGGTGCGCCGTCGCGCGAAGCAGCCGCGAGCCAGTCGCGCGGCGGCGCGCCGCGCGCGCGGCTCGTCGTCGTGCTGTGCAGCGAGCAGGGCTTCGTCGGCGCATACAACGCGCAGTTGATCGACTACGCGATGAGGCCGGGCGCGGACGCGGCGCGCGAATACATGATGGTCGGCTCGCGCGGCGCGATGCTGGCCGACGCGGGCGGCGTGCCGCTCGTCTGGCGCACGCCGATGGCGGCGCACGCGGACGACGTCGTGCATCTCGCGAACCGCATCACCGATGCGCTGTACGCGCATCTCGCGAAGCGCGGCGCGCAGCCGGTGTCGATCGTCCATGCGATGCCGGGCGGTGCGCAGCGGCTCGACGTGAGCGAGCGCCGGCTGTTGCCGTTCGACTACGCGCGCTTCGACACCGCGCCGCGCGCGCAGCCGCCGCTCGTGCACCTGCCGCCCGCTGCGCTGCTCGCGGAGCTTGCGCAGGCCTACGTGTTCGTCGAGCTGTGCGAGGCGGCGATGCTCGCGTTCGCCGCGGAAAACGAGGCGCGCACGCGCGCGATGATCGCCGCGCGCGAATCGGTCGGGCGCGCGCTTGGCGAGCTGTTGCAGGCGTACCGGATCGCGCGGCAGGACGAGATCACGGCGGACATCGTCGAGCTGGCGGCGAGCGCGCTGTGAAACCGGGCGCGATTGACGCACGTCAACGACGTGCGCCATGCGTGATCGATACTCGATCGGGCATCGAACCAACCAGGAGCGACTGATGGCGCAACACATGAAGGCCGCGGTGGTGCACGCATTCGGCGAACCGCTGCGCATCGAGGAAGTCCCCGTGCCGACGCCTGGCCCGGGCCAGATTCTCGTGAACATCAAGGCGTCGGGCGTGTGCCATACCGATCTGCACGCGGCCGACGGCGACTGGCCCGTCAAGCCGACGCTGCCGTTCATTCCGGGGCACGAGGGCGTCGGCTTCGTCGCGGCGGTGGGCGATGGCGTCAAGCACGTGAAGGAGGGCGACCGCGTCGGCGTGCCTTGGCTCTACACCGCGTGCGGCCATTGCGAGTATTGCCAGACCGGCTGGGAAACGCTGTGCCATGAGCAGCAGAACACCGGCTATTCGGTGAACGGCAGCTACGCGGAATACGTGCTCGCCGATCCGAACTACGTCGGCCATTTGCCGGGCAACGTGGCGTTCGACGAGATCGCGCCGATCCTGTGCGCGGGCGTGACCGTCTACAAGGGCATTCGCATGACCGACACGCGCCCCGGCCAGTGGATCGCGATCTCGGGGATCGGCGGGCTCGGGCACGTCGCGGTCCAGTACGCGAAGGCGATGGGGCTGCATGTCGTCGCGGTCGACGTCGCGCCGGAGAAGCTCGCGCTCGCGCGCAAGCTGGGCGCGGCGTTCGTCGTCGACGCGTCGCAGGACGATCCCGCGGCCGTGATCCAGAAGGAGCTCGGCGGCGTGCACGGCGTGCTCGTGACGGCGGTGTCGCGCAGTGCGTTCGCGCAGGCGCTCGGCATGGTGCGGCGCGGCGGGACGGTGTCGCTGAACGGGCTGCCGCCGGGGGATTTCCCGCTGCCGATTTTCTCGACGGTGCTCAACGGGATCACGGTGCGCGGCTCGATCGTCGGCACGCGGCGCGATCTTCAGGAGTCGCTCGACTTCGCGGCCGAAGGGCTCGTGCGCGCGCATATCCATCGCGACAGGCTCGACAACATCAATCGCGTGTTCACGGCGCTGCGCGAGGGGAAGGTCGACGGGCGGATCGTGTTGACCGGGGAGTGAGGCGAAGGGCGCGGGCGGGTGCGGATCACCCGCGCTCGCCCGAGATTCGGCAACGGCTGGCGCAAGAACGGCATCAAGGAAACGCGGGAATGGTCGGATCGGTCCCTTCCAGATGCGCGTCCGGATGATGCTGCTTGACGAGCGCCTCGATTTCTTCCACCCGGTCACGGTGCACGTCGATCATCATCAGCAATTCGCCTTTGTCGACTGCGTCCTCGAAGTGTTTCAGGCGGGTATTCGGCACGCTGACGCCGATCATCGTGCCGACCCACGCGCCGAAGCCCGCGCCGGCGATCGCGAACGCGACCACCGCGCCGCCCGCGATCGTGAGGCCGGCGGGCGGAAACGCGATCGCGGCCAATCCGGCGAGCGCGCCGGTGACGCCGCCCGCCGCGGTGCCGCGGGCGAGCGCGGGCAGCAGATCGCTGCTTTGCGCGATCGACGCTTCGGGCAGATTATCCAGCGGAATCTGATCGTTCGCGACGACGTGGATGCGCCGCCATTCGATGCGCTTGACGAGCAGCTCGTCGACGATCATCCGTGCCGTGTCCGCGTCGGGCAGCAGGAAATAGATCCGTCTCATGATGACCTCTGTCAGGGGACGCCCGGGCGTTGGTGCCGGGTCCCATGACTTCGATGGTGTCTCGTCCGGCAGGCCGCGTGCGGGATAGGCGCGTTGTTCGAGGCCTATATGACGAAGTCTAGGCGAGATGCGGTCTTCGACAAGGATTACATTGCGCGATTGCCGGGCGCGCCGGGCTGCCGGAACGTGGGGTTTCAGGCGACGCAACCCGCTCCCCGCATTGAATACGATGACGGCGCGGAGCCCGTTCCCATGCGCGCAGCGAAACAGATATTCGTACCTGACACCTTCGTATTGCGCCGGGAGACACGTCCCGCCTCGATGTTCAGCCGCCCGCTGAAGCGCGGCCGTTCCTTCCGTCCGGCGACGCCGGCTCTGCGCGAGGCGTCGAGACGAGGACGCCAAGCCGCGCGGCGTCGGCTCGACTCCGGTGACTTCCTGTTCGGGCGTCGATGGTCACGCGCAAGACGCCGACAGCGTGCGGGTGCGGCCCGGGATCTTCGCTGCGTTCTCCCGGTATGTCGCAATGACCTATTTCAGGCCATCTGCCCGATCGTCTTCCGAAACCGCTTCAACGACAGCAGGAACAGCACCGTCCCGATCACCGCCAGGATCAGGAATTGCCGCCAGACCGTCTCGATGCCCGCGCCGCGATAAAGAATCGCCTGCCCGATCTCGACGAAGTGCGTCGTCGGCGCGGCGAGCATGATGTTCTGCACCGCGAACGGCATGCTCTCGCGCGGCGTCAGGCTGCCCGACAGCAGTTGCAGCGGCAGCAGCACCAGCACGAGCAGCATCCCGAACTGCGGCATGCTGCGCACGAGCGTCGCGAGAAAGATGCCCATCGACGTCGTCGCGAACAGGTGAATCGCCATCCCCGCGACGAAGAGCGCGACCGACCCCTCGATCGGCACGTGCAGCGCGCCGCGCACGACGAACGCGAGCGAGAACGCCGCCGCGCACGCGACGACGAGCCCCATCGACCACACCTTCGCCAGCATGATCTCGCCCGGCGTCACCGGCATCACGAGCAGGTGCTCGATCGTTCCGTGCTCGCGCTCGCGTATCAGCGCCGCGCCCGTGAGCACCATCGACAGCAGCGTCACGTTGTTGATCACTTCCATCAGCGAGCCGAACCACGTCTGATCGAGATTCGGGTTGAAGCGCATGTGCATCGCGATGTCGACGGGCGGCGCCGCGTTCGTTCGGTAGCGGCGCGCGAAATCGTCGATTTCACCGCTCACGATCTGCTGCACGTAGCCGTTGCCCGTGAACGCCTGGCTCATTCGCGTCGCGTCGACGTTCAACTGGATCTGCGCGGGCCGGCCCGCGAGCACGTCGCGCTGGAAGTTCGGCGGGATGTCGAGCGCGAACGTGAAGTCGCCCGCATCCATTCCGCGGTCCGCTTGCACGAGCGTCACCATCTTCGGCAGCGCGAACTGCGGCGGGAAGAACGCCGATGCGATCCGCGCGGACAGCGGCGACGCGTCCTCGTCGACGATCGCGATCGGCGCCATGTGCAGCGTGTCGGGCCGCGCGGTCGCGGCCGAGTAGATCGACGCGGTGAACGTGTAGGCGATCAGCACGAGCAGGATCGGGTCGCGCACGAGGCTCCACAATTCCTTCACGCCGAGACGGTAGACGATCGCGAGGCGCCGCATGATCAGCGTTCCTGTTTTTTCAAGAGCAGGATGGTCGCGCCGAGGATCACCGGCACCGAGGCGGCGAGCGGCCAGAACTGCGAGTGGAGATCCTGCAGCGACAGCGCCTTGTTGAACACGCCGCGGCTGATCGACAGCATGTAGGTGGCCGGATAGACGAGGCCGATGAAGCGGCCGGTGCCTTCGAGCGACGACAGCGGCGTGAGCAGCCCCGCGAACTGCACGGTGGGGATCATTGTGCCGATGATCGTCATCACGATCGCGGCGACCTGGCTGCGCGTGAACGTCGACGCGAGCAGGCCGATGCCGGTCGCGACGACGTTGAAGATCAGCACGGCGAGCAGCAGCGTCATGAAGCTGCCCTTGACGGGCACGTCGAACGCGATCCGCGCGAGCATCGTCATCAACAGGAAGTTCAGCATCGCGAGCACGACGTACGGCACCTGCTTGCCGATCAGGAATTCGGTGCGCGTGACAGGCGTCACGTACAGGTTCAGGATCGAGCCGAGCTCGCGCTCGCGGACGACGGCGAGCGCCGTCAGCATCGCGGGCAGCATCAGCAGCAGCAGCGGCATCACGGCGGGGATCATCGCCGGCAGGCTTTTCACGTCCGGGTTGTAGCGGTAGCGCGTGACGACCTCCGCGCGCGGCGCGAGCGTCACGCCGAGGCGGTGCTGCGCCTTGTCGGCGAGCCACATCGTATGCATGCCGATCGCGTAGCCGCGGATCGTCTCCGCGCGCTGCGGCATCGCGCCGTCGATCCACATCGCGATCTGCGCGGGCGCGCCGCGCTCGACGTCGCGCGCGAAGTTCGGCGGAATCTCGATCGCGAGCGACAGCTCGCCGTCGCGCATCCGGCGGTCGAGCTCCGCGTAGTCGGCGATCGGCGGCCGCTCGACGAAATAGCGCGAGCCGGACAGGTTCAGCGCGTAGTCGTGGCTCAGTTCGGTCTGGTCGCGGTCGAGCACCGCGTAGGTCAGGTCCTCGACGTCGAGGCTGATGCCGATGCCGATCACGCACATCAGCACGAGCGAGCCGATCAGCGCGAGCGTCGCGCGAACCGGATCGCGGCGCAGTTCGAGCATCTCGCGCCACATGTAGCTGAGCGTGCGCTGCGCGCTGAATGCGCGATGGGGCGGCTCGGCCGGGGCGGAGCTCGATCGCGGCACGGCAGCGAGCGGCGCGTGGGCGGCCGGTGCGTTCGGTTCGGGATGCGAAGTGGTGGCGGCTTCGGTGACGGATTCACCGCCGGCTTCGCTGCCGGCTTCGGCCCGCGCCGCAGGTGCGTCGCCTGCACGAGCCGCGACATCGGCCGCGGGATGCGCGCGTGCGGCGTCATCGGCATCGGCATCGACTGTCGCGTTGCGGCCGGCGGGGGCGCCGCCCGCCGCGCGATCGGCCGCGCCGGCACCCGCGCCCGCGCCGCCGTCCGCGTCCTGCGCCGACGCATCGACGAGATAGCCGATGAACGCGTCCTCGAGCGTCGCCGCGCCGCGCGCGCGCACGAGCTCCGCCGGCGAATCGCTCGCGAGCACGCGGCCCGCGTGCATCAGCGAGATCCGGTCGCAGCGCTGCGCCTCGTTCATGAAGTGGGTCGAGATGAAGATCGTCACCAGATCGCGGCGCGCGAGGTCGATCATCAGTTGCCAGAAGCTGTCGCGCGCGACGGGATCGACGCCCGACGTCGGCTCGTCGAGGATCAGCAGCTCCGGCTTGTGCACCATCGCGACCGCGAGTGACAGCCGCTGCCGCATCCCGAGCGGCAGGCTGTCCGGCAGCATGCCGTAGATGTCGGCGAGGCCGAAGCGGCGCGCCATCTCGTCGACGCGCGCGTCGATCTCGGCGGCCGGCACGCCGAACAGGCGCGCGTGCAGCACGAGGTTCTGCCGCACCGTCAGCTCGCTGTACAGCGAGAATGCCTGCGACATGTAGCCTACGCGCCGGCGCGTGTTGATGTCCTTCGGATCGACTTCCTTGCCGAACAGTTGCGCGGTGCCTTCGGTCGCGGGCAGCAGGCCCGTGAGCATCTTCATCGTCGTCGACTTCCCGCAGCCGTTCGAGCCGAGAAAGCCGAAGATCTCGCCGCGCCGTATCCGGAAGCTCACGTGATCGACCGCGGTGAAATCGCCGAAGCGCATCGTCAGGCCGCGCGCCTCGATCGCGGTGCCCGCCCGCGCGTCGGCGCGCAGCGGCTCGATCTTCACCGGCTTGTGGCCGCGCCGCTCGTTTTCGGGCAGCAGCGCGATGAACGCCGCTTCGAGCGAATCGCAGCCGGTGCGCGCGAGCAGCTCGGCGGGCGCGCCCGTCGCGAGCACGCGGCCCGCGTCCATCGCGATCAGCCAGTCGAAGCGCTGCGCCTCGTCCATGTACGCGGTCGCCACGATCACGCTCATCGCCGGCCGCTCGTCGCGAATGCGCGCGATCAGATCCCAGAACTGCGCGCGAGCGAGCGGATCGACGCCCGTCGTCGGCTCGTCGAGGATCAGCAGATCGGGATCGTGGATCAGCGCGCAGCATAAGCCGAGCTTCTGCTTCATCCCGCCCGAGAGCTTGCCCGCCGGCCGCGACAGGAACGGAAAGAGGCCGGTGCTCTGCGTGAGCGCGTCGATCCGGCGGCGGCGCTCGCCGGCGTCGTGGCCGAACAGGCGCGCGAAGAACTGCAGGTTCTCCTCGACGGAGAGCGTCGGATACAGGTTCTTGCCGAGCCCCTGCGGCATGTACGCGATGCGCCGGCACACGCGCTCGCGATGGCGGCGCGAACGCATGTCGCCGCCGAGCGCGTCGACGCCGCCCGTCTGCAGCGCGCGCGCGCCGGACGCGAGCGCGAGCAGGCTCGACTTGCCGACGCCGTCCGGGCCGATCAGCCCGGTCGTGAGGCCGGCCGGGACGTCGAGCGTGATCCGGTCGAGCGCGACGGTCTTGCCGTAGCGCAGGCTCACGTCCGAGAAGCGAACGACGCTCGACGCGTTCACTGCGGGACCTTGACCATCAGTTGCGCGGGCCACGGCTTGCCCTGATCGACGCGCACCCACGCGACGCCGGGCAGCCCCGTCTTCACGAGCTTCAGGTGCTTTTGCAGCAGCTCGCGATCGATCCGCGCCTTCACGCGGAACATGAGCTTCTGCCGCTCGTTCGCGGTCTCGACGGTCTTCGGCGTGAACTGCGCGGTGCTCGACACGAACGACACGGTCGCGGGAATCACGTAGTTCGGCGCGGCGTCGAGGATGATGCGCGCGTCGGCGCCGAGCGCGACCTTGCCGACGACCGTCTCCGGCAGGAAGAACGTCATGTAGACATCCGAAAGATCGACGAGATTGAGCACCTTGCCGCCCGCCGGCAGCACCTCGCCCGGTTGCGCGACGCGGTACTGGACGCGGCCGTCGCGCGGCGACGCGAGCTGGCTGTCGTCGATGTCGGCCTGCACGCGCGCGACCGTCGCGTCGGCCGCCGTCACAGCCGAGTGCGCGGCGACGAGTTGCGCCTCGGTCGCCTCGATCGCGGCCTGCGCGGCGGCGACCTGCGCGGCCGCCGCGGATACGGCCGCCTGCGCGCTGCGCGCGCGCGCGCGATCGTCGTCGAGCTCCTGCATCGATGATGCGCCTTCGCGCGACAGCGTTTCCGAACGCGCGAGCCGGCGCTGGGCGGCGTCGAGTTCGCTGTCGCGCAGCACGACCATCGCCTGCGCGGCCGCCTTGTCGCTCTTTCGCTGCGCGACCTGCGATTGAACGCCGGCCGCGGTGTTCAGCGCGCGCTGCCGCTGCGCGTTCGCTTCGTCGTACTGCGCGCGCAGCACCTGGATCTGCATGTTCGCGAGCGGCTGGCCGGCCTTCACGAAATCGCCTTCGTCGACGAGGATCGCGTCGATGCGGCCGGGCAGCTTCGTCGCGACGTCGATCTCGGTGGCCTCGATGCGGCCGTTGCCGCTCGCGAAGCCGTCGCCCGGGCCCTGGTGGCGCAGCAGCGTCCAGCCGTAGTAACCGCCGAGCGCGACCACGACGACGGCTGCTGCTGCGGCGATCTGCTTCCTGGTGACTTGGATCATGACAACGGACCTTGTTGCGCTGGGGGTTCGGAGGATGAGCGCGGCGCGGCGCCGTCGCGCGCGGGCTCGTCGAGACGGCCGCCGAGCGCCGCGTACAGCGCGACGCGGCTCGCCAGCAGCGCGCGGCGTGTCTGCACGAGCTGCTGCTGCGCATTCAGCAGGTCGCGCTGCGCGTCGAGCACTTCGAGAAAGCGAGCGGCGCCGCTGTCGTAGCGCAGCTTCGCGAGCCGCGCGCGCTCGGATTGCGTCGCGAGCGTCTCCTGCGCGATGCGCACCTGATCGGCGAGCCAGTGGCGCGCGGCGAGCGCGTCGGCGACGTCGCGAAACGCCGCCTGGACCGTCTTCTCGTATTGCGCGAGCGCTTCATCGCGGCGCGCGTTCGCAAGCTTCAGGTTGCCGATGTTGCGGCCCGCATCGAAGATCGGCACCGACAGGTTCGGAATGAAGTTCCAAGCGGTCGTGCCGGACGCGAACAGGTTGTGCAGCTCGGTGCTGCCGGTGCCGATCGAGCCCGTCAGCGCGATGCGCGGGAAGAACGCGGCGCGCGCGGCGCCGATGTTCGCGTGCGCGGCGCGCAACTGATACTCGGCCGCGACGATGTCGGGCCGGTTCGCGAGCAGCTCGGACGGCAGGCCGGGCGCGAGATCGGGCGCGATGCTCGCGTCGTCGAGCGACGCGGGCGTAGGCGCGGCCGCGCTCGTGCCGACGAGCAGGTCGAGCGCGTGCTGCTGCACGTCGCGCGCCTGCTGGAGCTGCGAGCCGAGCGTTTGCGCCTGCTGCAGCAGGATTTCCGATTGCGTCAGATCGAGCTTCGAAATCGCGCCTTCCTCGTAGCGCCGGCGGAAGATCCGCAGCGAGTCGCGGCGGCTCGCGATCGTCTCGTTCGTGAGCGCAAGGCGCTCGCCGTATGCGCACAGCGCCAGATACGCGTCGGCGACCTGGCCGATCAGGCTCACCGTCACCGCGCGGCGCGACGCGTCGCTCGCGAGGAACGTGTCGAGCGCGGCCGCCTTCAGGCTGCGCACGCGGCCCCAGAAGTCGATCTCCCATTGCACTTCGCTGAGCGACGCCGAATACAGCTCGCCGATGATCGGGCTCGGCAGCAGCAGGCCGCCCGGCTCGCGAAAGCGCAGGTACGCGGCGTTCGCGGCGATCGTCGGGAACTGGTCCGCGCGGCGGATGCCGTACGTCGCGCGCGCCTCCTCGACGCGCTGCACGGCGATCCGCAGATCGCGGTTGTTCGCGAGCGCGGTTTCGATCAGCGCCTGCAAGCGCGGGTCGACGAAATACGCGCGCCAGTCGAGCTGGCCGAGCGCGCGCGCATCGGCGCCTGACGGGTCGCCCGGATAGGCCGGGTAGGAAGCGGGCACGGGCGGCGGCTTGCGCGCGTAGTCGGGCGCGAGCGACAGGCAACCCGACACGGCCGCGCACAGCGTGAGCGCGGCGGCGTGCCGCGGCGCGCGGCGCGCGATGCCGGGCCGCCGCTGATGCCGTTCGTCGTGACGCGCATCGTTGCGCATGGTCATATCCTCGGTGGTCGATGAAGCCGACGGTGCTTCGTGGAAGCCGCGCGCTCCCGAAAATGCTCACCGTCGCGCGGCGCTCTCGTGTCCCCTTTATATCCGACGATTACCGTGTCCTGTCTTGATCTGAGTCAGTGAGATACCGACTGGTCAGTTTTTAAGATGTCGGCATGCACGGTGCAGGTGCGTCCGGTTCGCGGGCGTCGCGCATCGCGAAACGAACGGCACAACGAACGGCCGCCTGTCGGGCGGCGAAGCGGCGGCGGATCATGCGAAACCGGAACGGCAACGAGCGGGCGGCTGCGGCGCGACACGAGGCGCCGGCCCGGCCGCCGCGCTGCCGCCTGCCCGCCGATATCCGCATCAACCAGATCCTCGACGCGGCGCTCGCCGAGTTCTCGGCGAGCGGCTTCGCGGGCGCGCGGATCGATGACATCGCCGCGCGCGCGGGGATGTCGAAGGGCGGCGTCTACACGCACTTCGGCAGCAAGGACGAGATCTTCGAGGCGCTGCTCGAGCGCGCGCTGATGCCGCCGCTGCTGGGCGCACCGAACGCGGCGCGCGCCGCTCGTGCGTCCGCCGCGCCCGTGCCCGCATTCGAATCGCTCGCGGCAATCGTCGATCTGCTCGCCGGCGATCTCTACACGTGGTCGACGAGCGAGCCGGTGATCGCGATGCTGCGTCTGCTGATCGCCGAAAGCCGGCGCGCGCCGCACGCGGCCGAGCGTTGGCGCAAGCACGTCGAGCATGCGTTCGCGACGGCGGTCGGCCGGCTCGTGCGGCAGGGCGTCGATGCGGGCGAGTTGCGCGACGGCATCGCCGCGCGCACGCCGCTGCTGCTCGTCGCGCCCCTCACGCAAGCCTGTCTGCGGCGGGCGCTGCGCGCCGCGCCCCCGTCCCGGCGCGAGGTTGCCGCGTCGCGCCGCGACTACGCGCGCTTCATCGAGGAACTGCTGACCCGGTGAAAGGCGGGAATCCGCGCGCCGCACGGCGGAACGTTGACGGAAGTCAACTTTTCATACGCAGAACGCCGGATCATGAACCCATGTTTTCGGCAGCCCGAACGGTTCGTTGCAACGGCAAGGGATTCCGGTGCGCGAAGCGGCTTTTCGACGCGCGCGAATGCGCCGGGCCGCCGGCCGCCGGATCGCCGGCCGCCGAAACGACATCGACTTGAATCAGGAGGTTGGTATGTATCAGCAGATCATGGTGGCGCTCGACGGCAGCGACATCTCGAAGCGCGCCCTGGCCGAGGCGATCAAGATCGCGAAGGCGACGGGCGGGCGCGTCCATGCGGTGTACGTCGTCGACAAGTCGGTGGTGTTCAGCTACGCGGGCCATTTCGATCCGAACGCGCTTCTCGAAGGTTTCCGCGACGACGGCCGCAAGGCGCTCGTCGAAGCGGAAAAAGAGATGGAAACCGCGCAGGTGCCGGGCGATGCCGAGCTGTTCGAGACGGCCGGCATCGGCGAGGAAGTCGCGCAGGCGCTCGAGCGCTGCGCGAAGCAGCACGGCGCCGATCTCGTCGTGCTGGGCACGCACGGCCGCCGCGGCGTGCGGCGCGTCGTGCTCGGCAGCGTCGCCGAGCGTTTCCTGCGCGCGTCGCACTGCCCGGTGCTGCTCGTGCGCGGCGAGGAAGCCGAGCATCAAGTGCAGGTATGAGCGCGCCGTGCGCGCCCCGGATACAAGGAGAACGACATGATGCATTCTGACCGCAAGGCAATCGCCTCGACCGTCGCCGTGTTCGCTTCGCAAGCCGGCCTGATCGGCGCGGTGCGCGGGCTGCTCGTCGCCGACGGCTCGGCTCCGTATTTCGTGCTGTTCGCGATCGCGGCGGGCATGCTCGGTTTCGTCGACCTGTATTGCCGGCCGATCTTCGCCCCCGCGTTCGCGCGGCAGCGCGTCGCATTCGCCGACCGTCGCCGGGGGGGCACGCGCGACGCATCGTGAACGGGATCCTGAGGCTCGCGTTCAAGCTGCTCGTCAACGACAGCGCGAAGTTCACCGCACTGATCGTCGGGATCACGTTCGCCGTGTTCCTGATGGTCGAGATGACGTCGCTGTTCGCAGGGATCCTGAACAAATCGTCGTCGACCGTCATCAACGTCGGCGCGAAGGTGTGGGTGATGGACCCCGGCGTGCAGACGATCGCGAGCAGCATCGGCATGCCGGCCTACGTGCTCGATGCGGTGCGCAGCGTCGACGGCGTCAAGTACGCGGTGCCGATCTATTCGGGCGGCGCGCTCGTGAAGCTTGCCGACGGCACCTATCAGGCCGTCACGGTGATCGGCCTCGACGACGCGAGCCTGCTCGGCCGGCCGACGATGAAGGCGGGCCGCATTGAGGACATCTACGCGGAAAACGGCTTCATCGCGATCGACGACGCCGAGTTCCCGAAGCTGAAGAACCCGAAGCTCGGCACGACGTTCGAGCTGAACGACAACCGCGGCGTGATCGTGGGCATCGCGAAGGTCGCGAGCAGCGGCCTGTTCGGCACGCCGACGCTCTACACGACCTACGCGCGCGCGACGCGCTACATCCCGTCGACGCGCTACACGACGTCGTACATCCTCGTCGAGCCGAAGTCGGACCGCGACGTCGCGCGCATCAAGCGGGAAGTCGCCGCGCTCGGCTATCGCGCGTACACGAAAGAAGAATTCATGAAGCGCATCTCGGACTTCTACAAGTACGAGACGGGCGTCGGCACGAACATCCTGCTGATGACGGCGATCAGCTTCATCGTCGGGCTGTCGATCTCGGGCCAGACGTTCTATACGTTCATCATCGAGAACCTCGAAAAATTCGGCGCGCTGAAGGCGATCGGCGCGAAGAACCGCGAGCTCGTCGCGATGATCCTGTTCCAGGCGACGTTCACCGCGCTCACGGGCTATGGCCTCGGCGTCGGCCTCTGCACCGCGCTCATCAGCTTCGCGCGGCTGCGCCTGCCGAGCTACGCGGCGCTCATCACGTACGGCAATCTCGCGCTCGCGTTCGGCATGGTCGTCGTGATCGCGGGGCTGTCGAGCTATCTCGGCGTGCGCCGCGTGCTGCAGATCGAGCCGTTCGACATTTTCAGGGGATGACGATGACGGGGCTGGCGATCGACGCGCGCGGGCTCACCAAGTGGTTCGGTGAGGGCGACGCGCGCACGCGCGCGCTCGCTGACGTGTCGGTGCAGGCGCGTTTCGGCGAGATGCTGCTGATCGTCGGGCCGTCGGGCAGCGGCAAGACGACGCTGCTCAGCGTGATGTCCGGCATCCTGCGGCCGGACGCGGGCAGCGTGATCGTCGACGGCGTCGATCTGTGGGCGCAGGACAACGACGCGATCGCCGAATTCCGGCTCAACCGGATCGGCTTCGTGTTTCAGGACTACCATCTGTTTCCGCGCCTGACGACGGCCGAGAACGTCGCGATTCCACTGATCCTCAAGCGCCGCGACTGGAATCGCGCGCTCGCCGACGCGCACGAATATCTCGACGTCGTCGGCCTGAGGAACCGCGCGTCGCTGCCGCCCGTGAAGCTGTCGGGCGGCGAGCAGCAGCGCGTCGCGATCGCGCGCGCGATCGTGAGCCAGCCGGACATCCTGATTCTCGACGAGCCGACGGCGTCGCTCGACGGCGACACGGGCCGCACGATCATCGATTTCGTCAAGCACAAGGTGCTCAGCGACAAGCGCTGCATCGTCATCGTCACGCACGACAGCCGCATCTTCGACTACGCGGACCGCATCCTGCGAATGGAGGACGGCAAGCTCACCGCGATCGAGAACGGGAGCGGCCTGTGAAGCGGCGTATCGTCTTCGTCGCCGCGATCGTCGGGTTTCTCGCGAGCGTCGCCGCCGCGTGGGTCTACAGCATCCAGGAGCCGCCGCAGCCGCCCGTGTTCAAGCCCGCGTCGAACCCGTATCCGCGCGGCGTCTACGCGACGGGCATCGTCGAGAGCGATCAGACCTCCGGCGCGAACGTGAACCTGTATCCGGACGTCACGGGCCCGGTCACGCGGATCTTCGTGCACGAGGGCGATGCGGTGAAGGCGGGCGACGCGCTCCTCGCGCTCGACGATTCCGTGCAGAAGGCGACCGCCGCGCAACTTGCCGCGCAGGCGGACGCCGCGCAGGCGATGCTCGACGAGCTGAAGGCGCAGCCGCGCCGCGAGACGCTCGACGTCGCCGCCGCGCAGGTGGAGGCGGCCGCCGCGAGCCTGAAGACCGCGCAGGATCAGTACGACAAGCAGCAGCGCGCGTTCGCGATCGATCCGAAGGCCGTGAGCCGCGACGCGCTCGACAACGCATCGAACGGCGTGAAGGTCGCGCGTGCGAACCTCGCTGTCGTCACGCGCCAGTACCGGCTCATGCGCGCGGGCGCGTGGGCCTACGACGTTCGCAACCAGGAGAAGCAGACCGCCGCGCTGCGCAAGGCGGCGGACGCGTCGGCCGCGCTGCTCGCGCGCTACACGCTGCGCGCGCCGGCGGACGGCGTCGTGCTCGCGATGAATGCGGCGCTCGGCTCGTATCTGTCGCCGCAGGGCATGTACGACACGTACACACAGGGCACGACGCCCGCGATCGTGCTCGGCTCGCCCGCGAGCCGCCTGCAGGTGCGCTGCTACGTCGACGAAATCCTGATCAGCCGGCTGCCGGCGGGCAAGGTGCCGCACGCGCACATGTCGGTGCGCGGCACGACGACCGAGGCGGATCTCGCGTTCGTGCGCGTGCAGCCGTACGTGACGCCGAAGATCCAGTTGTCCGACCAGCGGACCGAGCGCGTCGACGTGCGCGTCCTGCCCGTGATCTTCCGCGTCGTGCCGCGCAAGGACCTGCGGTTGTTTCCCGGGCAGATCGTCGATGTGTACATCGCGTCCGACTAGTCGCGCGCACCGGGGCCGGCTGCGCGGCGCTGCGCTCGCGCTCGGCTGCGCGGCGCTCGTCGCCGGCTGCGCGGTGGGGCCCGACTTCGTCCGGCCCGCGCGGCCGTCCGTCGCGGGCTACGTGCCGGACGACGCCGCGCGCACGCGCTTCGCGGCGAGCGGCGCGACGCAGACGCTCGCGCCCGACGCGCCGTTTCCCGATGCGTGGTGGCGGCTGTTCGGCTCGCGCAAGATCGACGCGGCCGTCGACGACGCGTTCGCCGGCAGCCCGACGCTCGCGCGCGCGCAGGCGACGCTCGCGCGCAGCGAGCACGAGCTGATCGCGGGCGCGGGCGTGTTCTATCCGCAAGCCGACGCGCAGGCGGGCGCGTCGCGGCAGCGCTACGTGCCGTTGCGCACGGGCGCGAATCTGCCCGCGTCGATCTTCAATCTGTTCACGTTGTCGACGACGGTCAGCTATGCGCTCGACATCTGGGGCGGCGAGCGGCGCAACGTCGAAGGGCTCGCCGCGCAGGCCGACGCGCAGCGCCATGCGCTTGCGGCCGCGCGCCTGACGCTCGCCGCGAACGTCGTCAACACGATGATCGCGCGCGCCGCGTATGCGGACGAGATTGCGGTCACGCGCGAGCTGATCGCGCTGACGGACGAGCAGATCCGCCTCACGCGCGCGCAGGTGAACGCGGGCGCGAGCGCATACTCGGCCGTGCTTTCGCTCGAGGCGGCGCGCGCGTCGCTCGATGCGTCGCTGCCCGCGCTCGAGCAGAAGACCGGCGAGGCCGACGACCTGCTCGCCACGCTCGCGGGCCGCTATCCGGCCGAGCGCGCGCCGCCTGAGCTGTCGCTCGCCGAAATCGCATTGCCGGCGGAGCTGCCGCAGACGGTGCCGTCCGAGCTCGTGCGCCGCCGGCCCGACATCCTGCAGGCCGAGGCGGCGCTGCATGCGGCGAGCGCGAACATCGGCGTCGCGACCGCGGCGCTGTTTCCGGGCGTCACGCTGTCCGCATCGGGCGGCTTCGACGCCACGCGCGCGTCCGCGCTGTTCGGCGCGGCGGGCAAGACGTGGAGCGTGGGCGCGTCGATCACCGCGCCGCTCTTTCATGGCGGCGCGCTCTGGTATCAGCGCAAGGCCGCGATCGACGCGTTCGACGAATCGAGCGCCGCGTATCGGCAAACTGTGCTGAGCGCATTCGCGCAGGTTGCCGACACGTTGCGCGCGCTCGATCACGACGCGGCGGCGCTCGATGCGCAGTCGCGCGCGACGGACGCGGCGCGCGAAGCGTTGCGGCTCGTGACGATCGAATTCGAGACGGGCGCGGCCGGCTATCTTCAGGTGCTGGCGGCCGATCAGCAATACCGGCAGGCGCGGCTTGCGTGGGTGCAGGCGAGCGCGCAGCGGCTGCAGGACACGGTCGCGCTGTATGCGGCGCTCGGCGGCGGGTGGGGCGATTCGCGGCAACGGTGACGTTCCCGCGCGCTGCGCGGGTCAGCGGGTCAGCGCCGCGCCGGTTTTCGCGAGCAGCCGCCGCAGCACGGCCGGCTTGCATTCCTCGACCATCAGGAAACGCGGCAGCGTGAGCATCGGCGTGTCGTGCCGGATCTTGCTCGGCTCGAGCGTGAAGCCCGCGACGTAGCCTGCCTCGCGCGCGGCCGCGCCGAGTTCGCCGTCGAACGCGCCGAACGGCCAGGCGAGCAGATCGACCGTGTTGCCGATCTCGCGCTCGATGCGCGCGCGGGCCTGTTCGAACTGCGCGCGCGTCGCATCGCGAAACGCCGCGGACGACCGGTGCGCGGCGTTCAGATCGGGATGCCACCACGCATGCGACTGCACGTCGAACCAGCCGGTCTTGTGCAGCACACGCAGTTGATGCCACGTGAGCGAGCCGGGCGATTCGTCGACCGCGGACGGATAGACGAACAGCGTGATCGGCACTCGCTCGCGCAGCGCGATCGTGCGCACCCAATCGAAGATCGACGCATGCCCCTCGTCGACCGTCAGCGCGACCGCCTTCGGCGGCAGCACGACGGGTTCGCCGCGCATCCAGCCGACGATGTCGCGCAACGGAACGATCCGGTAGCCGAGCCGGCGCAGGTACGCGAGCTGCGCTTCGAACGTCGCGGTGCCCACCGTCATCGGATCGGCGCCGGAGTCGTTCGAGAAGCGGTGATAGACGAGCACGGCGACGTCGGCCGGCGGCGCGTCGGCGGGCGCGCTGCTCGACGCATCGGCAGCGACGATCCGCGAGACGGGCCGCAAGCCGGGGCCGAAAACGGCCGTGCGCCAGGTGAACCGGGAACGAGATGGCATGGTGATGTTCGTCGCTGGGTTGTCGGGGCCGGCGTCGCGCCGGCGGCATGCAGGCTGCGATCGGAGGCCGGACGCGAGCGTTCTTCGCAGCGCGCCGAATGGCGCTGTCGGCGCATCGGCAGATGCTGCCAAGCGGCGCTGGACGAACGGACTTTCGAGCCTCGAGAGCAGCATGCGAAGCATTTGCGTACCAGCATGCGCCGCGCATGCCTGCGTGCGTTGAGCCAGGTCAACGCAGTCGCACCAATGCAGGGCGCCACTATAGGCGGATGCCGGCGATGTGACCGGTGGCCGCACGCAGGATTCTTGATGTGCGTCAAATCCGCGCCCGTTTGCATGTTGCATGTCGTCGATGCGGATTGCCGGGGCGGCGATGCGCCGTTCGCGCGGGTCCGCTTCGCTTGATTCGCGGGCGGAGCGCATTCCGGATATCGACAGCGCCATTGCCGGAGCCGAACGTATGCCGCAAGTCGATTTTTATTCGACGCGCGCAACAAGAAATGGCGCGAATAAATCGAAATGGAATCCTGAGCATTTCTCGTCGCTCGATGACCTCGATTCGCCGCCCGACACACGGCAGGATTCCTGAATGAACATCGCATGACGCATCCCTCAACCGGCAGCGCGACCGACGCCGTCCGCCACTGCCCCGTGCCGATGATTCCGCTGCGGCTGCGGCTGAATCTCAATTCGCAGTTCTATTCGCCGTATCCGCTGCACGTCGTCGGCCTGCAGGCCGCGAGCATGGTCAAATGTCCCGGCGTCGCGTTCGATCCGGTCGAGATCTTCGATGCGGTCCGGCACGCGCCGCGCAGCGTACACCGCATCGTGTGGGCGCTGCCGCTGCGCGCTGGCGAGCGCGAGGGCGCGCGCGTCGTGATGGACAAGTCGCTCGACAGCGTGCACTACGCCGACGCCCTGATCGCGCGCCATCCGCAGCGCGTGCTGACGATCCGCTACGAAGACTTCCTGTCGGATCAGGCAGCACACGCTGCAGCGCGTATGCGCGTTCTTCGGCATCGAATTCCTGCCGCGGATGCCCGACATCGCGAATTCGTCCGAGGCGCGGCGCATCTCGCGCATGTCCGCGCTGTGGGCGTCGAACTGCTCGACGTATCCGACTGACGAATGCCGCGGGAACGCCGCGCGTGCGCGCCCGTCGACGATCGATCTTCGATCCTCCGCACATGCGGCTCGCGAAGCGCCGGTCCGTACTTGACGTGCATCAGGAAATCCGTGGCGCGCGTATGCAAAGCTGTCCTGAAGCGGCGGATGCGCGCCGCGTTTTCAGGGGGAGCGAGCGATGAAAACGGACAGGCAGATCAAGCAGGAAGTCGAGGACGAACTGACGGGCGACCCGATGATCGACGTCGCGCATTTCAGCGTCGACGTCGCCGGGCACATCGTCACGCTGACCGGCCATCCGTCGAGCTACGCGGAAAAGCTCGCGGCCGAGATGGCGGCGAACCGGGTCGCGGGCGTGCGGGCGGTCGTCATCGACGTGCAGGTGCGGTTGCCTGGCGACGACGTGCGCACCGACGAGGCGATCGCCGACGCCGTGCGGTCGATGCTGCACTGGACCGTCGGGCTGCACGACGCGGCCGTGCAGGTGCAGGTCGAATCGGGCTGGGTGACGTTGTCGGGCAAGGTTGACTGGTCGTATCAGAGCCATGTCGCGGTTCGCGCGATTTCGCAGATGCGCGGTGTGACGGGCGTGACGAACCAGATCGAAGTCCTCGGCGACGTGAGCGCCGACGAGATCGCGGGCGGCATCCGGCGCGCGATGCAACGCCATGCGGAGCGCGAGGCGAATCATATCGACGTGGCGGTCAAGGACGGCACCGTCACGCTGTCGGGCAAGGTCGGCTCGTATGCGGAACGCGCGGTCGCGCGCGGCGCCGCCTGGTCGACGCGCGGCGTGCGGGCGGTGGTCGACGATCTGGTCGTCGAGTGACGGTTGGAAAAGACGCTCGCGAGCCGTCGAGAGGAGATGGTGTTGCGTGGCTCGCGAGACGAAAACGAATGAAGACGTGCGCGCGGACGGCGGCGCGAAGCGCACGCGCGCCCGCTTCGGCTAGCGGCAGCCGGATGCGTAGCGGCGCGACGCGGAATTGGTGCGGCGGCTGCGCGCGCGGGCGGCGACGGCGCGCGACGTGCGCGTGCTGCGGCACCGCGAGCAGCGGGCCGGGGTTTCGCAGGCGAGCATGTCAGTGGTCTGCGTCGAGTAGCGAATGTTCGAGCGCGGTCACGAAGCGCATCAGCGACGCGACGGAGCCGGCGACGCTCTGATAGCGTTCGCGGCCGATCTGGCCGTCGAGCGTGACGAGCATGCCGGCTTCGCGCGCGAGCGCGAGGAGCGCGTCGGCCCGATCGGCGCGTGCCGCCGGCTGCGCGGCGCGATCCGCTTCGGGGGCGGGCGTCGCTTCGGCGCGGCCATAAGCTAGGTAGCCCGATTCCGTATAGACGTCCTGGTATGACATGGCGGCCTCCTGATTCCCGTGGCGCGATCCTCGTTGCATTCGTCGCGCAATGCGTGTCTGCAATGACAGTATCGGGCGGCGCGAGCTCGGTTCCAAGCAGCGCGCACCGAGCTTGCCGTAGGAAATGCGGCGGGCTTATCGGCGTTTTCCTACAGATCGGATGCGCGCGTTCGCCAATGTAGGAAAGCCCCTTACGGGAGAACCCGGAAAGAGCGCGACGACGAGCGCGGAATGCGCGCGAGCGGCGCTGCGGGGCTACGCGGGGTGATGCTGGCCGCCGATCGCGGCCCAGATCTCGTCGGCGGTTTCGCAGAACCGGAACAGTTCCACGTCGCGCGGATCGATCATCCCTTCGTCGACGAGAAACCCGAAATCGACCGCCGAGCGCCAGAACGCGCAGCCCACCAGCACGACGGGCAGCGACGCGATCTTGCGGGTTTGCAACAGCGTCAGCACTTCGAACAATTCGTCGCAGGTGCCGTAGCCGCCGGGGAAGAACACGGCGGCCTTCGCGCGCTCTAGCAGGTGCAGCTTGCGGATCGCGAAGTAGTGGAAGCGAAAGCACAGCTCGGGCGTCACGTAGGGATTCGGATGCTGCTCGCGCGGCAGCGTGATGTTGAGCCCGACGCTCGGCGCGCCCGCTTCGTGCGCGCCGCGATTGGCCGCCTCCATGATGCCCGGGCCGCCGCCCGTGATGATCGTGAGGCGCCGCGGATGCGGCGAGGGGCCGGTCTCGCCGACGAGCCGGCCGAGATCGCGCGCGACGCCGTAGTAATGGCTGCGCTCGAGCAGCCGCATCGCGACGCTGACCGCATGGCGCCGCTCGGGATCGTTCGGACGCTCGGCGAGCCCGCGCTGCGCGTCGGCGAGCCTCGCGCGCGCGACGGCGGGCGACACGATCCGCGTGCTGCCGTAGACGACGACCGTATCGCAGATGCCGAAGCGCTGCAGCGTTTCCTCGGTCTTCCAGTAATCGAGCTGCAAGCGCACGCCGCACATTTCGGGGCGTTGCAGGAACGCGAGATCCTCGTCGGCCTGCCGGTACGTCGGGCTCGATACGAGCCGCTCGACGGCGGCCGACAGCGGCGCGCGTTTCTTCGGCGCGATGCGCGCGCGACGCGGCGTCGCGCGCTTTCTGGCGACAGGCGCGGAGGCGGGCGTGGCGGCTTGCGCGCGGCGGCGCTTGACGCGTGGCGGAGGCGGTCGGTTCATCGCGCTGTCCGGATACGGAAGGTCGGGACGATGACCACGTTAAGCCGGATCGTTGCGCGCCGCTTGATCGCGGTCAACGCCGGCCGACAAAGCCGGGGCGACGATGCGCGGCTGTCCCGCGCCGCCGCGAAGTCGGCGCGCGCCCGCGTTGCAGCAGAGCGGCGCGCCCGGTATCGGACTCACGCTTGACGCATATCAAGCGACATCCGTCGGGGAGCCGGAAGATGCTAGTCAGGCGCCCCGAAGATGGACGCAATGCTTATCGCTCCGGCACGTCATCCCGCTTTGCCGCATGAGCGCCAGGGGAGAAAGGGCAATGGGAATTGGAATGCAGATCGCTTATTTCGGCTTCGCCGGATCGGCGCAGCTCGAAGCCGAGGCGAGCATCCAATTGATCCGACTGGAGCGATTCGGTGCGCGCCTCGCGGGCTGTCACCTCGCGATCGAGGCGCTCGGCGCCGGCACCGCGCACACGACGTACGACGTCCGTCTCGATCTGATCACGCGCGACTACGAACTGAAGCCGATTCCGCACATGACGGGCGCCGATCCGCTCGACGCGATCCAGCGGGCATTCGACGCGGCGGAACGCGAGCTTGCCGCGGCGTTCGCGTGACGGCTCGGCGATCCGGCGACCTGACGCCCGGCGGCGGCCGCGCGGCGAAGCGGGCGGCGCGAATCCGAAGGCGGATCGCGTGTTGCCGGCGATCCTGCCGCACGGCGATCCGATGATCCCGCTGCCCGGCGAATTGCCGAAACGATCGCCGGCCGGAATCGCGATTCCGTGACTCGACGAGCCAGCGCACCGGCGCGGCGCCGTCCGCTCAGGACGTCTCTCGCCCCGTGAACAGTTCGTGCTCGGCGGGCGCGCCGGCTTCGTCGACGCACTGCACATGCCATTCGCCGACGACTGGCGCGCGATGCGCGTGCGGGTGCGGATACCAGCGCGCCGCGCCCGTCTCGCCCTCGAACGGGCCCCGCTTCGCGCCAAGGTCGAGACCTTCGAGCACGCACAGCGAATGCGCGTCGTCGGCGCCCGTCACGCGCGTCGCGCCGTCGCGGCAGACGATGTTGCCCCACGCAGGCAGTTCGACGCCCGCATGGCCTTCGCGCGACCACCTGCGCTTCGCCGTGTCGATCCACAGGATCGCGTAGGCGGCCGGATCGGTGGACGCGAACGTATCGAGATGAACGGTGATGCGCACGGTTCGCTCCTTGTCGAACGCGCGGCGATGCCGCGCTACTGACTCATGACCCATTGAATCAACGTATGCGCGTCTTCCTCCGACAGCGGGCCGTCGCGCTCGGGGGCGGTCGGCATCGGCGTATCGCCCCAGTGCGCGCGCCCGCCGCGGCGCAGCTTCTGCTCGAGCATCGCGGCGGCGTTCGGCACGTCGCGATAGCGTTCCGCGATCTGATGAAACGACGGCGCGAGAAACGGCATGTTCGGCGCGTGGCAGAACATGCAATGCTGCTGGTCGACGAGCGCGGTCGGCTCGCGCACCTGCGCGTGGGCGCCGCTCGCCGCGCCGACGCAGACCGCGCTCAGCGTGCACGCCAGCGCGATATTCTGCAGACTGTTCGTCATGGCGTGCGCCTCGCTCGGGAGATCCGATTCCAGTCTAAGCAGCGGCGGGGAGCGGCGATTGACGCAGGTCAATGCAGTTCGGGTGAAATCGTCGCGGGCGGGCGCAGGCGCGACCCGGCGACGCTTGACGCAAGTCAAGCCGCGCCCGCGCCGCGGGGGTTCAATCGATGACGATGGGCCTACGCTGGAACCGTCGGATTCGATGACGGACAGGGAACACGCATCATGCGCCAGGACATGCTTTTCGATTCGCTGCTCGCCGCCGCGCAGCGTCGTTCGATCACGGAGGGAGAGCTGATGCACATGCTCGATGACGAAATCTCGCGCCTCGCGGACGGCGCGCGCGTTCACGACTATCTGCGCGTGATCGCGATCAGGCGCGTGCGCGAACGGATCGCGTCGCCCGCGCGCGCGGCGGACGACGCGCATGCGCGTCGTCCGGGAGCGCGTTGATGCGCGCGATGGTGTTCGACGGCGGCGCGCCGCGGCTGCGCGAAACCGAGCTGCCGGACCCTGTGCCGGCGGCGGGGCAATTGTTGATCGACGTGCACGCGTGCGGCGTGTGCCGCACCGATCTGCACGTCGTCGACGGCGATCTGCGCGATCCGAAGCGGCCGGTGATTCCGGGGCACGAGATCGTCGGCACGGTCGCCGCGCTCGGCGCGGGCGCGAAGGGCTTTGCGATCGGCGAGCGCGTCGGCGTGCCGTGGCTCGGCCGCACGTGCGGCCACTGCGCGTATTGCGCGAGCGGCCGCGAGAACCTGTGCGATGCGCCGGGCTTCACCGGCTACACGATCGACGGCGGCTACGCGCAGCGCACGGTCGCCGACGCGCGCTTCTGCGTGCACGTGCCGAGCCGCTACGACGATATCCATGCGGCGCCGCTGCTGTGCGCGGGCCTCATCGGCTACCGGACGCTGAAGATGGCGGGCTCCGCGCGGCGCATCGGCCTGTACGGCTTCGGCGCGGCCGCGCACCTCGTCGCGCAGGTCGCGCGCTTTCAGGGGCGCACCGTCTACGCGTTTACGCGCCCGGGCGACGCCGCCGCGCAGCAGCTCGCGCGCCGGCTCGGCGCCGCATGGGCGGGCGGCAGCGACGAAGCCGCGCCCGAGCGGCTCGACGCGGCGCTGATCTTCGCATCGGTCGGCGCGCTCGTGCCGGCCGCGCTCGCGGCGGTCGTCAAGGGCGGCATCGTCGTGTGCGGCGGGATTCACATGTCGGACATTCCGTCATTTTCGTACGACTTGTTGTGGGGCGAGCGGCGGATCGTGTCGGTCGCGAACCTGACGCGCGACGACGCGGCGGAATTCATGCGGATTGCGAACGACGTGCAGCTCGACGTGGAGGCGACGCCGTATCCGCTCGCGCAGGCGAACCAGGCGCTCGACGATCTGCGCGCCGGACGTCTGACGGGGGCGGCGGTGCTGACGATGCGCTGAGGCGGGGCGGCGCGCAACGCACCGCGTCAGCCGCCCGGAACGGACACGCCTGCGGCGTGCGGGCGCGGCTGCGCGTCGAGATGCGGACATGCCGGCATGCCGAAACGTCGGCGCGTCCGCTCGGCGCCGCGCCGCCGCGCGCGATGCGTCACACGCGCGCGAGCCCCTGCGGATCGGTGATGCGGATCTGCTTGCCGCGCGGCGCGATCAGCTTGTCGCGCTGGAACTTCGACAGCATCCGGCTGACCGTCTCGAGCTTCATCCCGAGATAGCAGCCGATTTCCTCGCGCGTCATCCGCAGGTTGAACTCCGACGCGGAATAGCCGCGTTTCTGGAAACGCTCGGAGATGTTGAGCAGGAAGGCGGCGACGCGCTGCTCGGCCGTCATCGTGCCGAGCAGCATCATCAGGCTCGATTCGCGGACGATTTCGCCGCTCATCAACTGATGCACGTGGTGCTGCATCGGCTTCACTTCGCGGCACACGGCCTCGAGCTGCGCGAACGGGATGATGCAGACGGTGCTGTCCTCGAGCGCGATCGCGTCGCTGTTGTGGCGGCCGCTGCACACGCCGTCGAGGCCGAGCGTCTCGCCGACGATCTGAAAGCCCGTCACCTGCTCGCGGCCGTCGCGGTGCATGACGACCGTCTTGAACGAGCCGGTGCGCACCGCATAGATGCTCTGGAACGTGTCGTGCGTGCGAAACAGTGCGTCGCCGCGCTTGACGTGGCGCGTCGTGCACACCATCGCGTCGAGCCGGGCCAATTCGCTCGGCGTGAGGCAGGCCGGCATGCACACGTTGCGTATCGCGCAGGTCGAGCAGCGGGTCGCCGGCAGCTTCGGCGCGTCGTCGGCCATGACGGGGTGCGGCAGGAACACCGGCCGCTGCGGCTCGGTGCAGGGCGCGGCTTCATTGGCAGAGGCGGTTGGCATAATCGACTCCTTTCATGCGCGACGCCCGACTGGCACGATCGGGCGTGGCGTACACGTGGCGCGGCACGCGGTGCCGCTCTGCGCGACGGCGTCGACGAAGCGATCGACGCGCGCCGCGCGGCGTGCCGGACGGCGACTGCAAGCTGCCGGGGTGGTCGCCCGGGGCCAGGCTCGCACGTCGTCGTGCGCAATCCGCCATTTCGTTGCGATTGCCGAACCGGCCGACGCAAGCTGCCCGCTAAGAGCATAGACGACGAAACGCGGGTCGGAGCGATCCTCCACGGACTGCCCCTGTGATTGCCAGTATGGAACGCGGATTGCTGCATCGAAATTGGCAAACATTGAACTTGGCGTAAGCATCAGCGTAGCGCTGTAGGTCGTTTCCTACAGCAGTGGCACGGAGTGTTGCTGTTTGTTCGTTTGACTCAGGTCAACGGATCGCGTGAGTGCGCGCTTACAGTAAAACGCGATAGCTTTGAGGGGTTTCACCTCGCGTCGCGGCGGCGGGCGAAGGCATGTCGCCGCACACGCGAATCGGCGCGCGCGTTCGCCGCGCGCCGCGAGCAACACATTTCTCAACCCATGCCCGGATGGCGACCGCGCGACCCCGTTTGCGGGGCGCGCGGCGTCGATGCCGCACCGGGCACCTCATCGGGAGGCCGTGATGGAAGCAAAACGCGTGGCGTTCGTGACGGGCGGTATGGGCGGATTGGGTGCGGCAATCAGCCGGAGGCTGCACGACGCCGGCATGGCTGTGGCGGTGTCGCATTCGGAGCACAACGATCATGTGTCGACGTGGCTGATGCACGAGCGCGATGCCGGACGCGATTTCAAGGCGTATGCGGTCGACGTCGCGGATTTCGAATCGTGCGAGCGGTGCGCGGAGAAGGTGCTCGCGGATTTCGGCAAGATCGACGTGCTGATCAACAATGCGGGGATCACGCGCGATGCGACGTTCGTGAAGATGACGAAGGGCGACTGGGACGCGGTGATGCGAACCGATCTCGACGCGATGTTCAATGTGACGAAACAGTTCATTGCTGGCATGGTCGAGCGGCGCTTCGGACGCATCGTCAACATCGGTTCGGTGAACGGCTCGCGCGGCGCATTCGGTCAGGCGAACTACGCATCGGCGAAGGCGGGCATTCACGGCTTCACGAAGACGCTCGCGCTCGAAACGGCGAAGCGCGGGATCACGGTCAACACGGTGTCGCCCGGCTATCTCGCGACCGCGATGGTCGAAGCGGTGCCGCAGGACGTGCTCGAAGCGAAGATCCTGCCGCAGATCCCGGTCGGCCGGCTCGGCCAGCCCGATGAAGTGGCCGCGTTCATCGCGTTCCTGTGCTCGGACGACGCGGCGTTCATCACCGGCGCCGATCTCGCGATCAACGGCGGGATGCACATGTCCTGACCAGAGTGCGCCGACGCCGTTCGGACGGCTTCGGCGCACTTCGGCGGTCGAGCGGTGCGCTGCGGCCGGACACGATGCGCGTGCGGCGGCCGGCGTCGCGCTGCCTTGTCGTGCGGCGCTTGCATCACATGACGAAAATCACATGACGAAAACGGCGCATGCCGCAATGTCCAGCCGATTCAGGCGATGCGTTCGATGCGTTCGGCGCAGCGAAGCCGCCGGACATCGGCGCATGCCCGGCGCTTCGCGCCTCTCGCCGGAATCATTTCGTGTGAGCAGGCCCATCCTCGAGCTCGACCGATTCGAGATACGACGGCACTTCGCAGCGCCAATGCAGGGTTTCCTCGATCCGCCGCCGCAGCGCGTCGGCCGCCGCGGGCTCGCCGTGCGTGACGAACGTGCGCGCGGGGGCGCTCGATTGCGCGCCGAGCCATCCGAGGATCTCGCCGTAGTCCGCGTGCGCGGACAGCGACGAGATCATCTCGACCTGCGCGCGCACGCGCACGTATTCGCCGTGAATCTTCAGCGTCGGCTCGTGCGCGGCGAGCGCCGCGCCGCGCGTGCCCGCCGCCTGATAGCCGACGAGCAGGATCGTGTTGCGGCTGTCGGGCGCGTAGCGCTCGAGATGGTGCAGCACGCGGCCGCCCGTCGCCATGCCGCTGCCCGCGATGATGACCATCGGCCCGTTGTGATCGGCGATCGCCTTCGATTGCTCGACCGTGCGCACCATCACCGCCGCTTGGCCGATCGCGTCCGCGTCGGACATCGTGAGCCGGTGATCGGAGAGCCGCCGCCGGTAGAGCTCGGTGACGCTCGTCGCCATCGGGCTGTCGAGAAAGACGGGTACGTGCGGCATCCTCCCGGTCTTCTTCAGTTGCGCGATGTAGTGGAGAATCTCCTGCGCGCGCCCGACCGTGAAGCACGGCATCACGACCACGCCGCCGCGCGCGAACGTCTTCGCGAACACGTCGGCGAGCTCGGTCTCGGGGTCGCTCGCGTCGTGCAGCCGGTCGCCGTACGTCGATTCGACGACGAGATAGTCCGCATGAACGGGCGGCACGGGCGCGCGCATGATCGGATCGTGCGCGCGGCCAAGGTCGCCGGAGAACGCGAGCAGCGTGTGCCGCCAGCAGACGACGACGCTCGCCGCGCCGAGAATGTGGCCGGCGGGCAGCAGGCGGAAGTGCAGGCCGCCCGCGAGCGCCGTCGGCGCGTCGAAATCGCGCGGCGCGAGGCGCTCGAGCGCGCGCTGCGCGTCGTCGGCCGTATAGAGCGGCAACGCCGGATGGTGTTTCGAGTAGCCGTGGCGATTCGCGAAATCGGCTTCTTCCTCGAGGAGCCGCGCGCTGTCCATCAGCATGATTTCGCTGAGCGCCGCGGTGCCGTGCGTGCAATAGACCGGCCCGCGGAAGCCCTCGCGCACGAGCACGGGCAGATAGCCGCTGTGATCGAGATGCGCGTGCGTGAGCACGACGGCGGCGATCGAGCCGGCGGGCACGGGCAGCGGGCTCCAGTTGCGCAGCCGCAGCTTCTTCGTGCCCTGGAACAGCCCGCAGTCGATCAGGACGCGTGTTCCGGCGTGCTCGAGCAGGTACTTCGAGCCCGTGACGGTTTCCGTCGCGCCGAGAAACGTCAGTTTCATGAGACCCCCTGAAAAGCGTGTGATGTCCGATGAGCCCATTGCACTACACGCGACGGGCTCATTGCTGACGTGGATCAACCTGCGAGGCGGAGCTTCCCGGGCGCGAGGCAACAAGGGGGCGAACCGGCAAAGGGGGGAACCGGCGAAGACACCGGCGCGCCGTTTGAAGGCCGCGCTCGGGCGTCGCCGCGCGCCGCGTGCGCCGGACGCTTGCGCGGGCGAGTAGGGGAAACTCCGCAGCGAAGAATGTGTTTTTTGCGCGAAGTCGTTCTTGCGCAGAGTTTGAACGTCTCCTATGATTACATCAATCAATGTAACGTTGATTGATGGTTTGATGTGATGGCGACCGCGCCCCTATTCCCAAATCGGCTCATCGGGGCGTTGCATCGAGTCGCACCGATGTCCCCTGACGGGACCAATGGAGACAAACACCGTGAATGCAATTGTTCGTCGCGATATCCGCTTCGCCCTGCCGCCCGGCCGCATCTGCGACTGGCACGCCGCCGGCGTGGGCGTGACGCACCTGTTCAACGCGCTGTCGCTGCTGTTCCCGGCGGGCGAGCGCTTCTTCATGGATTCGGTGCGCAACTATCGCGACCGGGTCGAGGAGCCTGGCCTGAAGCGCGACATCGCCGGCTTCATCGGCCAGGAAGCGATGCATACGCGCGAGCACGTCGAATTCAACGATCTGCTGCAGTCGGCGGGCCTGCCCGCGCACAAGCTCGACAAGCGCCTGTGGACGGTGCTCGGCTGGTTCAAGAAAGCGCTGCCGCACTCGATGCAGCTCGCGATCACGATGGCGCTCGAGCACTACACCGCGATGTTCACGGGCCTCGTGCTCGCGAACCGCATCACGTTGAGCGAAGTCGACGGCTATCGCCAGATGTGGATGTGGCACTCGATGGAGGAAACCGAGCACAAGGCGGTTGCATACGACGTGTGGCGCACCGTGATGAAGCCGAGCCTCGCGAGCTACCTGCTGCGCACGGGCGCGATGCTGCTCGTCACGGTCGTGTTCTGGGCGACGCTGTTCGACTTCAACACGCGCCTGTTGATCTCGCATCGCCGCCGCATCGGCAAGGGGCTCGGCATCGGCAAGCTGGTCAAGTATCTGTGGGGCCCGAAGAACGGCATCTTCGCGCTGATCGCGCGCGAATGGATCGACTACTTCCGCCCGGGCTTCCATCCGTGGGATCACGACAACAGCGCGCATCTGGAGCGCCTCGACGATCTGATCGCCGAGATCGACGCGAGCAATGCGCGCCTGGCGGCGAAGGCCGCGCCCCGCCGGGTGCCGCTGCATCCGGTGCCGCGGGCGGTGTAACGCAGGACAAGCAGGCAAATCAGGGAGAAGAGAAGGGCCGCTACGAGCGGCCCTTCCGTTTTTTTCGGGGCGCCGCTGCGCCGGGGGAGCATGCTCGGCCGCCGCTCGTGTTCGTGCTTATCGCGTCGTCTCGCGGCGTTTTCGTGTTGCGAACCATTGCGCGCCGCAGCGAAGATCGGCCGATTTCGCATTCTTCATATTTTTCGATGCCGCGCTGCATCGGACGAGCGCCGGCCCACGATGCGCGCGGCGAGCCCCGAGCCGCCGCGCTCGGTGCGCAACCCATTGATCGGCAAAGCGTTTTTCCCGCGTCGATCTTGCGCGTCGCAGCACGTCATGTTGCAGGCGAGCTCTGATGAATCGGGTAGAATCCGCGCTGCGCAAAAAATGCGTGCGGCGCGGCGCGCCCGGTCGGCACCGGGCGGCGCGCCGCGGATCGTCCTGGGGACGCGCCGAATCCGGCGTCCTGCCCGGCGCGGCGTCGAACCGTCGCCCGCCGCTTTTGCCAGCCCGTTATGTCACCACACCCGAATTCCGACAGCTCAACCGCACAATCGAATCCTCCTCGGCTGCGCCGCAGCCTGAAAGCCCGCCACCTGACGATGATCGCGATCGGCGGCTCGATCGGCACGGGCCTGTTCGTCGCGTCCGGCGCGTCCATCTCGCAGGCGGGCCCCGGCGGCGCGATGCTCGCCTATCTGTTGATCGGCCTGATGGTTTACTGCCTGATGATGAGTCTCGGCGAGATGGCCGCGTTCATGCCGGTGTCGGGCTCGTTCGCGACGTACGGCGCGAAATACGTCGAGGAAGGCTTCGGCTTCGCGCTCGGCTGGAACTACTGGTACAACTGGGCGGTGACGATCGCGGTCGAGCTCGTCGCCGCGCAGCTCGTCATGCATTACTGGTTTCCGGACGTGCCGGGCGTCTGGTGGAGCGCCGCGTTCCTCGGCGTGATGTTCCTCCTCAACGTCCTGACCGTGCGCGGCTTCGGCGAGGCCGAATACTGGTTCGCGCTCATCAAGGTCGTGACCGTGCTCGCGTTCATCGGCGTCGGCCTGCTGATGATCTTCGGCATCCTGAAGGGCGGCCCGAGCAACGGCTGGAGCAACTTCACGATCGGCGACGCACCGTTCGCGGGCGGCCTGCCCGCGATGATGGGCGTCGCGATGATCGCCGGCTTCTCGTTCCAGGGCACCGAGCTGATCGGCGTGGCCGCCGGCGAATCGGAAAACCCGCGCACGACGATTCCGCGTGCGGTGCGTCAGGTGTTCTGGCGAATTCTGCTGTTCTACGTGCTCGCGATCTTCGTGATCGGCGTGCTGATTCCGTACACCGATCCGAACCTGCTGAAGAGCGACGTGACGGACGTCGGCGTGAGCCCGTTCACGCTCGTGTTCCGCCACGCGGGCCTTGCGTTCGCCGCCGGCGTGATGAACGCGGTGATCCTGACCGCCGTGCTGTCGGCGGGCAACTCGGGGATGTATGCGTCGACGCGGATGCTCTACAACCTCGCGACCGAGGGCCGCGCGCCGAAACTGTTCGCGAAGCTCTCGGCGGGCGGCGTGCCGCGCAACGCGCTGTATGCGACGACTGCCGTCGGCGCGCTGTGCTTCCTGTCGTCGCTGTACGGCGACAAGACGGTGTATCTGTGGCTGCTGAACACGTCGGGGATGACGGGCTTCATCGCGTGGCTCGGCATCGCGCTCAGCCACTACCGTTTCCGCAAGGGCTACGTGCGCCAGGGCTTCTCGGTCGGCCAACTGCCGTATCAGTCGAGCCTGTATCCGTACGGCCCGATCTTCGCGTTCGCCCTGTGCATCGTGATCGCGCTCGGCCAGGACTATCAGGCGTTCCTCGCGAACAGGATCGACTGGGTCGGCGTGCTCGCGACCTACGTCGGCATTCCGCTCTTCCTCGTCGTGTGGCTCGGCTATCGGCTCGTTCACAAGACGCGCTGGGTCCGCTACGAAGACATGGACATCGCGTCATGGGTGGCCGAGCACGAGCGCGCGGCGGCGCATGACGCGCGCGAAGCGGCGGCCATTCGCGTGCCGTCGAGTCCCGAGGCGGCGTCGTAACGCATCGCGTCCCGCAGCGCTCGTTCGTTTCGCTGCAAATTCGACAGGCGGCCGGCCCGGCATCGGGCGCGGCCGCTTTTTTATTTGAGTTGCCCGTCGTTTTTTCTTCTTGGCCGTCGCGCCGCGCTGTGCGTGCGGCGCGCCCGCTTACGGCGCGGCGAACACGTCGGTGCGGTTCGCCGTGTTGCCCGAGTTCGTCTGCACGAAGAACGGCAGGAACGACGTGCCGCGCGTGTCGAGCCCCGCGTAATCGCCGATGAAGAAGCCTTCAGCGACAGGCGCGGTCCGCATGTCGAACGGGCCGGCGATCCGGCGCTCGGTGCCGAACGTGCGGCCGCCGTCGGCCGACAGCGTGCGCCAGTAGTTGGTCGGCAGCGTAGTCGTGTTGCCGGCCTGCAGATCGCGGAAGTCGTAATACGTGACCGCGACGACGCCCGCCGAATTCACCCGCACCGACGGATTGAACGCGGGCCGCCCGCTCGGCGTGTTCACGCGGATCGGCGCGCTCCACGTCGCGCCGCCGTCGGACGACGTCGACAGCGCGATCTCGTCGTACAGGCCGCCGTTGAAGCGCGAGTCCTGCCAGACGACGTACAGTTGGCCCGTCGCGGGATCGATCGCGGGCTCGGGGATGATGTCGCCTGTGCGAACCGGTTCGTTCGTATTCGGATCGGTGACGGACACCGTCTGCAGGCCGGACACGATTTGCGGCTTCGTCCAGGTCGCGCCGTCGTCGGTCGACTTGATGAACGCGACCTTGCCCGCGGCCGCGCTGAACGGCGGCTGGATCAGATCGAAGAAATCGTATAGCGCGCCGCTGCGCGGATCGACGACGATCTGATTGCCGATCGTCTGCTGCCGCGACGGCACGTCGACGATCACGGCCGGCGCGCTCCACGTCTTGCCGCCGTCGGCCGTCTTCGAGAAGAACGTCGGCCCGCGATACGCGGCCGTGTGCAGGTTCGCGTGCGGATTGCCGGTCGGCTGCTCGAGCCGGTCCCACACCGCGTATGCGGTGCCCGCCTTCTTCGGATTCGCCGTCACCGATTCCTTGTCGTTGAAGAACTGCGTGGTCGGCTCGTTGTCGGCGATGAGCAGCGTCGGCGCGCTCCAGGTCTGGCCGCCGTCCGTCGAGACCGATGCCGCGACCGAGTTGCTGTTGTTCGACTGGTTGAACGAGATCGACACCGAGTACGCGGTGCCGTCGGGCCCGATCGACACCCACGGATCGGACGCGCGTTCGTATGCGAGGCCGCCCGCGCACGCGCTGAACGGCAGGTTCGTCTGTTTCCACGTGAGGCCGCCGTCGAACGAATAGCCGGCGACGAGGCCGTGCGCGCCGCCGTTCGACCAGCGGTCCTGCTGCCACGCGCCGATCACGTTGGACGGGTTCGCGGGATTCACCGCAACCCACGGCTCGACTTCCGCGTTCACATAGTTGGTGCCGGGGCCGCCGATCGTGCAACTGGCGAACGGACTCGGACCGGAGACGAGCACGGGCGCGCCGTGCGCGGCCGCGGCCATCGCAAGGGCCGCCGCGGCGGAGATTCCGGTGACAAACGAGACAGGCAAGGCAATGCGTCGCATGGACAACTCTCCTCGGTGAGCGGCGGCGGCGACTGCCGAACCAAAGCGGCGCGAGCGCGCGAGACGTCGCGTTCGTCGTCACGGGCCGCCCCCTTGGTCGGCGCGATCGAATGAGGTCATCGACGCGCGCGGGGTGCCGCGCTCGCTTTCGCTTCGCCGTTATCGACTGTCGCCATCCGCCATCGCTGGGTTCCGCCAGCGCATCGGTACGACTCTCTCGTTTCTTGTTGCTGCCGTCATGCGGCGGTGCGCGACGGTCGGCCGCGCGCGCCGCGAAGTCACGGCGACGAATGCCTCGAAGTGGATTGCAATGTAGGCAACTTCGCGCGTGGCGACAGGAACTTTTTTGTAACAGAGCGTAGCGTCGGAAAGAGACGGAATTGGCTTAAGGATGCTGAAAGAATCGGGCGGAAGATTTGCCGATCGCGCGGGCTTTTCGTGCGCAAGGCGCGTAAGCGAAATGCCAATCGTTCTTCGTTTGGCTGGTGTTTCGAATGCGGCGGTGCATCGATGTTCCGGGCGGAGCACGCGTGTACGTCATCGAATCGTCGTTCGTTCGCGCTCGATTCGGATGCCGATGTATTGCGAGCGGCGCGCGTGACGCATGGCGAGCGCGCCGCGCGCGCGAACGCGGCGCTCGCCGCGTCAGTCAGGCGTGGCGATTCGCGCGCGCGTTGCGCCATCGCGCGAGCGGGCGCGTCGCGAACCAGTGCGTCGCGAGCACGAACGCGACGCCGATCAGGCCGCCGGCCAGTACGTTGACGACGCGCTCGGCGGCGATCGCCGCCGACTGCTGTGCGATCCACGATGCGCACGCGATGCACGCGCAGCGCGCGCCGAAGCCGGTCGCGTAATGGCGGAACGCGACGAGCGTGAGAACCGATGCGAGCGTCGCGAGCGTGTAGACGAGCGCGCCGTGCGGCAGTGCGTAGCCGGCCGCGAGACCGAGCGGCACGCCGACGAGTGCGCCGAGGCCGCGATCGCGCAGCTTCAGGCGCGCGGTGGCTGCATCGCCGGTGACGACGCTCGCGGCAGACCAGATCGCCCATTGCCCGTTGTCGATGTGCAGCCATTCGACGAGCAGCGCGGCGACGGCCGCCGCGAGCGCGACCGCGACGATTGCCTGCGCCGCATCGCTCCATGCGGCGGGCCGGCCGAGATCGCGTGCGTCGCGCCAGCGCGCGAGCGCGTGCAGGCGCTGCGCCGCGGGCGCGCCGCGCAGCGCCTGCACGCAAGACAGCGCGACGGGCGGCAGCATCGCCGCGCACAGGTAGGGGACGAGCCGCGGCGCGCAATGCTGCGCGGCCGCGGCCTCGCAGGTCAGATACAGCGACGGGATGAAGACGAAGTTGCCGAGCGAGCGCAGCCGCGCGCCGAAGCGCGACAGCGCGACGGCCGCGGCCGCGAGCGCCGCGCAGCCGCCGACGAATGCCGGCCACGCGCTCAGTGCGTGCGACAGCGACAGGAAGCCGGCGACAATCGCCGCGCCTTGCGCGAGCGCGCCGAGCGGCGCAATGCCGACGCGCTCGACGGCGATCGCGATCGACACCGTCGCGATCGATGCGAGCAGCCAGCGCGCATCGCCCGTCGCGCCGTACAGCGCGATCGTCGGTGCGCAAACGACGAGCGTGCGGCCGAGCGTCGGCAAGTCGAATGCGTGGCCGATCCGGGCGGCGAGCGCGGCGCGGATCGCGCGGATCATGCGGGCCTTGCGCGAGCCGCGCTCACAGCGCCGCGAGATCGCCGACCGTGACGATCCGCGCGATGCCGCGCAGCGCGTCGATCGAGCGCTGATGCTCGTCTTCCGTCGCGGCCGCGCACGCGTCTTCCAGCACGAGCACTTCGTAGTCGCGATCGTGCGCGTCGCGAGCGGCGGCCTGCACGGCCCACGTCGTGCTGACGCCCGCGACGATCACGCGTTCGATCCGGCGCGCGCGCAACGCGGCTTCGAGGCGCGTTGCGTAGAACGCGCTCACGCGCGGCTTGACGACGACGAGCTGCACGGCGTCGGCATCGAGATCCGGATGAAACGCCGTGCCGGGACCGCTCAGGTCCAGCGCGCCGAATTCCTTCGCGCGGCCGAACATCGGCGAATGCGCGGGCAAGTCCGCATAGCCCGGCTCGAAGCCGACCTTGACGCCGATCCGCAGCCAGTCCTTCTGCTTCGCGGCCGCGAGCGCGCGGTTGAAGCGGCCGACGACGTCGCGCTGCGCGGCGTGCGCTGCGCTGCGGGCGATCTTGCCGGTGGGGTGCATGATGTCGACGATGTAGTCGAGTCCGATCAAGGCAGTGTTCATCGTGAGCTCCTGGGTGAGGGGGCGGGCGGCGCGGCGCTGGCCGCTTCGTCGAATTGCGCGAGGCGCTCGAGCAGCGGGCCGGCGGCGGCGAGCACCTCGCGTTCGTCGGCGCAAAGGCATGCGTGCATCGCGCGCACGAGCCATTCCTCGCGCTTCGCGCGGTTGCCGTACAGCATTTGCTTGCCACTCGCGCTCAGCGATACGCGGCTCTTGCGGCCGTCGGCGGGATCCGCGTGGCGCCGGATCAGGCCGCCGCTTTCGAGCTCGCGCAGCAGCGCGGCGAGATTCGATGAGCGCATCCGCTCGGCCGACGCGAGCTCGGACGGCGTGGGCTCGCCGCCGAGGCGATCGATCGCGCCGAGGACGACCAGTTGCGAGAACTGTACGGGATCGGCCTGCGCTTCGCGACGCAAACGCCGGGTGAGCGCGGTGACTTGGCCGCGCAGGCGGGAGGCTTGCTGGAGGTGCAGGGCGGTGATCATGTTGGCTACTTTAATATAGCTATATTTTTATAGCAATATGGAGCGGATTGGAGTGGATGGGATGTCGCGACGCAGGACGCGGCGCAATGCCGATGGCGGGCGCGGCCATCGAGGAGCAGGCGCTGCTGACAGGGATGACGTTGATCGGATCGGTCGTCACGCTCGGCGCGTGGGCTGGCCGCAATCCAGTCCTTTGGTCGTGCTGAACGCCGCCGCTCACGTCGCGCGGTTGCGTCGTCGCGATCCCGATTACCGGCTTCCCGAGCCCGCGCGCGACGCTCAGCCCTGATCGCCGCCGCCGACGGGCAGCACCGAGCCGGTGATGTACGACGCCTCATCCGATGCGAGAAACAGGATCGCGGCAACCTGCTCGTCGATCGTGCCGTAGCGATGCATCAGGCTCGACGACAGCGTCTGGTCGACGATCGCGCGATACCAGCGCGCATCGTCGCCGCCCGGCGGTTCCGTGTTGCGCGGCACCTTGCGCGGCGGCGCGTCGGTGCCGCCCGCGGCGACCGCGTTCACGCGAATGCCGTGCGCCGCGTGCTCGAACGCGAGGCTCGCGGTCAACGCGTTGACGCCGCCTTTCGCGGCCGCGTACGGCACGCGATGAACGCTGCGCGTCGCGATCGACGATACGTTGACGATCGCGCCGCCGCCGCGCGCGATCATGCCGGGCAGCACCGCGCGGCAACACCACAGCGTCGGGAACAGCGAGCGGCGGATTTCCGCCTCGATCTGCGCGATTTCGTAGCGGTCGAACGGTTTCGTCCAGATCGTGCCGCCGACGTTGTTGACGAGCACGTCGATCGAGCCGAATGCGTCGACGGCCGCGCGCGCCATCGCTTCGGCGCCCGCGTACGTTTCGAGATCGGCGACGACGGCGAGCGCGCGGCCGCCTGCGCAGACGATGTCGGCCGCGACGTCGTGGACGAGATCCGCGCGATCGACGAGCACCGCCGTCGCGCCTTCGCGCGCCGCGCGCAGCGCGACGCCGCGGCCGATGCCTTGCGCGGCGCCCGTGACGATCGTCACTTTGCCGTCGAAGCGGCCGGGTGCGTGGCGAGTGTTCATGACGCGCCGCTCGACGAGAATTTTTCGAAGTACAGATTGACCGGCGTGACGCCGCGCTCGCGCAGCCACGTCTGCACAGCGTCGACCATCGGCGCGGGGCCGCACAGATAGATGTCGACGTCGCCGTCGTTCAGCCATTCGGGCTCGACGTGCGCGGTCACGTAGCCCTTGCGCGGGTGCGCGCTCGCGTCGTCCGCGACGCAGGTCCGGTATGCGAAGCCGGCGAGGCGACGCTCGACGCCGCCGAGGCGCTCGAGCGCGACGAGATCGTCGTCGCGCGTGACGCCGTAGACGAGCCGCACGGGCGGCGCGCCGTCGCGCGACGCGCAGACGTCGAGCATCGACAGGAACGGCGCGATGCCGGTGCCGCCCGCGAGAAAGAGCGCGGGCCGCGCGGCGTCGCGCAGGTAGAAGCTGCCGTGCGGGCCGGAGAACGCGATCCGCTGGCCGGGCGCGGCCTCGCCGGCGAGGTAGCGGCTCATCCGCCCGCCCGGCACGTTGCGCACGAGAAACGACACGCGCGCGCCGCCCGGCCGCGAGCTGAACGAGTACGAGCGCGTCGCGCCCACGCCGGGAATCTCGACGTTCACGTACTGCCCGGCGAGAAACGCGAGCTTCGCGGGCTCGTCGACGTCGATCGAAAAATGAATCGTGGACGCGGACAGCCGCTCGACCGACGCGAGCGTGCCCTCGTGGCGCGCGGCGTCTGTCTTGCACGCGGCGGACGACGCGGGCACGTGGATCACGCAATCGCTGCGCGGGCGCGTCTGGCATGCGAGCACATAGCGTTGCGCGGCTTCGTCGGCCGTCAGCGCGTCTTCGATGTAGCTCGCTTCGGGCAGGTCGTAGTCGCCCGATTCGCACCGGCAGCGGCAGGTGCCGCACGCGCCGTCGCGGCAATCGAGCGGGATGTTGATCTGCTGGCGATAGGCGGCGTCGGCGAGCGTTTCGCCGTCGCGGCACGCGATGAAGCGGGTGACGCCGTCTTCGAACTGCAGGGCGATGCGGTGTTCCATGATGCGTTCCTCGGGCGCGGCGCGGCGCGCGCCGCGCGGCCGGCTAGATGTGATAGATGTCGATCAACTGGTTGATGTAGTCGTTCTTCAGGACGACGTACTTGCTGACGATCTTCGGCGCGCCGCCGGAGAAATCGATCGCGTAGCGCGACATGCCGAAGTAGCTCGACACCGTCTTGTAGCGATAGCTGAGCGTGTGCCAGTTGAACCGCACGACGTGCACGTCGCCATCGGCGCTCTCGTGCTCGACGTTCGCGAGGTTGTGGCTCGTGCGCGTATCGGGCATCGTCGCGCTCGAGCGCTCGGTCTTGATGCGGAACACGCGATCCTCGAGCCCCTGCCGGTTCGGGTAGTAGATCAGCGAGATCTCGCGCTGCGGATCGGTGACGAGCGCGTCCGCGTCGTCCCACGACGGCATCCAGAACACGACGTGCGGGTGATAGCAGTCGAGCCACGCGTCCCATGCCTTGTCATCGAGCAGCCGGCTTTCGCGATAGAGGAACGCCTGGATGCGGGCGATGTCGATCGTGCTCATGCGCGGCTCCTTTCGGCGGCGAGCGCCTGCTTCATCGTCGCGATCCAGTAGCGGTGCTGGACCGTATACAGCCCCTCGTCCTCGGTCTTCACGCCGCTCATCAGCGGCCGGATGCCGATCCTGCGCGCCGCTTCGTCGGGGCCTTCGATCCAGTGCGCGGCGCCGCGGCACATGTCGTTCCATTCGACCGCGCGGCCCGCGTAGCCCTGCTGGCACGCGCGGAATTCCTCGAGATCGTCGGGCGTCGCCATCCCGCTCGCGTTGAAGAAATCCTCGTATTGGCGGATGCGGCGCGCGCGCGCGTCGGGCGCTTCGCCCTTCGGCGCGATGCAGTGGATCGTGACCTCGGTGCGATCGACGGCGAGCGGCCGCAGCACGCGGATCTGCGAGCCGAACTGGTCCATCAGGTAGACGTTCGGGTACAGGCACAGGTTGCGCGAGTTCCGGATCATCCAGTCGGCGACATCGCTGCCGCAGCGCGCGGCGAATTCGTCGCGGCGATCGAAGTTCGGCCGGTCCTCGGGGTTCGCCCAGCGCGTCCACAGCAGCATGTGGCCGTGATCGAACGCATAGAAGCCGCCGCCCTGGCGGCCCCAGTTGCCCGCGTCCATCGCGCGGATCGTGTCTTCGTGCTGCGTGTCCGTCTTGCGATGATTGACGGTCGCCGCGTAATTCCAGTGAACGGCCGACACGTGGTAGCCGTCCGCGCCGTTTTCGGCGGTGAGTTTCCAGTTGCCTTCGTACGTGTACGTCGACGAGCCGCGCAGCACTTCGAGGCCGTCCGCCGACTGGTCGACGATCATGTCGATGATGCGCGCGGCGTCGCCGAGATACGCGGCGAGCGGCCCGACGTCCGGATTCACGCTGCCGAACAGGAAGCCGCGATAGTTCTCGAAGCGCGCGATCTTCTTCAGATCGTGCGAGCCGTCGCGATTGAAGCAGTCAGGGTAGCCGGCTCCTTCGGGGTCCTTCACTTTGAGCAGCTTGCCGCTGTTGCTGAACGTCCAGCCGTGGAACGGGCACGTGTAGCTCGCGCGATTGCCGTGCTTGTGCCTGCACAGCATCGCGCCGCGATGCGTGCATGCGTTGACGAACGCGTTCAGCTCGCCCTGGCGATTGCGAGCGATCACGACCGGCTGGCGGCCGAGCGTGGTCGTGTAGTAATCGTTCGCGTTCGGGATCTGGCTCTCGTGCGCGAGATAGATCCAGTTGCCTTCGAAGATGTGCTTCATCTCGAGCTCGAACAGCATTTCGTCGGTGAACGCGCTGCGGTGCAGCCGGTAGTCGCCGCGCGCCTTGTCTTCGACGAGGAAATCGTCGATGCATCGCAGCGTCGGGTGACGATCCGGATAGATCGGGATCATGGGCGTCTCCTGATGGGCTCTGATCGGGACCGGCGCGCGCCGTGCGGAAAACCCCGGGTGAACCTACGATGCTTCGCAGGTATAGTGCTCGACGACAACGCGGTCAGATTGAGGATAGTTGCTGGTAAAACGGGGCGTCCAACACTGATTGAGTATCGGATCGATATCCTCGGGGTATGAAGATGGAATTGCGGCATCTACGCTACTTCGTCGCGGTCGCGGAGGAGCAGAACTTCACGCGCGCGGCCGAGCGCCTGCACATCGCGCAGCCGCCGTTGAGCCGCCAGATCCAGCAACTCGAGGAAGCGCTCGGCGTGATGCTGTTCGAGCGTCATGCGCGGCCGCTGAAGATGACCGATGCGGGCCGCTTCTTCTATTCGCACGCGATGCAACTGCTCGCGCAGACGGCCGAGCTCGAATCGATGACGAAGCGCATCGGCAAGATCGAGCGGGCGCTGTCGGTCGGCTACGTCGGCTCGACGCTGTACGGGATGCTGCCGCGCATCATCCGGCGCTTTCGCGCGGAGCATGGCGAAGTCGAGCTGAGCCTGAGCGAGATGTCGACGATGGATCAGATCCGGGCGCTGAAGGAAGGGCGGATCGACGTCGGCTTCGGCCGTATTCGTCATGAGGACCCGAGCGTGCGGCGCATCGTGCTGCGCGAGGAGCGGATGATCGTCGCGCTGCCGGACGCGCATCCGCTCGATGCGGAAAAGCCGGTGCTGTCGCTGCACGACCTCGTCAGCGAGACGCTGATCATCTTTCCGAAGTCGCCGCGGCCGAGCTATGCGGACCAGGTGCTCGCCGCGTTCCACGACCGCGCGCTGAAGCCGCGCCGGATCTACGAGACGCGCGAGCTGCAGATCGCGCTCGGGCTCGTCGCGGCGGGCGAGGGCGTATCGGTCGTGCCGCACAGCGTGTACGGGCTCAAGCGCGACGACGTACGCTACAAGGAGCTCGACGATCCGAACCTTGTGTCGCCGATCATCATGAGCACGCGGATGCTCGACGAATCGGAGGACATTCGCGCGATGCTCGAACTCATCTATCGGTTGTACGACGAATTCAAGATGGACTACTTGCCGCCGCACGAATGAGCGGGCGAGCTGCGCGTTCGCGCCCTTCGTCGGTTGGCCTAACGAACCGTTTCGCCGTGACCTAGAATCCAACCATCACTTCGTTCGACGTGCGGGCATCGTCGTTTTCGAAGCGATTGTCCCGGGGGACCATCGATCGTCAGGTTGCTTCATATTTCGTGCGAGGAGGGCATCATGGCTCGCAAATACATCGATTGCCGGGAGTTTCCGAGCGACATGCACTGCACCGTCGCAATGTCCGCTGATTCGGATGACGAATTGCTGGAGGCGGCCGTCCAGCACGCGGTCTCGGTGCATCGTCACGCCGATTCGCCGGAACTGCGCGCGCAGCTAAGAACGCTTTTCCACGACGGCACGCCGCCCGTCGACGCACCGCGTCAAGCGTAGCGTCGACGGAACCGCCGATGCGTGTCGGTGCGCGTTGGCTCGCGGGCGCGCGTGTCGCATCCGTTCGGGCCGCGCGTTCGAATCCGTTGCCGTGCCGGTGAGTCGACAGCGGATGCGCGTTTGCACCCGGACGCGGCGGCGCGCGTCGCCGACCGCGCGGCGTGCGGTCTTTTTCCTTTCGTGCCGGAGCCCGCCGCGTCATGTGGCCGGTTCGGCGCGCTTCATCGCCGCGACGAGCGTCTTGAATCCGACCCAACCCCAGTAGACCCGGTGGCGCGTGATGCGCCCGCCCGCAACGTCGATCGATTCGTTCAGGTCGACCTGATCGCCTTGCGGCGTTTCGCGCGGATATGCCCAGATCAATTGACGGCCGGTTCGTGAAGAAGGTGTCGGTGCGGTGCCAGCGCGCGAGCTCGTTCGGCAACCGCAGGAATCCCGCTTCGAAGAACGCGCGGATCGCCGCGCCGCCGTGAAGAATGCCTTCGGCGCGGTCTCGCAGCACGGCGACGATCAGCGGCGTCTCGAGTGTCGCGTCGTGTGCGTAGAGCGCCATCAGCGCGTCGAGGTCGTGGACGGGGGGGCTCCTCGCCGTCGAGTCGGAAGGGCGACATCGCTACTATCGGCTGTCGAGCGCGCAGGTCGCGTTCGCGCTCGAGGGGCTCGCCACGATCGAGACGCGGCGCGCGCAGCGGCTGCGCCCGACAAGCGTTTCGACCGCCGCGTCGAGTGGCGTGTGCGGTTCCCGGCCGAGCGCGGTGACGAGCTTTGCGTTGTCCATGCGCAGCGCCTCGCGCCACAGATAGCGCATCTCGCGCATCGACGCAAATTCGCTCCCGCTCGCACGCGTGAGTGAGTGCGTGCGTGAACATCAAAGCGAACGCGGCGCACGCCGTCTATCGTTCGACGTCGCCGCCCGCTTCCCGGTACGCGCTCGGCGTTTGCCCCGTCCACTTGCGGAACGCGCGCGTGAAATTCGCCGGATCGTTGAACTGCAGCCGCTCGGCGATCGTCTTCAGATCGAGGTCCGACGCGCGCAGCAGCCGGCGCGCGTCGCGCAGCCGCGCTTCGTCGACGAGCGCGCGATAGCCGGAGCCCGCATCGAGCAGCCGCCGGCGCAGCGTGCGGGCCGACATCAAGAGGCGCCGCGCGAGTTCGTCGGGCCCAGGGTAGCCGTGCGCCGGCTGCGCGAGCTCCGCGCGCACGCGCGCGACGAGGTCGCCTTCCTCGTGACGCACGTCCGCGTATTCGCGCTCGACCTGCGCGAGCGCCTGCTGGTGCGCGACTTCATCCGCGAGCGGCAACGGCCAGTCGAGCGCGTCGTGCGACACCCACAGCGCGTTCGCCGCGCAGCCGAAGCGCACAGGCGGCAGCCGGTCGCGATAGCGCGCGTAATAGTCGGGCTCCGGCCACGCGAATTGCAGCTCGATCGGCGGATCGGCGCGCCCCGTCACCGTGCCGACGTTCTGCGCGATCCCGGTCAGCACGATCTCGAACATCGCGTGATGCTGGAGCACCGGGCTCGCTTGCACGCCGTGCAGCGCGAGTGTCGCGCCATCGTCGCGCTCCGCGTAGTGCAGCCGGTATTGGCGGTTGCGCATCCGGGAATAGCGCGCGTTGACGAGCAGCGACGCACGCAGGTCGGCAGCCGTCAGCGCCGCGTAGCCGAGAAAGCCGTGCACCGACATCCGCAGCCGCAGCCCGAGCTCGAAGCCGATTCCTTCGTCGCCGCTCAGCCGGATCGCGTTCAGCACGAGCCGCCCCCACTGCGACGGCGCGATGCGCGCGTCCGGCTCGCCGAGCACGGCGTCGCGCAGGCCGGTGCCCGCGCGGGCGTCGCGCGCGTCGATGCCGCGTTCGTCGAACACCTTCAGCAGATGCCGCAGGTACGCGACCGGAATCGTCGGCCGGCGCAAGCCAAGCTGGTCTTTCGTCGAGCGTCGCACGCGGGTGTCGTGAACCGGATGAGAATGGCCAAAATTGGCCATGAATGACAAGCATTATGGCTGCTTGACCCCTTACGGACAAGCGGCGCAAGCGCCTACGATGTGACGATCCCGATATTTCCGTTCCCGCGATAACCCATGACGACCCCCTTTCCGCACCTGCTCGCCCCGCTCGACCTCGGCTTCACGACGCTGCGCAACCGCGTGCTGATGGGCTCGATGCACACGGGCCTCGAGGATAGCCGCAAGACGCTGCCGCGGCTCGCCGACTATTTTGCCGAGCGCGCGCGCGGCGGCGTCGGCCTGATCGTCACGGGCGGCTTCGCGCCGAACGTGGCCGGCTGGACGAAGCCGTTCGGCGGCACGTTGTCGACGGGCGCCGCCGCGCGCCGGCATCGCGTGATTCCGGACGCGGTGCACGCGCAGGGCGGCAAGATCGCGCTGCAGATCCTGCATACCGGCCGCTACGGCTACCATCCGTTCGCGGTCGCGCCGACGCGGCTCAAGTCGCCGATCTCGCCGTTCACGCCGCATGAGCTGACCGCGCGCGGCATCGAGCGGCAGATACGCGCGTTCGTGCGCTGCGCGCAACTCGCCCACGAGGCGGGCTACGACGGCGTCGAGATCATGGGCTCCGAAGGCTACCTGATCAACCAGTTCATCTCGCTGCATACGAACAAGCGCACCGACGAATGGGGCGGCTCGTATGCGAACCGGATGCGGCTGCCGGTCGAGATCGTCGAGCGCACGCGCGAGGCGGTCGGCCGCGATTTCATCATCGTCTATCGGCTGTCGATGCTCGATTTGATTCCGGACGGCAGCAACTGGGACGAAGTCGTGCTGCTCGCGAAGGCGGTCGAGCGCGCGGGCGCGACGATCATCAACACGGGCATCGGCTGGCACGAGGCGCGCGTGCCCACGATCGCGACGTCGGTGCCGCGCGGCGCGTTCGCGTGGGTCACGAAGAAGATGAAGGGCGAAGTCGGCATTCCGCTCGTGACGACGAACCGGATCAACCGGCCGGAAGTCGCCGAGCAGATTCTCGCGGACGGCTGCGCGGACATGGTGTCGATGGCGCGGCCGCTCCTCGCCGACGCCGAATTCGTGAAGAAGGCGGCCGAGGGCCGCGTCGACGAAATCAACACGTGCATCGGCTGCAATCAGGCGTGCCTCGATCACGCGTTCAAGAACCAGATCGCGTCGTGCCTGCTGAATCCGCGCGCATGCCATGAAACGGAGCTGAACTACGCGCGCGCGGCGCACGCGAAGCGCGTGGCGGTGATCGGCGCGGGGCCGGCCGGCCTCGCGTGCGCGACGGTGCTCGCGCAGCGCGGGCATCGCGTCGAGCTGTTCGACGCGGCGGCCGAGATCGGCGGCCAGTTCAACATGGCCAAGCGCATTCCGGGCAAGGATGAGTTTCACGAGGCGCTGCGTTACTTCGCACGCCAGATCGAGCTGACGGGCGTGCAACTGCGCCTGAACCGCCGCGTCGGCGCGGCCGAGCTGATCGCGGCCGGCTACGACGATGTCGTGCTCGCGACGGGCGTCGCGCCGCGCAATCCGCACATTCCGGGCCAGGATCATCCGAAGGTGCTGACCTATATCGATGTGCTCGCGCGCAACAAGCCGGTCGGCGAGCGCGTGGCGGTGGTCGGCGCGGGCGGGATCGGCTTCGACGTGTCCGAGTTTCTCGTTCAGGACGGCGAATCGCCGGCGCTCGATCTCGACGCATGGAAAGCGGAGTGGGGCGTGACCGACCCCACGCTCGCGCGTGGCGGCGTGATGCGCGGCGAGGCGGCGCCGCCCGCGCGCCGCGTCACGCTGCTGCAGCGAAAGGCGACGGGGCTCGGCAAGGGGCTCGGCAAGACGACCGGCTGGATCCACCGGGCGACGCTGAAGATGAAGCAGGTCGAGATGATCGGCGGCGTGAACTATGAGCTGATCGACGACAAGGGGCTGCACGTGACGTTCGGCAAGGAGCGCGTCGATCCGACCTTGATCGAGGCCGATACGATCGTGCTGTGCACGGGGCAGGAGCCCGAGCGCGCGCTGCTCGAGCCGTTGAAGGCGGCGGGCGTGTCCGTGCATCTGATCGGCGGCGCGGAGCTGGCCGCGGAGCTCGACGCGAAGCGCGCGATCGACCAGGGCGCGAGGCTCGCCGCGCGACTTTGAGCGCGGCGCGGCGTGCGGCGGCGCGAAGCTTGCGCGGTCGGCGCGCGTGTTCGAGCGGCGTTCGGCGCTTGTCCGCGCGTCCGGCCGCCACGCTCGTCGAAGCGGGCGACGCGGCGGAGGCGACCGGTCGCGATCGCCGGCTTCGCGCTCTGTCATGTTGGCGGCTCCGATGCGGCGGCGCATTCGAAAGCGCCGAGCAACCGAGGGCGTTTCGCGTCGACATCGCGCATGCGCAGTCATCTTCCCGCCTCGTCGAAACACGTGTCGCCAATGCTGTGACATCGTGTCGCACTGTCATTTTCAGCAAAGATGATTTGCCTCATTGACGGATTTTCATCTCGTTCGCTCGCCGTATGATGCGAGCGCTTCCGTGAGTCGGTCGTCCGTCGGCTCGCCTGGAGCGTGATACATCTTGCTGGCAAATGTGATGAATAGAAAGGCTTTCAAAGGCGTGTCGTGGTTCGGGGCGATCGGTGCGCTCGCCTCGCTGTCCGGCTGCGGGCTCGACGTGCTCGATCCGAAAGGCGCGGTGGGCGCCGCGGAGAAGTCGCTGATCGCGACGTCGACGTGGGCGATGCTGATCGTGGTCGTGCCGGTGATCCTCCTCACGCTGCTGTTCGCGTGGCGCTACCGCGCATCGAACCGCAACGCGACCTACGCGCCGAAGTGGGCGCATTCCACCGCGATCGAGATCGTGATCTGGACGGTTCCGTCGCTGATCATCCTGTTTCTCGGCATCCTCACGTGGAAGACGACGCACGCGCTCGACCCGTACCGGCCGCTCGAATCGTCGGTGAAGCCGATCAACGTCGAGGTCGTCGCGCTCGACTGGAAATGGCTCTTCGTCTATCCCGATCTCGGCATTGCTTCGGTGAACCAACTGGCGGTGCCCGTCGGCACGCCGATCAATTTCCGGATCACGTCCGATTCGGTGATGAACTCGTTCTTCATTCCGCAGCTCGGCACGCAGGTCTACGCGATGGCCGGCATGCAGACGCGCCTGCACCTGATCGCCGATGAACCGGGCGATTTCGCCGGCATTTCCGCGAACTACAGCGGCCGCGGCTTCTCGGACATGAAGTTCCGCACGCTCGCGACATCGCGCGACGCGTTCGACGCGTGGGTCGCGAAGGTGCGCGCATCGGCCGACCGGCTCGACATGACCGCATACGGCCAGCTCGCGCAGCCGAGCGAGAAGCAGCCCGTGCGCTACTACTCGACGGTCGATTCGCGGCTCTTTCACAACATCATCGCGAAGTACAACAACGGCCACGTCCTCGACCTGACGGACGCCGCCTGTCGGACGAAGGGGTAATGCATGTTCGGTAAATTGACGCTTTCTGCCATCCCGTTCGATCAGCCGATCATCATGGGCGCGGGTGCGTTCATGGGGCTCGTCGTGCTCGGAATTCTGGGCGCGCTGACCTACACGAAGCGCTGGAAATGGCTGTGGACGGAGTGGCTCACGTCGGTCGACCATAAGAAGCTCGGCGTGATGTACATCATCGTCGCGCTGATCATGCTGCTGCGCGGCTTCGCGGACGCGGTGATGATGCGCCTGCAGCTCGCGCTCGCGTACAACGGCCCCGGCTATCTGCCGCCGCACCACTACGATCAGGTCTTCACCGCGCACGGCGTCATCATGATCTTCTTCATGGCGATGGCGTTCATGATCGGCCTGATGAACATCATCGTGCCGCTGCAGATCGGCGCGCGCGACGTCGCGTTCCCTTTCATCAATTCGCTGAGCTTCTGGATGACGGCGGTCTCGGCGATCCTGATCAACATCTCGCTCGTCGTCGGCGAATTCGCGCAGACGGGCTGGCTCGCGTATCCGCCGCTGTCGGAGTTGCAGTTCAGTCCGGGCGTGGGCGTCGACTACTACCTGTGGGCGCTGCAGATATCCGGCGTCGGCACGCTGCTCACGGGCGTGAACTTCTTCGTGACGATCCTGCGGATGCGCGCGCCCGGCATGACGATGATGAAGATGCCCGTGTTCACGTGGACCGCACTCTGCACGAACGTGCTGATCATGGCGTCGTTCCCGATCCTGACGGTCACGCTCGCGCTGCTCGGCCTCGACCGCTACCTCGGCATGCACTTCTTCACGAACGACGCCGGCGGCAACGCGATGCTGTATCTGAACCTGATCTGGGCGTGGGGCCATCCCGAGGTCTACATCCTGATCCTGCCCGCGTTCGGGATCTTCTCGGAAGTGGTCGCCACCTACGCGAAGAAGCCGCTGTTCGGCTACAAGACGATGGTCTACGCGAGCTGCGCGATCATGGTGCTGTCGTTCCTCGTGTGGCTGCATCACTTCTTCACGATGGGCTCGGGCGCGAACGTGAATGCGTTTTTCGGGATCATGACGATGGTGATCGCGATCCCGACCGGCGTGAAGGTGTTCAACTGGCTGTTCACGATCTATCGCGGCCGGCTCGAATTCTCGACGCCGGTTCTCTGGACGATCGGCTTCATGGTGACGTTCACGCTCGGCGGGATGACGGGCGTGATGATGGCGATTCCGGGCGCGGACTTCGTGCTGCACAACAGCCTGTTCCTGATCGCGCACTTCCACAACGTGATCATCGGCGGCGTGCTGTTTGGTTATCTCGCGGGCTTCAACTACTGGTTCCCGAAGGTGTTCGGCTTCAAGCTGAACGAGAAGCTCGGCAAGGCGGCGTTCTGGTTCTGGCAGGTCGGCTTCTATGTCGCGTTCGTGCCGCTGTACGTGCTCGGCTTCATGGGGATGACGCGCCGCCTGAATCATTACGACAATCCCGCGTGGCATCCGTGGCTCATCGTCGCCGCGTGCGGCGCCGGGCTGATCGCGATCGGCATCGCATGCCAGTTGTTGCAGCTCGTCGTCAGCCTGCGCGATCGCAAGCTGCCCGGGAACCGCGATCTGACGGGCGACCCGTGGGGCGGCCGCACGCTCGAATGGGCGACGTCGTCGCCGCCGCCCGCGTACAACTTCGCGACGATTCCCACCGTGCACACGCTCGACGAGTTCGCGTACCGCAAGGGGCGCGGCCTCGGCCTCGGCAAGCAGGCGGAGTATCGCGACATCCACATGCCGTCGAACACGAGCGCGGGCCTCTTCGTCGGCGTGTTCAGCCTCGTGCTCGGCTTCGCGGCGGTGTGGCATATCTGGTGGCTCGCGATCGCGTCGCTTGTCGGCATCGTCGTGACGGTGATCGCGTATAGCGCGAGCGACAACGACGGCTATTACATCCCGGCCGACGCCGTGCGCAAGATCGAGGAAAAACGCGGCGGCGCGCGCTTCGTTGCGCGGCCGGCGGAAGTCGAACTGGAGGCAAACTGATGTCGTATCAATCCGTGAGCGCCGCTCGTCATCAGGCCGCGCACGATCATCCGCCGTCGCACTCGGTGTTCGGCTTCTGGCTGTACCTGATGACCGACTGCGTGATCTTCGCCGCGCTGTTCGCCGTGTTCGCGGTGATGGCGCATCAATTCGCGGGCGGCCCGACCGCGGTCGACCTGTTCGACATTCCGGGCGTCGCGCTCGAAACCGCACTGCTGCTGCTCTCGAGCATCACGTATGGCTTCGCGATGATCGGCGCGCAGCGCGGCCGCCGTGGCGTGCTGTTCGGCTGGCTCGCGATGACGTTCGCGCTCGGCGCGGCGTTCCTCGGCCTCGAGCTGCGCGAGTTCTCGCACCTGATCGCCGAGGGCGCGGGCCCGCAGCGCAGCGCGTTCCTGTCGTCGTTCTTCACGCTCGTCGGCACGCACGGGCTGCACGTCGCGATCGGCCTCCTGTGGATGGCCGTGCTCGCGTTCCAGGCGATGCGCCGCCCGGCGCTGACCGAGCGCGACATCCGGCGCCTTACGTGCCTCAGCCTCTTCTGGCACTTCCTCGACATCGTCTGGATCTGCGTCTTTACCTTTGTCTATCTCGCGAGCGTGATCTAAATGGCCGATACGCATCTCTCTCACGACGGCGAAGCGCACGGCACCGTCGGCGGATATATCGCGGGCTTCCTGCTGTCGGTGCTGCTGACGGCCGCATCGTTCGGGCTCGTGCTGAGCGGCGCGCTGTCGTCGCACGCGTCGCTCGTCGGGCTCGCGGTGCTCGCGTTCGTGCAGATCGTCGTGCACCTCGTGTACTTCCTGCACATGAACACGTCATCGAGCCAGCGCTGGAACGTGATGGCGTTCAGCTACACGGTGCTGACGGCGGCGATCCTGATCGTCGGCACGCTTTGGGTCATGCACAACGTCGGCATGAACATGATGTCGCGTTGAGCATGAGTTTTGCAAGCGCCGAGAGGGCCGGCGCATGCCCGCGCGGCTCAGCGATCGTCGTCGCGGATCGACGACGGGTGGCGGCACAATGCGCGCACGTCGATCCGCATGTACGGAAAGAGCGGTAGCTGGCTCAGCACGTCGTGCAGATGCGCGGGGCTCTCGACGTCGAAGATGCTGACGTTCGCATAGCGGCCCGCGATGCGCCACAGATGCCGCCACACGCCTTCGCGCTGCAGCCGCTGCGCGATCTCCCTTTCTTCCGCCTTCAGGGCCGCGGCCTTCACCGGATCGATGTCGGCGGGCAGGTTGACGATCATTTCCACATGAAACAGCATGGCTTCTATATGAACGCGTCCCGTTTGCAACAGTTTTCGTGTGTTTTAACGGACAGGATGGGCTGCAGCTCTATATCCGGCCTTGTTGCAGCCGGTCCTGCCGCTGCGGGCCCCTATGAAATACGCTGACTCGCACCTCATTCTCCTGGCGAGCTTTCGGAGCTCTTCAAGCCATTCAGGTTTAGCGAGTCCCGGTCCTACCTGATTTGTCATCACACTCGATTGCTGCGCAACCTTTCGACGTTCACCCTGTGTTAAGCGTTGATCTTTCTACTCTTGCGTGAGCCACTCAAGCTGGCTTCACGCTCACGTAGTCCTTCCGGTACGGCCGGTCATGAGCGAGCACCGCCCAGATCGTCCGCGCCATCTTGTTGGCCAGCGCCACGATCACCACATTCGCTGGCCGCCGTTTCTTCATCTGCTCGACCCACGGGCCGGGCTCCTTCGCATGACTCAACACGCTTCGCGCGCCGTGAATCAGCAGTGTTCGCAGATAGGTGTCGCCGCGCCGGCTGATCCCGTGCAGGTTCACCTTGCCGCCCGAGCCGGTCTGCTTCGGTACCAGGCCGGCCCACGCCGCAAACTCGCGCCCCGAACTGAATGCCTTCGGATCGCCCATCATCGCCACCGCCGCTGTTGCCGTCAGCAGCCCCACGCCGGGAATCTCGCTGATCGCCGCAACCGCTCCATCCTCCTTCTTCCATTCACGCATCCGGCGTTCGATCTCGGCGATCTGCCCGTCCAGCCTCGCCAACCCGCTCCACTGCTCCCGCAACGTATCGATCAGCGCCGCCGGCAGGCGCTCCGCGAGCCGGTCAAGTGCCGCCGGGATGGCCTTGTCCAGTTTCGCTCGCCCCCGGCTCATCACCTCGCCGTATTCCGTCAGTAACCCGCGCAGTCCGTTGCTCTGCATCGTGCGGAACTTCACCAACTGCTCGCGCATCCGGTGCAGCGCCAGCATCGCCTGCTGCATTTCCGTCTTCATCGCCACCGGCTTGCACGGCTGCTGCACCGCCAGCCAGATCGCCCGCGCGTCCGCCGCATCATTCTTGTTGCGGATGTTGAATGCCTTCACGAACTCCGCTGGCATCAGCCTGACCTCATGACCCAGCCGCGTCAGTTCCCGCGCCCAGTGGTGTGCGCCGCCGCACGCCTCCATCCCAATCAGGCACCGCGCACGGTTCGCGAAGTGCTCCAGAAACTTCGCCCGCTTGATCGGCTTGTTGACGATCTCTCCGCTGCCCTGAGCGACGTAATGCACCTGGAACACGTTCTTGGCGATATCTACGCCCACTGCCATACTGTTCATCGTGGATCCTCCGGTTGCCGGGAAATGCGTGCATTTTCCACTTGGGCACTTCGATGCCGTTGGCCCGTGAGGATCCACCCACTTCCTCTGCTCTCACGGTTTCGGGTGGGACGCGTTCATTTCAATTCTCCTTGCGACGAACGTGACGGCGACGCGGATCACGCCTGCGCGCGCACACGCTCGACTTCGCTTGCCGGCACGTCGCCGCGCTCGCGCGTCAGCGTGAAATCGAAGTCGATCAGCGCGAACTGGCCGTCGATGCCATAGGGCTTGCCTCGCGCGCCTTCCGCCTGCGCGATCTTCGGAATCAGTTCTTCGCGCGTCGCGAACGCGAAGTCATCCCAGATGTGCGGGTCGCCCTCGATGTTGATCTGCGTCGTCAGCTTGCGATGGCCGGACGCCGACACGAAGAAGTGAATGTGCGCGGGGCGGTGGCCGTGGCGGCCGAGCTGGTCGAGCAACTGCTCGGTCTTGCTGCCGGGCGGCACGCTGTAGCCGACGGGCAGCACGCTGCGGAAGCTGTAGCGGCCTTCGGCGTCGGTGCGGATCGAGCGGCGCAGGTTGAACGCGGGCTGCGACGGATCGAAGTACGAATAATTGCCGAGATGGTTCGCATGCCAGACTTCGACGAGCGCATTCGCGAGCGGCGCACCGTCCTCGCCGAGCACGCGGCCGCGCATCACGAGCGTGCGGCCCAGATCGGTGCCGTCGTCGAGCCGCGCATGGCCGACCGATTCCGGCGCGCCCGCGACGTACAGCGGCCCTTCGATCGTGCGCGGCGTACCGCCTTGCAGGCCCGCCTTCGCTTCGGCCTCGTCCATCCGCACGTCGAGGAAGCGCTCGAAGCCGAGGCCGGCTGCGATGAGGCCGAATTCCTTGCCGGCTTCGTTCAGGTAGTTGAGCGCGGTCCAGAACTCGCTCGGCTGCACGTCGAAATCCTCGATCGTGTAGCACAGGTCCCTCACGATCCGGTTGACGATCGCGCGCGTGCGCGGGTTGCCGGGCTTCGTCGCGGCGTCGTCGAACGATTTCAGCAGGGCGTCGATGGCTTCCTTGTTCATCAGTGTCTCCAATATCGAATAGTGGCGTGGGTCAGCGGGCCTTGCGTCGCATCCGCTCGATGCGGGCCCAGTCGAAAGCGATGCCGAGACCGGGGGCGGCCGGCAGGTGCAGCTTGAAATCCTCGTAGCGCAGCGGCTCGACGAGGATCTCCTCGGTCAGCAGCAGCGGGCCGAACAGCTCGGTACCCCACTCGAGCGCGCCGAACGTGCTGAACAGTTGCGCGGACGCGATCGTGCCGGCCGCGCCTTCGAGCATCGTGCCGCCGTACAGATCGATGCCGGCTGCGGCCGCGATCGCCGCGACGGCTGCCGCGCCTTGCAGGCCGCCCGACTGTGCGATCTTCACCGCGAACACGTCGGCCGCGCGATCGCGGGCGAGCGCGAATGCATCGACGGGGCCGTGCAGTGCCTCGTCGGCCATGATCGGAATGTGCGCGAGTGCGGTCAGGCGCTTGAGGCCCGCGCGATTCGCCGCGGCGATCGGTTGCTCGACGAGGCTCACGCCCGCGTCCGCGAGCCGCGCGCCGGCCCACACGGCCTCGCTCTCGGTCCACGCCTGGTTCACGTCGACGCGCACGTCGCCGTGCTCGCCGAGCGCGCGCTTGATCGCGACGACGTGCGCGACGTCGTCGGCCACCGCCCGCGCGCCGATCTTCAGCTTGAACGCGCGATGGCGGCGCGCTTCGAGCATCGCTTCGGCCTCCGCAATATCGCGCGCGGTATCGCCGCTCGCGAGCGTCCACGCCACGTCGAGCGCATCGGTCGTCCTGCCGCCGAACAGCTCGGACAGCGGCACGCCGAGCCGGCGCGCGTGCGCGTCGAAGAGCGCGGTCTCTAGCGCGCACTTCGCGAAGCGGTTGCCCTGGAGCAGCTTGCGCACGCGCGCCATCGCGGCGCCCGGGCGGGTTGCGTCCGCGCCTTGCAACAGCGGCGCGAAATAGGCGTCGATGTTCGTCTTGATGCTCTCGGGGCTCTCTTCGCCGTATGCGAGACCGCCGATCGTCGTGCCTTCGCCGACGCCCTCGATACCGTCCGAGCATCGAACGCGGACGAGCACGAGCGTCTGGCAATTCATCGTCGCGACCGCGAGCCGGTGCGGCCGGATCGTCGGCACGTCGACGAGCAGCGTGTCGACCCGGTCGATCGTGACCCGGTCGATCGTGACTCGGTCGATCGTGATGCCTGTTGCTATCATCGGAATCCTCCTGTCGCACACATGGTAGAAACAAACGCGCGACGGCGTCCAACACCCTTTCCGACTACTTCCATACTTTCGAGGTATGCATGGAACTGCGTCAGCTCCGGTACTTCATCGCGGTGGCCGAGGAGATGAACATCACGCGCGCCGCGCAACGGCTGCACATGACGCAGCCGCCGTTGAGCCGTCAGCTCCAACTGATCGAGGACGAGATCGGCCTGCCGCTCTTCGAGCGCGGCGCGCGGCCGCTCAAGCTGACCGACGCCGGGCGGGTGCTGTACGCGCAGGCGCGGCGCGTGCTCGAGCAGGCCGACGAGCTCGCGCCGCTCACGCGGCGGCTCGCGCAGGCGGCCGAGCGGATCGTGATCGGCTTCGTGCCGTCGACGCTGTACGGCGCGCTGCCCGACGTGATTCGCGCGTTTCGCGAGGCGGCTCCGGCCGTCGAGCTGTCACTGATCGAAATGTTCACGCTCGAGCAGCTCGGCGCGCTGAAGGGCGGGCGCATCGACATCGGCTTCGGCCGGCTGCGCTTCGACGACGAACAGCTCGTGCGCGAGGTGCTCGTCGAGGAGCGGCTGATCGCGGCGTTGCCGCACGGGCATCCGCTCGCCGCGCCCGGTGCGCCGATCTCGCTCGCGGACATCGCCGGGCAGACGCTGATCGTGTATCCGAGCACGCCGCGGCCGAGCTTCGCCGATCAGCAACTGTCCGCGCTGCGCGACGGCGGGCTCGCGCCCGCTGCGGTGCACGAGGTGCGCGAGCTGCAGACGGCGCTCGGGCTCGTCGCGGCGCAGGTCGGCGTGTCGCTCGTGCCGGAGAGCGTCGAAGGGGTGCGGGTGAAGGGCGTCGTCTACCGGCGGCTGCCGGAGCCCGTCGCGACGTCGCCGATCATCCTGAGCCGGCGGCTGCACGACGAAAGCCGCGCGACCGGGCTGTTCTGCTCGCTCGCGCGCGAGTTGATGGCAGGCCGCTGACGCCGCGCGCCGTCTCCCTTGTGCGCGTGCGCCGCGCCGGATGCCGCGCGCGGGCGAAGGATGGCGCAAGAATCAGGCGTCGCGCCGATCGGCCAGCGTCGCGGACGGCAGCTCGCCGAACCGCTCGCGGTAGGCGATCGCGAAGCGGCCGAAGTGCGCGAAACCGCAGTCGAGCGCGATCTCGGCGATCCTGCGGTCGGGCGCCGCCGTGCGCAGCAGGTCGCGCGCGCGGTCGAGGCGCAGCTTGCGCAGGTATTGCATCGGGCTCATTCCGCGAAACTGCAGGAAACCATCGCGCAGCGTGCGCTCGGGCACGCCTGCCGCCTGCGCGATGTCCGCGAGTTGCAGCGGCTGCGCGAGCTGCGCGTAGATGAACTCCTGCGCGCGCCGCACGAAGCCCGGCGCCGGATCGGCGCGCCGCGCGGGCGCCGCGGCAGGCGGATGCCCGTCGATCAGCAGATCGAGCAGCAACTGTTCGAGCCGCGCCGCGACGCGCGGGTTCGCGCTCGCGCTCGCGAGCAGTTCCGGCGAGCGCGCGACGAGCTTCAGTTGCTGCATCCACGCGCTCAGCGCCGAATCGTCTACGCCGATCACCGGATCGAGCGACGCCGCCGTGTCGCCCGCGTGCGCGGCGAGCGTCGCCGCATCGATACGGAGGACGAACTGCTCGCAATCGCGGGACAGATGCGCGTCGAACGGCTCGCCGGGCGCGCACAGCACGCCCGTGTGCGCATCGACGTCGAACGCGCGGCCCATCGTGCGAACCTGCGCGGCACCCGTCAGACAAAACATCAGCAGGTGGTAGCCGTCGACCGCATCCACGCGCACCCGCATGGCGTCGCCGAACGCGATGGTCCCGATTCCTAGCCCGCCGAGCCGCACGAAATCCATGTGCGACGGCCCGTGACGCGTGCCGTCCGGCAGCAGCGCGTGCGGCTGCATCACGCGCGAGATCCGCTCGCGCGTCTCGTCGAGATCGCGCGATTCGAATAGCCGGTGCTCGCGCAGCGCGAGCGGATCGAATGGGGTCGGGGGCATGATCGTCTGCCTCGCACAAAGCGCCGGCGTCCTGAATATCGTTCGTCGGCCGGGCGGCATGTCTGATGCGCGCATCGTAGCGCGGAAATCCGCCGGAAGTGGATACTGCGTCGCCGCAATCGCACTTTCCGGATAGACGGCGAATTCTAGCGTTTCAAAAATCGGTGTCGTCAGGCGGATTGTCGATCGCGTCAATCGCAAGCATCTTGCATGGGATCGGAGCAAGCGCTTTAGAGACGGTTTCATAAAGACTGCTGGGCTCGCCGCAGGGTATTCCAGCAGATCAGGCAGCAGCCGAGTTTGAGGAACGCTTCGTGAATGTCGGCGCGACGTTCAAAGCGAATACGTAGACGGCGGAAATGATGCAGCCAAGCATGAGTACGTTCGACGACCCAACGGACTTTTCCAAGGCCACTACCGTGCGGCTGACCGCGCCGCGCGATGCTGGTGGGGATGTTGCGCTCGTGAAGGATGCGTCGGTATTTGTCGTGGTCGTAACCACGGTCGGCGTAGACGCGGGCAGGACGGCTCAGAGGCCGTCCACGCACGCCGCCGATCGGCACAATGGCCTCGATCAGCGGAACCAGTTGGGTGACGTCGTTACGATTGGCGCCGGTCAGGATCGCCGCGATCGGCGTTCCGTTGGCGTCGGTGGCGATGTGGTGCTTCGACCCGGGTCGAGCTCGATCGGTGGGGTTCGGGCCAGTTTTTCGCCCGCCCCAACCGCACGAATCGACGATGAGTCGACGACCACACGGGAGAAGTCGATCTTCTCGGCTGCTCGCAGTTTCGCCAGCAGCACCGCGTGCAGTCGATCCCACACACCGGCTTGCTGCCAATCGCGCAGCCTGCGCCAACAACTTACGCCTGAGCCGCATCCCATTTCGGACGGTAAGTCGCGCCAACGAATGCCCGTCTTCAGCACAAAAAGTATGCCCGTCAAAGCCGCACGGTCCGCTACCGGCTTGCGACCGGGGTACTTGAAGCGGCGCGGCTTTGGCGGAGGTAGCAGTGCTTCGATCAGTGCCCACAGTTCGTCATCAATGATTGGCTTACCCATCTCCTTGGCCCGTCTGTCACGACGGCCAAGGTTAACAGGATGCTGAAAAAGTTAACAGCCCCTTGGACTCTTTTTGAAACCGTCTCTTAGCGCTAACTGCGGTCGACCGCCGAGGGACCAGAGTAAGCGCTGAAGCGCCAGCTCTGGTCAACCACGGCATGGGATCGGAGCAAGCGCTGAAGCGCTAACTGCGGTCGACCGCCGAGGGACCAGAGTAAGCGCTGAAGCGCTAACTCTGGTCAACCACGGCATGGGATCGGAGCAAGCGCTGAAGCGCTAACTCCGATCGACCGCCGAGGGACCAGAGTAAGCGCTGAAGCGCTAACTCTGGTCAACCACGGCATGGGATCGGAGTAAGCGCTGAAGCGCTAACTCCGATCGACAGGAGACAACAATGGACCCGACCGAATCTCCAGTGATACTGATCGATCACACCGATTCGTCCGACGTGCGATTCCCGCACGACGACGGCTCGCGCGTGCCGTACAAGGTGTTCAGCTCGCAAGCGGTGTACGACCGCGAGCAGGAGCGAATCTTCCGCGGGCAGACGTGGAATTTCGTCGCGCTCGAAGCGGAAATCCCGAAGCCGGGCGACTTCAAGAGCACGTTCGTCGGCGATACGCCCGTCGTCGTCACGCGCCGCGAGGACGGCACACTCGCCGCGTGGGTGAACCGCTGCGCGCATCGCGGCGCGCAGGTGTGCCGCAAGGCGCGCGGCAACGCAAGCTCGCACACGTGCGTATATCACCAATGGAGCTTCGACAGCCAAGGCAACCTGCTCGGCGTGCCGTTCCGGCGCGGCCAGAAGGGCATGGCCGGAATGCCCGCGGATTTCGATCCGAAAAACCACGGGCTGCGCAAGCTGCAAGTCGACAGCTACAAGGGCCTCGTGTTCGCGACGTTCAGCGACGCCGTCGCGCCGCTACCCGATTACCTCGGCGCGCAGATGCGGCCGTGGATCGACCGGATCTTCCACAAGCCGATCGAGTATCTCGGCTGCACACGGCAGTTCTCGAAATCGAACTGGAAGCTGTACTTCGAGAACGTGAAGGACCCGTATCACGCGAGCATGCTGCATCTGTTCCATACGACGTTCAACATCTTCCGCGTCGGGATGAAGGCGCGTTCGATCCCGGACGCGACGCACGGGCTGCACAGCATCATCACGATGACGAAGACGCGCGACGACGCGGACACCGCGACCGCGTACAAGCAGCAGAACATCCGTTCGTTCGACGAAGGTTTTTCGCTCGAGGACGATTCGATCCTCGCGCTGGTATCCGAATACGACGAGGACACGACGAATCATATCCAGCCGATCTTCCCGCAGCTCGTGATCCAGCAGATCCACAACACGCTCGTCGCGCGCCAACTGCTGCCGAAGGGGCCGAAGAACTTCGAGCTGATCTTCCACTTCTTCGGCTACGCGGACGACACGCCCGAGCTGCGCGATTTGCGGATCAGGCAGGCAAACCTCGTCGGGCCCGCCGGCTATATCTCGATGGAGGACACCGAGGCGACCGAGCTCGTCCAGCGCGGCACCGTGCGCGATGCGCACGCGGCGTCGGTGATCGAGATGTCGCGCGGCAATCCGGACCAGCAGGACACGGCGATCACCGAAAGCCTGATCCGCAAGTTCTGGGTCGGCTACCAGCAGTTGATGGGCTATTGAAGCGGGAGGCGAACATGACCGGCATCACCGACGACATCACCGACGACATTCGCACGTGGTACGAGCTGCACCTGCTGCAGGACCGCTACATCGGCCATCTCGACAACGACCGCCTCGAGCGCTGGCCGGAGCTCTTCACCGAAGACTGCCTGTACGAGATCGTCCCGAAGGAAAACGCGGACCTGGGGCTGCCGATCGGCATCGTCCACTGCACGAACCGGCGAATGCTGCGCGATCGCGTCGTGTCGCTGCGCCACGCGAACATCTACGAGGCGCACACGTACCGGCACCTGACGTCCGGGCTCGCGATCGTCGGCGGCCAGGACGGCGAGATCGAGACCGAGAGCAGCTACGTCGTCGTGCAGACGCGCAGCGACGGCGAATCGAACGTCTACCAGGCGGGCAAGTATTACGACACGGTCGTGCGCACGGCCGCAGGGTTGCGCTACAGGAAGAAGCGCGTGATTTACGACACGTCGCGCGTGCAGACGCTGCTCGCGACGCCGATCTGATTCGACAAGGAGTTCGAAGCATGAGCCAGGAAACCGTCGCCGCATGGCATCCGCTCGGCGCACTCGACGAATTCTCCGAGGGCGAGCCGGCCGCGCGCGTCGTCGGCAGCAGGCCGATCGCGGTGTTCCGGTTGGGCGACGACGTGTTCGCGCTGCATGACCTGTGCACGCACGGACACGCACGGCTGTCCGAAGGATTCGCCGAGAACGGCTGCGTCGAGTGTCCGCTGCATCAGGGGCTCTTCGACATCCGCACCGGCGCGCCGAAATGCGCGCCGGTGACGGAGCCCGTGCGCGTGTATCCGGTTCGCATCGTCGACGGTCGGGTCGAGATCCATGTCGACGAATGATCCGTATCTGATCGCGGGCGGCGGGCACGCGGCGCGCCGCGCGGCCGAGACGCTGCGCGAGCGCGATCCTGCCGCGCGCATCGTGATGATCGGCGCGGAGCCCGAGCTGCCGTACGACCGGCCCGCGTTGTCGAAGGACGCGCTCGTCGGCGGCGACGAAGGCGAGCGCCGCGCGTTCGTGCGCGACGCCGCGTGGTATCGCGAGCGCGACATCGCGCTGCGGCTCGGCGTGCGCGTCGAGGCGATCGAGCGCCGCGCGCAGCGGGTGCGCCTGAGCGACGGCGCGAGCCTCGGCTACGCGCGGCTGTTGATCGCGACCGGTTCGCGCGTGCGGCGCTTCGCCGGACCGGTCGACGCCGGCGTGGCCGTCCACTACGTGCGCACGGTCGCCGACGCCCGCGCGCTGCGCGCGGCGCTCGCGCCGGGCAAGCGCGTCGCGGTGCTGGGCGGCGGCTTCATCGGGCTCGAGGTCGCCGCGTCGGCGGTGCGGCTCGGCTGCCGCGCGACGATTGTCGAGCCCGCACCACGGCTGCTTCAGCGCGCAATGCCCGAGGCCGTCGGCGCGTTCGCGCTCGCGCTGCATGCGCGGCACGGCGTCGACGTGCGGCTCGGCGCGCTGCCGGAGCGCATCCGCCGCGGCGCGAACGGCATGGCCGTCGTCGAAACGAGCGCGGGCGGGATCGCGGCCGACGTCGTCGTGGCCGGCATCGGCATCGTGCCGAACGTCGAGCTCGCGCAGGCGGCGGGCCTTCATGTCGACGACGGCATCCGCGTCGACGAGCGGTGCCGCACCGCCGATGCGGCAATCTTCGCGGCGGGCGAGGTCACGCGGCATTTCAACCCGCTCGTCGGCCGGCATTTGCGGATCGAGTCATGGCAGATCGCCGAGAATCAGCCGGCCGTCGCCGCGGCGAACATGCTCGGCGGCGACGAGGCCTACGCGCAATGGCCGTGGCTGTGGTCCGATCAGTACGACTGCAACCTGCAGACGCTCGGGCTCTTCGACGGCGGGCAGACGCTCGTGTTGCGCGGCTCGCCCGAGCGCGACCGCGCATTTTGCGTGTTCGGGCTGAACGCGCGCCGGGAGCTGCGGGCGGTCGCGGCCGTCAACGCGGGGCGCGAGATCGCCGGGTGCCGGCGCTTGATGACGGCGAACGTCGCGCTCGATCCCGCGTGTCTCGCGGACCCGTCGGTCGCGTTGCGCTCGATGCTGCGGGGCGGCGCGCAATGACCGGCGCGCGCCGGCCGTTACGCGCCGGCGTGCGTTTCGCGCAATCGCTCCCGGATCGACGCCGATCGCGCCCGCGCACGCGCACGCGGCCGATGCTCGCGCGCAGGCGCGATCGTGCGCCGTATCGCTTGCGCGTTCGCGCGCGACCGGTAAGAATCGCGTGTTGACTGACATCCGACAGACAGGCTCGCGAGCCGGGAGACTTTGATGGCCTACGATCAATCGAACATTTTTGCGAAGATCCTGCGTGGCGAGGTGCCGTGCATCCGTTTGTGCGAAACGGACACGACGCTCGCGTTCATGGACATCATGCCGCAATCGAAGGGGCACGCGCTCGTCGTGCCGAAAGAGGCGGCGCAGACGTTCTACGAGCTGTCCGAGGCGGCCGCGGCCGAGGCGATGAAGATGACGAAGCGTGTCGCGCTCGCGCTGCGCAGCGCGCTCGAGCCGGAAGGGCTCTTCATCGGCCAGTTCAACGGCGCGGCGGCGGGCCAGACGGTGCCGCACGTGCATTTCCACGTGATCCCGCGCTGGGCCGACGAGCCGCTCAAGATGCACGCGCGCGAAATGGCCGATGCGGCCGAGCTGGAGGCGCTCGCCGTGAGGATTCGCACGGCGCTGTAAGCGCGACGGAGGCGACATCGCGCGCCGCGTCTTGCGTCAAAGCTGATCGTCGATCGGCAGCAGCAGGCAAAATCCCGCGAGCAGGTTCCGATAGAAGCCCGCGTTCGGATCGACGCTGTACGTGCGCACGCGGCCGTCGGCGACTTCGGTCCACACGAGCGGCCAGGCGGGCGCGTGCGGCGCATCGGGTGCGAGCGTCACGCGGTAGCTGATCGTCGGCTTCGTCACTTCGTCGAACAGATTCGCGACTTCGTTCGCGAGTTGCGGACTGTGGATCACGAGCGCGAGCTCCGTGTTCAGGTGCGCGGAACGCGGGTCGAGATTCATCGAGCCGATCACGAGAATCTTCCGGTCGATCACGTACGCCTTCGCATGCAGGCTCGCGCGCGAGCGCGAACCCAGCATGCCGATGCGCGATCGGCCCTGATCCGGCTTGTATTCGTACAGCTCGACGCCGTGTTTCAGCATCGCCGCGCGATACGGCGCGTAGCCCGCCTGCACGGCGACCGCGTCCGTCGCGGCGAGCGAATTCGTCAGGATCGCGACGCGCACGCCGCGCGTGGTCAGCCGGCCGAGGGCCTTCACGCCCGCGTCGTGCGGAACGAAATACGGCGACAGCACGAGGAATTCGCGCTGCGCGTCGCGCGTCAGTTCGAAGAGCCGCTGCATCGGCGGGCTCTTGTAGCTGTCGTCGGGCGCGGCGATCTTGTCGGGCGAATCGGCCGTGAATTCCGCGCTCGCCCAGACGAGGCCGAGCTCGTTGCGCGCGATCTGCGCGGCGAGCGGCGTCGCGTTCAGCGGCTTCGCGTTGAACGGCGTCGCATTCGCGCGCCAGTGCGCGCGCAGCGCGTCGCGCGCCGCATCCAGATCCTTCGCGTCGTAGCGCCGTTGATTCAGCGCCGGCAGCGGATACGTGAGCGCGCTCGACCAGTATGCGTCGAAGCTCGTGGAAACGTCGCGCGTGACGGGGCCGGCCGCGAGCACGTCGAGGTCGCGGAACTGCAGCGTCGGGCTCGCGTTGAAATACTCGTCGCCGAGATTGCGCCCGCCGACGATCGCGATCTGGTTGTCCGCGATCATCGCCTTGTTGTGCATCCGGCGCGTGAAATTGTCGATCCGCGTGAAGACGTTCGCGGTGCGCGCGAACATCCCGAGGCGCGCGGCGCCGAACGGGTTGAACACGCGGACTTCGAGGTTCGCGTGCGCATCGAGCGCGGCCATCAGCCTGTCGACGTCCTTGAAGTTCAGATCGTCGACGAGCATCCGCACGCGCACGCCGCGATCGGCCGCATACAGCGCGGCGCCGAGCAGCAGCTTGCCCGTCGTGTCCTCGGCGGCGATGTAGTACTGGATGTCGAGCGTCTTCGCCGCCGCGCGCGCGACCGCGATCCGCATCTGCAGCGCCTCGTCGCCGCGCGGCAGCACGACGAAGCCCGATTCGCCCGGATGCACGCGCGCCTGCGCGGCGAGCGCGTCGGCGAGCGGGGTCGGCGCATCGGGCGGCAGCGCGCGAGAGACCGTGCGGTCGAGCGCGGTGGCGGGCGGGTGCGTCGCGCAGCCGGCGAGCCCGAGCGCCGCGCACAGGGCGAGCGCGCGCGCGGCGGCCGTCACGATGCGCAGCGGACGGCGCGGCGCAAGGCGGCGGCGGGCGGGGCGATCCGGCACGTTGGGGACTCCTTCGGGCATCTGTCGGAACGAAACGTCGAATCGACGGCGCGGCAGGCCGGTGCACCGCGCGAAGGCATTCTAAGTGGCGCCGACGACGCGGGTCAACCGAGCCGCGCGCCGGCCGGTGTACCATCTGACGAGTCCATTTCTCCCGCTCGCGAAGCCCGTCATGACTCATCCGGCATCCGCCCCGTCCGTCGAAATCAGGCGGCTCTTCGCCGCGCACGCGGCCGACTACCGCGCGATCCGTCTCGCCGCGCTGCGCGACGCGCCGGAGGCGTTCGGCTCGACCTACGACGCGGAGGCCGAGCGTTCCCTCGCCGCGTTCGCGCAGCGGCTCGACAGCTCGATCGTGTTCGGCGCATACGTGGACGGCGCGATCGCCGGCATGGCCGGCTTCAAGCGGCTGGACGGCGCGAAGGAGCGCCACAAGGGCTTCCTGTGGGGCGTGTACGTCGCGCCCGCCGCGCGGCGGCTCGGCGTCGGCGCGGCGCTGCTCGACGCGGCGCTCGCGGCCGCGGCGCAGACGGTCGAGCAGGTGACGCTTGCCGTCATCGACGGCAACGGCGCGGCGCGCGCGTTCTACGAGCGGCACGGCTTCGTCGCGTACGGCGTCGAGCCGCGCGCGCTCAAGGGCGCGAACGGCTACGCGGACGAGCTGCTGATGATGAGGTTCCTGCCGTCCGCGCCGCCGCGCGGCTGACGTGCGGAATCGATACGGCCGGATCGCGATGCTCGACGACAAGGAACGGGAACTCCGGAACAGCAAGCGGCGCGCGCTCGCGCTGCTGCTCGCCGCGGCCGGCGTGTTCGCGGCGACGCTGTTCGCGCCGCGCGGTTTCTGGATCGACGGCGTCAAGGCGGTCGCGGAGGCGTCGATGGTGGGCGCGCTCGCCGACTGGTTCGCGGTCGTCGCGCTGTTTCGCCGCGTGCCGATCCCGTTCGTGTCGCGGCATACGGAGATCATTCCGCAGAACAAGGAAAAAATCGCCGACAATCTCGCCGCATTCGTGCACGAGAAGTTTCTCGATCCGGCGTCGATCGTCGCGCTGATCAAGCGGCACGATCCGGCCGCCCGGCTCGCGCAGTGGCTCGCGACGCCGCGCAACGCGGACGTGCTCGGCGGCTACGCGGCGCGCCTCATCGCGTTCGGGCTCGACATGACCGACGACGTGCGCATCCAGTCGTTCATGAAGGACGCGTTCCATGCGGTGCTCGACCGGATCGACCTGTCGCAATCGGCGGGCGCGATCCTCGACACGCTGACGAAGGACGGCCGCCACCAGGCGCTCCTCGACGACGGAATCGCGCAGATCGTCGGATTCCTTCGCGATCCCGACAATCGCGCGTCGATCGCGACGTACATCGTCGACTGGCTCAAATACCAGTTCCCGAAGATGGAGAAGCTGCTGCCGACGAACTGGCTCGGCGAGCACGGCGCGGAGCTGATCTCGAACGTCGTCACGCGGGTGCTCACGCAGATCGCCGAGGACCCGGAGCACCGGCTGCGGCGCAGCTTCGACGACGCGGCCGCGCGCCTCGTCGCGCGGCTGAAGGGCGACCCGGCGTTCATCGGAAAGGGCGAGGAGATCAAGCGCTATCTGCGCGACGGCGACGCGTTCAACCGCTACATGAAGGACCTGTGGGACCAGTTGCGCGCGTGGCTGAAGGCCGACCTCGCGCGCGACGATTCGGTCGTCCACCAGCGCGCGACGGCGCTCGGCGGCTGGCTCGGCGAGCGCCTCGCGCAGAGCCCGCAACTGCGCGATTCGATGAACGAGCACGTCGAGCGCGCGGCGAGCGAGATGGCGCCCGAGTTCGCCGAATTCCTGACGCGGCACATCAGCGACACCGTGAAGAACTGGGACGCGCGCGAGATGTCGCGGCAGATCGAGTTGAACATCGGCAAGGACCTGCAGTACATCCGGATCAACGGCACGCTGGTCGGCGGGCTGATCGGGCTCGGGCTCTACGCGGTGTCGAGCATCGCACGGTGGGTGGGCGCGCTGCCCTACTGAGGCGCTCGCGCGCCGCCGCATCGCCGCGCGCAAACATCGGCGCCCTGAACGGATTTGACATTCGCGCGCTCGACGCGGGATGCATGCTCATGCTGTAATCGCGCGACCGGGCCGACCGTTCGTTCGGGTTCGGCCGTTCAATCCCAGCGTGGAAGGCGCGTCATGTCCCCGGTCTCGGCATTCAAGCTCGTTTTGCTGTCCTTTCTCGCGATCGTCGCGCTCGAGCTGCTCGCGAAGCGGCTCAAGCTGCCGCCCGCGGCCGCGCTGCTCGTCGGCGGCGCGGGCATCGCGTTCCTGCCTGGGCTGCCGCCCGTCAATCTCGATCCCGATCTCGTGCTGATCGTGTTCCTGCCTCCGCTGCTGATGGACGGCGCGTACTTCTCGGTGTGGGAGGAATTCAAGCGCAACGTCGGCGGCATCATGATGCTTGCGATCGGCGCGGTCGCCTTCACGACGCTCGCCGTTGGCGTTGCCGTGCATCTCGTCGCGCCGGGGCTGCCGTGGGCCGCGTGCTTCGCGCTCGGCGCGATCGTGTCGCCGCCCGACGCGGTCGCCGCGAAGGCCGTGCTCGAGCGCGTCGCGCTGCCGCGCCGGCTGATGGTGCTGCTCGAAGGCGAGAGCCTCCTGAACGACGCCGCAGGGCTCGTGCTGTTTCGCTTCGCGGTCGCCGCCGCGCTGACGGGCGCGTTCAGCGCGGGCGACGCCGTCGTGCGCTTCGCGGAGCTCGGCGTCGGCGGCGTCGCGGTCGGCGGCGTCGTCGGCTGGCTGATCGTGCGGCTCCTGAAGCTCATCGAAGACGACTATCTGGTGATCACGGTGGCCGTTCTCGCCGCATGGATCAGCTATATCGCGGGCGAGATGTTCGAGGTGTCCGGCGTGATCGCGACCGTGACGACCGGGATGATGCTCGGCTGGCATCAGCACGAGGTGTTCTCGGCGTCGGTGCGCAATCGCGGCACCGCGTTCTGGCAGGTGATCGTGTTCCTGCTCGAGGCGCTCGTGTTCGTGCTGATCGGGCTGTCGCTGCGCGGCGTGATCGAGCGGCTCGGCGGGCTCGGCGAGGTGTTCGCGACGATGACGCCCGCGGTGGTCGCGGTGCTCGTCGCCGTCGTCGCGTCGCGTTTCGTCTGGGTGTTCGCTGTCGAGCTGCTGAAGGCGCCCGTCGCGCGTGTGCGCGGGCGCGGCTTGCGCGGCGACTGGAAGGCGGCGGCCGTGATGAGCTGGGCCGGGATGCGCGGCGTCGTGACGCTCGCGATCGCGCTGTCGCTGCCGGACGCGATGCCGGGCCGCGACCTGATCCTCGTCGCCGCGTTCGCGGTGATTCTCGTCACCGTGCTGCTGCAGGGCACGACGATCGGGCCGCTGATCCGGCTGCTGAAGCTGCGCGATCCGGGGCGAGCCGCGCATCATCTGACGGAGCCGCAGACGTGGGCGCGCGTCGAGGCCGCGCAACTCGCGGCGATCCAGCCGCTCGTGCGCGACGCCGACGGCAACGTGATCCACCCGCGGCTGCTCGAGCAATATACGTACCGCGCGAACATGACCGCGCGCCATCAGAACGAGCCCGCGTTTGCGCAGAGCGAGCGTGAAGCGCACTATGACGTCGTGCTCGCGGCGATCGCGGCCGGCCGCGCGGAGCTGCTGCGGCTGCATCGCGGCGGGCAGATTCACGACGAGATGCTGTATCTGCTCGAACGCGATCTCGATCTGCAGGAGATTGCGGCCGAGCATGCGAAGGGGTAGCGGCGCGCGCCTGGCGCGTCTGTCATCGTTTCGTAAACCGTGCGGCCCGAAGCGACTTTTTCGTCGATCACCTACAATCGGAAAGCGCCCCCGCCACTGGCGCGCCGTCGAGCGCGCGCCGGCTGAATTGGGCTGAAGCGGGCCGCGCCGTGCATCGCCGCGGCTGTTTCGCATGGCTTGCTGTTGCTTTTGTCTGTCGAAGGAAAGGGTCGCGCGCGCCGTAGGCCGGCGCGCGCGTCGCTCAACGCCGCGCGGACCGTAGACCGGATGCGCGGCACCAACCGAGAGTCCCCATGAAAGCATCCGATCTGTTCGTGAAGGCGCTGGAGGCGGAAGGCGTCCAGTATGTGTTCGGCATTCCCGGCGAGGAAAACCTCGATCTGCTCGAATCGCTGCGGCGATCCCGGATCAAGCTCGTGTTGACCCGGCATGAGCAGGCGGCGGGCTTCATGGCGGCCACCTACGGGCGGCTGACCGGCAAGACGGGCGTATGTCTCGCGACGCTCGGGCCCGGCGCGACGAACTTCGTCACCGCGGCCGCGTATGCGCAACTGGGCGGCATGCCGATGCTGATGATCACCGGGCAAAAGCCGATCAAGTCGAGCAAGCAGGGGCACTTCCAGATCGTCGACGTCGTCGGGATGATGCAGCCGCTCACGAAGCTCACGCGGCAGATCGTGTCGATCGGCAACATTCCGTCGGCGGTGCGCGAGGCGTTCCGGCGCGCGGAGGAAGAGCGCCCGGGCGCGACGCATCTCGAATTGCCCGAGGACATCGCGCATGAGGAGGGCGACGGCGAGCCGATTCCGGCGAGCTACAGCCGCCGGCCGATCGCCGAGGAGAAGGCGCTCGCGCGCGCGATCGACGCGATCCAGGCGGCGCGCCATCCGCTCCTGATGATCGGCGCGGGCGGCAATCGCAAGACCACCTGCAAGATGCTCAAGGAGTTCGTCGACACGACGGGCATTCCGTTCTTCACGACGCAGATGGGCAAGGGCGTGATCGACGAGACGCATCCGCTGTGGCTCGGCAACGCGACGCTGTCGGACGGCGATTTCGTTCACCGCGCGATCGAGCACGCTGACTGCATCATCAACGTCGGCCACGACGTGATCGAGAAGCCGCCGTTCTTCATGCGCGCCGACGACAAGACCGTGATCCACGTGAATTTCCTCGGCGCGCAGGTCGATCCCGTCTACTTCCCGCAGATCGAGGTCGTCGGCGACATCGCGAACGCGGTGTGGCAGATGAAGGAGAAGCTCACGCGGCAGCCGCACTGGGATTTCTCGCGCTTCATGCTGATCAAGGAGCACTTCGAGGCGCACCTGAAGAAGGGGCAGGACGATCCGCGCTTTCCGATGTATCCGGTGCGCATCGTCAACGATCTGTACCGGTCGCTGCCGGAAGATGGCATCGTGTGTCTCGACAACGGCATGTACAAGATCTGGTTCGCACGCTACTGGCGCGCGCACGAGCCGAACTCGCTGCTGCTCGACAACGCGCTCGCGTCGATGGGCGCGGGGCTGCCGTCGGCGATCGCGACGAAGATCGTGCATCCGCAGCGCAAGGTGATCGCCGTGTGCGGCGACGGCGGCTTCATGATGAATTCTCAGGAGCTCGAAACGGCGGTGCGGCTCAAGCTCGATCTCGTCGTGATGATCCTGCGCGACGACGCGTTCGGCATGATCCGCTGGAAGCAGGAGAACATGAACTTCCCCGATTACGCGATGACGCTCGCGAACCCGGATTTCGTCGCGTATGCGCAGAGCTACGGCGCGCACGGGCACCGGATCGCGTCGGCCGACGCGCTCGAGCCGCTCGTGCGCGAGTGCTTCGCGTCGCCGGGCGTGCATCTGATCGACGTGCCGATCGACTACTCGGACAACGAGCGCGTGCTCAATCGCGAAATCAAGCGCCTGTCGGCGCAACTGTGACGCAGCAGGCGGACCGCGGATCAACCGGACATCAACCGGACGGAGTCATTCGACATGCTGAAGGAAACCTATCCGTATTACCTCGCAAACGAGGCGGTGTACGCGAACACCGATCTCGACGTCACCGACAAGTACAGCGGCACGGTCGCGACGCGCGTCGCGCTTGCCGATGCGAAGGCGATCGACGCCGCGATCGCGGCGGCCGTCGACGCGCAGAAGCCGTTGCGCGCGCTGCCCGCGTTCAAGCGGCAGGCGATCCTCGAACACTGCGTCGCGCGCTTTCGCGAACGCTTCGACGAGCTCGCCGAGGCGCTGTGCATCGAGGCGGGCAAGCCGATCAACGATTCGAAGGGCGAAGTGACGCGCCTCATCGATACGTTCCGCGTCGCGGCCGAGGAATCGGTGCGCATCGAGGGCGGCCTCGTCAATCTCGAAATCTCGCCGCGCGCCCAGGGCTACAGCGGCTATTACAAGCGCGTGCCGATCGGCCCGTGCTCGTTCATCTCGCCGTTCAATTTCCCGCTGAACCTCGCCGCGCACAAGGTTGCGCCCGCGCTCGCCGCCGGCTGCCCGTTCGTGCTGAAGCCCGCGAGCCGCACGCCGATCGGCGCGCTGATCATCGGCGAGGTGCTCGCGGAAACCGATTTGCCGAAGGGCGCGTTCTCGATCCTGCCCGCGCACCGCGACGGCGCTGATCTTTTCACGACCGACGAGCGCTTCAAGCTGCTGTCGTTCACGGGCTCGCCCGCCGTCGGCTGGGCGCTGAAGGAGAAGGCGGGCAAGAAGAAGGTCGTGCTCGAGCTGGGCGGCAACGCGGCGGCGATCGTCGACGCCGACCAGCGCGAACGGCTCGACTACGTCGTCGATCGTCTCGCGTTCGGCGCGTACTACCAATCCGGGCAGAGTTGCATCGGCGTGCAGCGGATCATCGCGCACGCGGATGTTTATGATGCGCTGCGCGAGCGGCTGATCGCGAAGACGCGCTCGCTGAAGATGGGGGATCCGAAGGACCCGGCCACGTTCGTCGGCCCGATGATCTCCGAATCCGAGGCGCGGCGGCTCGCGGGCTGGATGGACGCGGCGGTGGCGGCGGGCGCGAAGATCGTCGCGGGCGGCAAGGTCGATGGCGCGATGTTCGAGGCGACGCTGCTCGAAGAGGTGCGCCGCGATCAGGATCTGTATCGGAAGGAGGCGTTCGGCCCGGTCGCGCTGCTCGAGCGGTACTCCGATTTCGACGACGCGCTCGCGCGCGTGAACGACAGCGACTTCGGCCTGCAGGCGGGCGTGTTCACCGATTCGCTGTCGCATGCGCAGCGCGCATGGGACGAACTCGAAGTGGGCGGCGTCGTGATCAACGACGTGCCGTCATTCCGCGTCGACAACATGCCATACGGCGGCGTGAAGGACTCGGGGCTCGGCCGCGAAGGAATCCGCTACGCGATCGAGGACATGACCGAGCTGCGCTTGATGGTCGTGCGCCGGCGCTGAACGCGGCGGGGCGGTTCGGCGCCGCGTTCGCCCGCGCCTGCGCGGTCTCGCCGCGAGATGTCCGCGGGATTCGTCGGACTTGTTCTTTCGCCATCCGAATCGGACGCGGCGACCGGAGCGGCTGGCACGGGCGGGCGATCGCAGCCAGGCTGCCGCGATCGCGACGATCCGTCATGCCCTCGTCACCGTGTCGCCCGCCGCTCGCTGAGAAAGGTCGCGACCATGCCCATCATCAGCGCCGAATAATGCGTACCGCTGACGATCAGTCCGCCGAATCGCGTCGATCCGGCGCACGGAATCCACGTCGAATGTGGCCATTTTCGAGATAGTTTCACCAACGCGGTAACTCGGTTTCATGAGGATACCGTGAATAATTGGATAAGAAAGTGCTGCGCTCGTTTTAAACGAAAATTGCGGGAATATTGAGATAAGGAATCAGCGGCCTCGATCGCCGATATCTCGAAAAAACGGATAGTGACGCGTGATGCGCGGAACGTTCGCGATGGCGCCGGGGCTCGCCTGCGACGCGCGCGGCTGCACAACGTTCGGCATGCTATCGCCCACCGACCAGACGGTCAAACCGACGTCCCGCGCATCCGGGCGCCGTGGTTTCGCATGTTCGCGCGCACGGCCGGGCGCGACGGCGGCGCGCGTCGCGCGCATGCCGCAAACGCCTGTCCGGCAAGCGTCGCGGACCGTTTCCCGCCCGCCGGCGCACATTCGACGCATGTTCGGCGATCCGCATCGACGAAAACGTTTGCGCTTCCACATCTTGCAGTGTTGCAGGCGCAATTGATAAATCAGACTGTGGCTGGCAGATAACACACTGCACGGATGCAATTGCGTGCCGGGCGTATCCGGCGCATTGTGGCTATCGAATCAACCGGATCGTTCCGATACGCGTTTTTGCCTGATCGACCGAAGATTCGATCGTAAAAGGAAGTGAAATGCGCTGCGATTATCGCGCGAGATCGGCGAGCCGACTTAATTTCATTTAATATCGGTGCTTTATATCCGTTTTGAGAAAGAATGAGGGCCCGTTTCATTGCCGTCCTGCGAGGAACGGCGGGCTCGCGCTCACGCGGTCGCATGCCTCACCATGCCGGGCAAGCGAGCGACGAACGGGGCTGGCGGAACAGGCGACAAGGCAACGATTGTGTAGTGCTAAGACATGATGAACAAAACGAGCAGGGATAATGCTCCGGATTCGCTCGAATCGGGGATCTCGGTGCTGCTGGTCGACGACCAGGCGTTCGTCGGCGAAGTGATTCGCCGCTCGCTCGTCCCGGAGAGCGACATCGTGCTGCACACATGCACCGACGCGCAGCGCGCGCTCGCGATGGCGAAGGAAGTGAAGCCGACCGTGATCCTGCAGGATCTCGTGATGCCCGACATCGACGGCCTCGACCTCGTGCGCGCGTGGCGCGCCGACGCGCAGACGGCCCGCGTGCCGATCATCGTGCTGTCGGCGAAGGAGGAGCCCGTCGTCAAGCGCGCGGCGTTCGTCGCCGGCGCGAACGACTATCTCGTCAAGCTGCCCGACACGATCGAGCTGATCGCGCGCATCCGCTACCACTCGAATTCGTATCTGATGCTGCGGCAGCGCGACGAGGTGCTCGACTTCCTGTCGCACGACATGCGCACGCCGCAGACGTCGATCCTCGCGCTCCTCGACGTCTATCGCAACGAGCACGGCGCGATGCCGCCGATCCTCGAGCGGATCGAGATGCATGCGCGCCGCGCGCTCGCGCTCGCCGACGGCTTCATTCATCTGACGCGCGCGCAATCGGAGAAACGGCCGAGCGACACCGTGAGCCTGAACGAGGTCGTGCTCGACGCCGTCGACCAACTCTGGGAGAAGGCGGGCAGCGTCGGCAGCCGCGTGCGCGCGGACGTGCCGCCGACAGAGTGCCTGTGCATCGGCGACCGGATGATGCTCACGCGCGCGGTCGCGAACCTCGTCGATAATGCGCTGAAGTACGGCCCCGCGGGCTCCGAGGTGCGCTGCACGCTCGTCGAGGACGGCGACGGCTGGCTGATCGGCGTCGAGGACGAAGGCGCGGGCATCGCGCCCGAGCAGCGCGCGGCCGCGACCGAATCGTTCGTGCGGCTCGTGCCGGCGGGCGGCGCGCAGCGCGGCGGCTTCGGGCTCGGTCTCGCGTTCGTGCGCGCGACGGCCGCGAAGCATCGCGGGCAGATCCTGATGCGCTACACGCCGCGCGGCTTTCTCGCGGGACTTCGGATTCCGAAGGATGTGAGCGCCGTGTGACGCGTGGCGCGCAATGCGCGCAGCGTTCGCGCGCGGGCACATCTCGTTTGCGGTGGTTCAAGTTACACTCGCGAGGCCCGGGTTGCGCGTCGCGCCGGGATCGATGCGATTCGCCCGGCGCGCCGCGCGCCGCTTCATTCACCTGATTTCCGCCAGCCGGATAGAACGACATGCCCACTGTGACGCCTCGCGCCAGCAACGAGACACTCCGCAAACCCGCCGCCGGCAGCCGGCTCACGTTGGGCAACCGGATCCTGTTCAGCTTCGGCGTGCTGTTCGTGCTGATGCTGTTCATGGCGGCGCTGTCCTACCAGCGCCTGCGCGCGATCAACGACGAGGCGGTCAGCATCGAGCGCGATTCGCTGCCGGGCGTCTATCTCGCGTCGTCGCTGCGCGCGGCGGCGAACGAGTCGTACATCACGCTGCAGCGCGCGGTGTTCGTCGACGCCGATGCCGACGCGACCCGGCGCGATCTCGCGAAGGTGCCGGGCTTGCTCGAAGAGTTCGACAAGCTGTCGTCCGCGTATCAGGCGTCGACGTTTCGCGGCGACGACCAGGAGCGCTTCAACACGTTCCGCGCGGCGTATGACCGCTACCTGCCGCTGTTGAACGACACCGTGCAGAAAGCGCATGGCGCGAAGCCCGACGCGCTCGCCGCGTACGCGAAGATGACGCCCGCGTGGGAAGAGGTGATTCGTCATGCGAACATTCTCGTGCAGGAGAACCGGCGCTTCGCCGATCAGTCGGCGACGCTGATCCGCGAATCGGTGCACGGCACCGAGATCACGCTCGCGGTGGCGCTCGGCGTCGTGCTCGTGACCGCGCTTGCGCTCGGCTATCTGCTGCATCGCGCGGTGACGGTGCCGATGGCACGGCTCATCGACGTGCACGACGTGATGCGCACCGGCAACCTGACGCAGCGCCTGAACCTCGGCCGCAGCGACGAATTCGGCACGCTCGAGAGCGGCTTCAACCGGATGGCCGACGAGCTGACCGCGCTCGTCGCGCAGGCGCAGCAGTCGTCGCTGCAGGTGACGACGTCGGTCGCCGAGATCGCGGCGACCTCGCGCGAGCAGCAGGCGACCGCGAACGAAACCGCGGCGACGACGACCGAGATCGGTGCGACGTCGCGCGAGATCTTCGCGACGTCGCGCGATCTGCTGCGTACGATGAACGAAGTGTCGGGGGTGGCCGAGCAGTCGGCGACGCTCGCGGGCGTCGGCCAGAGCGGCCTCACGCGGATGGGCGAGACGATGCGCAGCGTGATGGACGCGGCGGGCTCGGTGAACGCGAAGCTCGCGATCCTCAACGAGAAGGCGATCAACATCAATCAGGTTGTCGCGACGATCACGAAGGTCGCCGACCAGACCAACCTGCTGTCGCTGAACGCGGCGATCGAGGCGGAGAAGGCGGGCGAATACGGGCGCGGCTTCGCGGTCGTCGCGACCGAGATCCGCCGCCTCGCCGATCAGACGGCCGTCGCGACGTACGACATCGAGCAGACGGTGAAGGAGATCCAGTCGGCGGTGTCGGCGGGCGTGATGGGAATGGACAAGTTCTCGGAGGAGGTGCGCCGCGGGATGCGCGATGTCCAGCAAGTGGGCGGGCAGTTGTCGCAGATCATCGCCGAAGTGCAGACGCTCGCGCCGCGCTTCCAGATGGTCAACGAAGGGATGCAGACGCAGGCGAGCGGCGCCGAGCAGATCACGCAGGCGCTCGCGCAACTGTCCGAGGCCGCGCAGCAGACAGCGGAATCGCTGCGGCAGTCGTCGCAGGCGATCGACGACCTGACGCTCGTCGCGAACCAGTTGCGCACCGGCGTGTCGCGCTTCAAGGTCGACGCATGATGCGCGCGTGACGGGAAAGGCGGAGCCGACATGCTGTTCCTGCTGTTCCACCTCGACGGCGAGCGCTACGCGCTCGATGCGGCGGAGATCGCCGAAGTGCTGCCGCTCGCCGCGACGAAGACGATTCCCGGCGCGCCCGCATGGGCGGCCGGGATCCTGATGCATCGAGGCGAGCCGGTGCCGGTGATCGACGTGCCGCGGCTCGCGCTCGGGCGCCCCGCGCAGCCGCTGCGCTCGACGCGGCTCGTGCTCGTGCGCTACCGGCCGCCCGCGTACGCCGAGCAGGCGTTCGCGCCGCCGCGCGCGCGCCTGCTCGGGCTCATCGTCGAACGCGCGACGCAGACCGCGCGGATTGCGCGCGCCGCGTTTCGCGACAGCGGATTCGCGACGCCGCACGCGCGCTGGCTCGGACCGATCGCGAGCGATGCTGACGGCGTCGTGCAGTGGGTCGCGGTCCAGCATATCGTCGACGGCGACGCGCGCGCGTTGCTGTTCGACTACGCAGCGTCGCTCGATGCGCACGGCGCGCCGGCGGGAGGCGGGCAATGAACGTCTTCGATCCGCGTTTTCATGCGTGGCTCTCGCGCGAGACCGGCATCGATCCCGCGTCGCTCGGCAACGATTTCGTCGCGCGCGCGCTCGGCGAGCGGATCGCCGCGACGCAGCCCGGCGCGGGCGACGGCGCGGCCGCGCAGGCGGGCCACCCGCAGCAGCCGATCACCGACGAGGCGCTCGACGCGTACTGGCGGCGCCTGAACGCATCGACCGACGAGCGGCGCGCGCTGATCGAGTTGTTCGTCGTGCCTGAGACCTGGTTCTTCCGCGAGTGCGAGGCGTTCGGCGCGCTCGCGCGGCTCGGCGCGCAGCGTCTCTTCGCGCAGCCCGCGCGCGTGCTGCGAATCCTGAGCGCGCCGTGCTCGACGGGCGAGGAGCCGTATTCGGCGGCGATGGCGCTGCTCGACGCGGGCATCGATGCGGCGCGCTTCGAGATCGACGCGCTCGACATCAGCGCGCGCGCGATCGCGCACGCGGAGCGCGCGCGCTACGGCCGCAACTCGTTTCGCGGCCACGCGCTCGGCTTTCGCGACCGGCATTTCAAGGCGGCGGCCGACGGCTGGGTGCTCGACGAGCGGGTGCGCGCGTGCGTGCGGTTCCGGCAGGCGAATCTGCTCGATCTGCCCGGCTGCGCGGGCGAGCCGTACGACTTCGTGTTCTGCCGCAACGTGCTGATCTATTTCGATCGGGGCGCGCAGGATCGCGTCGTGCGGATCGTCGAAGAGCGGCTCGACGAGCGCGGCATCCTGTTCGTCGGGCCGGCCGAGACGGGCGTCGTGATGCGGCAGGGGCTTGCGTCCGCGCAGATTCCGCTCGCGTTCGCGTTTCGCAAGCCGGCTGCCGATGCGTCGACGCGGCCCGGCGCGAGCGGCGTCGGCGCGCAAGGGGCGGGCGGCGCGCGGCGCGGCGCGGCGGCGACGGGAAGTGCAGGCATCGCGGGAAGTGCAGGCGCTGCGGGCGGCGATCGCACGCCGACGCTCGGCGGCACGCTGCGCGCGATCGCGCAGGAATGGCTCTTCGATGCCGGCTGGCCGACGCCCGAGCCGATCGCGCGCGCGATCGACGGTGGGCCGCCCGCGTTCGAATCGTTCGCCGCGCGTCCGGCATTCGATACGCTGCCCGACGCGTCGGCCGATGCCGGCCGGCTCGCATCGGCGGCGGCCACGCGCAATGCCGGCGCGGCGCCGCGCGCGACCGACGCTTCGCATGCGGGCGCGCTCGCCGAAGCGCCGCTCGACGCCGCCCGCCGCCTCGCCGACGCCGGCGCGCTCGACGCCGCGCAGCAGGCGGTGCACGCGTCGATCGAGCAGTCCGGCCCGAGCGCCGGAGCGTTCTACCTGCTCGGCCTGATCGCCGACGCGCGAGGCCGCGGCGACGAAGCGACGGACTGCTATCGGAAGACGCTGTACCTCGATCCGTCGCATTACGAAGCGCTGACTCATCTGGCGACGCTGCTCGACATCGCGGGCGATCGGGACAGCGCACAATGGCTGATGCAACGGGCACGACGCGCGGCCCAGTACGAATCGGCCGCGTCCGTGACCGACACGGACGACGGCGAACCGAGAGGAACCCATGGAACGCGACGTCGTTGAGCGACCGAAGATCGCATTCGACATCGATGCCTGCTGGAATCGCATCGGCACGCGCGGCGACCGCTCGTGCGAGCGGCTCGATACCTGTCGACGCTGCCTGAACTGCCCGGTGTACGAGCGGCACGCGGCGCTGCTGCTCGACCGGCCGCTGACCGACGCGGATCTCGCCGAGGCGGCGCGTCTTGCCGCCGAGCGCGCGCCGCGCTCGAACGCGGCGCCGGCGGCGCGCGACGGCGACGGCGAAGCCGAGTCCGGTCATTCGGCGCTCGCGTTTCGCGTCGCCGACGAATGGCTCGCGCTGCCGGTTCGCGCACTGCGCGAGATCACCGATACGCGCTCGATCCATCCGCTGCCGCATCGGCGCAACCGCGCGGTGCTCGGCATCGTCAACGTGCGCGGGATGCTGCGCGTCGCGGTGTCGCTCGCCGAGCTGCTGAGCCTCGATGCGCGCGCCGATCGCGCCGCGTCGCGCACGAGCTTCACGCGGATGCTCGTCGTCGCGCATCGCGGCGATCCGGTCGTGTTTCCGGTCGACGCAGTCGAAGGCGTGCTGCGCTTCACGCCCGCCGACTGGATGCCGGTGCCGGCCACCGTCGCGCGCGCGGGCGCCGTGCATTCGCGCGGCGTGTTCGCGTGGCGCGGCAAGACGATCGGCCTGCTCGACGAGGACCGCCTGTTCGATTCGCTGACGCGGAGCCTGCGATGAGCGCCGACGACGATCTCGGCCGCGCGTCTCTGCTCGAGCTGTTCCGCGAGGAGACGCACACGCAGACGCAGGCGCTGTCCGAGCGGCTGCTCGCGCTCGATCGCGGCGCACAGGACGCGGCGACGCTCGAGGCGTGCATGCGCGCCGCGCATTCGCTCAAGGGCGCGGCGCGGATCGTCGGCGTGCCGCAGGGCGTCGACATCGCGGGGCGGATGGAGGATTGCTTCGTCGCCGCGCAGCACGGCCGGCAGCCGCTGACGCCGTGCCACGTCGACGCGCTGCTGACGGGCGTCGATCTGCTCGTGCGCGTCGGCGATCCGCAGACGGCGGCGTCGGTCGCGCCGCACGAGATCGACGCGTTCGCGGCGGCGCTCGCGGCGGCGGAGGCGGGGGCGAGCGCAGCGAGCGCGGACGCGGACGCCGGCGACGCACGCGACGCACGCGACGCACGCGACGCGCGTGATGCGCGTGATGCGCGGCAAACTGGCGATGCGCACGATGCGCACGATGCGACTGCGGCCGACATGCCGCGCGACGCCCTGCCCCACGACGCCCCCCGGCCGTCCTCCCGCGCGCAGGACGCGGACCGCGCGTCGAGCCAGGTGCGCCGCGTGCGCGCCGACACGCTGAACCGGTTGTTGAGCCTGTCCGGCGAGTCGCTCGTCGAGTCGCGCTGGCTGAAGCCGTTCGCCGAATCGATGCTGCGCGTGAAGCGCGCGCAGCGCGATGCGGCGCGCTCGCTCGATTCGGCCTTCGAAGTGCTCGCCGACGATGCGGACCCGCGCGTGCGCGCCGCGCTCAACGAGGTGCGGCAGATGTTCACCGACTTGCAGCGCACGTTCGCGGCGCGGCTCGACGAGCTCGACCGCTTCGAGCGCCGCAGCTCGCACATCGCCGAGCAGTTGTACGACGAGGCGCTGCAATGCCGGATGCGTCCGTTCGGCGACGCGACGCGCGCGTACCCGCGCGTCGTGCGCGATCTCGCACGCTCGCTCGGCAAACGTGTGCGCTTCTCGATCGTCGGCGAGGCGACGCAGGTCGACCGCGACATCCTCGACATGCTCGACGCGCCGCTCGGCCACCTGCTGCGCAACGCGATCGACCACGGCGTCGAGCCGCCCGATGCGCGGCTCGCGCGCGGCAAGCCGGCTGAAGCGACCATCACGCTCGAGGCGCGGCACAGCGCCGGGTCGCTCCTCGTCAGCGTGAGCGACGACGGCCCCGGCGCCGATCTGGCCGCGGTGCGCGCGGCGATCGTCCGCCACAACCTGACCGACGAGGACACGGCCGCGCGCCTGTCCGACCCGGAGCTGCTCGAATTCCTGCTGCTGCCGGGCTTCTCGATGCGCGAGCAGGTGACCGACGTGTCGGGCCGCGGCGTCGGCCTCGACGCGGTGCAGGAGATGGTGAAATCGGTGCGCGGCGCGGTGCGGATCTTCAACGAGCCGGGCCTCGGCATGCGCTTCGTGCTGCAGTTGCCGCTCACGCTGTCGGTGATCCGCAGCCTGATCGTCGACGTCGGCGGCGAGCCGTACGCGTTCCCGCTCGTGCAGGTGCGCCGCACGCTCGAGCTCGACCGCGCGGACCTCGACGTGCTCGAGGGCCAGCCGCATTTTCCGCTCGACGATCGCCGCGTCGGCCTCGTCACCGCGCATCAGTTGTTCGATGCGAGCGAGCTCGACGAGAGCCGGCCGACGACGGCCGTCGTCGTCGTCGGAGGCGAGCCGGAGACTTACGGCGTCGCGGTCGACCGTTTCCTCGGCGAGCGGATGCTCGTCGTGCAACCGTTAGACGGACGCCTCAACAAAATTCAGAACATTGCGGCGGGCGCTTTGCTGGAAAATGGCGATCCGGTGCTGATCGTCGACGTCGAGGATCTGATCCGCTCGATCGACAAGCTGATTCGCGGCGGCCAGCTCGCGACGGTGCGCCGCGGCGATCAGGATGCGCTCGCGCGGCGCGCGAAGCGCGTGCTCGTCGTCGACGATTCGCTGACCGTGCGCGAGCTCGAGCGCAAGCTGCTCGAGAAGCGCGGCTACGACGTGACGATCGCGATCGACGGCATGGACGGCTGGAACGCGATTCGCGGCGACAGCTTCGATCTCGTCGTCACCGACATCGACATGCCGCGGATGGACGGCATCGAGCTCGTCACGCTGATCAAGGGCGATCCGCTGCTCAAAGCGGTGCCGGTGATGATCGTGTCGTACAAGGATCGCGACGAGGACCGGCGGCGCGGGCTCGAAGCGGGCGCCGACTATTACCTGGCGAAGGGCGGCTTCCACGACGAGGCGTTGCTCGATGCCGTGCAAGACCTGATTGGGGACGCGTAAGAAGCCATGAACATCGGCATCGTCAACGACTTGCCGCTCGCCGTCGAGGCGCTGCGCCGCGCGATCGCGCTGCGGCCCGAGCACCGCGTGCTGTGGGTCGCGACGGACGGCGCGCAGGCCGTCGATTTCTGCGTCGCGCAGTCGCCGGACCTCGTCCTGATGGACCTCGTGATGCCGCGGATCGACGGCGTGTCGGCGACGCGCAGCATCATGGCGCGCTCGCCGTGCGCGATCCTGATCGTCACCGCGAACGTCGGCGCGAACGCGTCGTACGTCTACGAGGCGATGGGCGCGGGCGCGCTCGACGCGGTCGACACGCCGACGCTCGAGCAGGGCGGCAGCGCCGATCCGTCGCAGCCGCTGCTCGTGAAGATCGACCAGATCGGCCGGCTGCTCGCGACGCGCTCGCCCGTGGCCGCGCCCGCCGCCGCCGCGCCCGCGCCGCAGGGCGCGCTGCCGCCGCTCGTCGCGATCGGCGCGTCGGCGGGCGGGCCGACTGCGTTGACCGCGCTGCTGCGGCGGCTGCCGGGCGATTTTCCGGCGGCGATCGTGATCGTCCAGCATGTCGACCAGGCGTTCGCGATCGGCATGGCGCAGTGGCTCGACGGCTACTCGCAGTTGCCGGTGCGCATCGCGCGGCAGGGCAGCGTGCCGCAGGCGGGCGAGGTGCTGCTCGCGGCGACGAACGACCACCTGCACCTGACGTCGCGCGGATTGCTCGCGTATACGCGGCGTCCGGAAGAGACGCCTTACCGGCCATCGGTCGACGTGTTCTTTCACAGCGTCGTCGATCACTGGAAGGGCGAGGCGATCGGCGTGCTGCTGACGGGCATGGGACGCGACGGCGCGCTCGGTCTGAAGGCGATGCGCACGAAGGGGCATTACACGATCGCGCAGGACGAAGCGACGAGCGCGGTGTACGGAATGCCGAAGGCGGCCGCCGCGATCGGCGCGGCGAGCGCGGTGCTGCCGCTCGAGCGGATCGCCGATCAACTGATCTCGCTCGTTCAGCGCAACAAGCAGCGCTGGCGCTGAGGCCGCGCGCGTTCGTCGCGCGCCCTCATGCGGCGCTGGTCTCTCGCTGCGATTCGCCCGCCGAATCTGGTTTCGATTTCGACGTCGGCCTCGATTTCTTTGCCAAGAACGCCTGCATGCGATCGCCGATAATGTCGAGCGGCAGATGTGCGTTTCTTCCAGACGTGCAGGAGCGGCGGCCCGCGTTCGGCGGACCGTGCGGGGCGGTCCTGCGTTCGTCGTATGCGCGCGCTTCGCCGGCCGGCGAGCCGTTTGCCGCGGTCCCGGCCGATTGCGCGCGCATGGCGACGGGCCCGGTTCGAGCCGCCGACGGGCCCGCTGCATCCTGAAACGTCATTCCACGACTCAGGAGAGCATCATGCAGGCGCTTGGCGTGAAGGCATTGGTATTCGACGTGTTCGGCACCGTGGTCGACTGGCGTTCCGGCGTCATTCGCGACGCGACGCCGTTTCTTGCGAAGTACGGCGGCGCGGGAGCCGATCCGGCCGCTTTCGCGGATGCGTGGCGCGCGCGCTATTCGCCCGCGATGGAGCACGTGCGCAGCGGCCGCCGGCCGTTCACGCGGCTCGACGTGCTGCATCGGGAGAATCTCGAAGCGATCCTGCCCGCGTTCGGCATCGATCGCGCGGGCGTGGCCGACGCCGATCTCGACGCACTGAATCTCGCGTGGCACCGGCTCGATCCGTGGCCCGATTCGGTCGCGGGGCTCGCGCGGCTGAAGGCGCGCTACATCATCGCGCCGCTGTCGAACGGCAACGTGATCCTGATGATCGACATGGCGAAGCGCGCGGGATTGCCGTGGGACGCGATCCTCGGCGCCGAAGTGGCGCAGGCGTACAAGCCGACGCCCGAGGCGTACCTGCGCACGGCCGACATCCTCGCGCTGCGTCCCGACGAGGTGTGCCTCGTCGCCGCGCACAACGGCGACCTTGCGGCCGCGCGGCGCTGCGGCTATCGGACCGCGTTCGTCGCGCGCCCGCGCGAGCACGGTCCCGCGCAGACGGCAGATCTGCGCGCGGAGCAGGATTGGGACGTCGTCGCGGCGGATTTCGTCGAGCTCGCGGAGCGCTTCGGCGCGTGACGGCATTCACGTCCACGTTTGCTTTCGCGCCCGTCTCCGTCCGCGCGCCCGCCGTCACCGCGCCGGTTGCCGCGTGCGCGCGGCATCGCGTACAATCCGCGGCGACCGGAGATGGCATGCCTCCGTACAACCGCCGGCGAGCCGGCTGATGATGCCTACGCGTTCCTGGGTGCAGGAGGTCGTAGGCCATCCGTAGCAAGCAGCGTCCTGCCGCCCGGGTTTGATGTCCTGTCGAATCTGGAAATTCATGAAACGTCTGCACACCCTCGAGCCCGTCGCGGCGCTCGCGCATCTGTGCCGCTGGCTCGCGCTGTCGGCCGCCGTCGGCGCGCTCGCCGGATCGGCGTCCGCGCTCTTCCTTTGGGCGCTCGATCTCGCCACCGGCACGCGCGTCGCGCATCCGTGGCTGCTGTGGCTGCTGCCCGCGGCGGGCTTCGCGACCGGCTGGGTCTATCAGCGCGTCGGCCGGTCCGTCGAGCGCGGCAACAACCTGCTGATCGACGAGATCCACGATCCGCAGACGATCGTGCCGAAGCGGATGGCGCCGCTCGTGCTCGTCGCGACCGTCGTCACGCATCTGTTCGGCGGCTCCGCCGGGCGCGAAGGCACCGCGGTGCAGATGGGCGGCGCGCTCGCCGATCGCGTCACGCAGCTCGTCGGGCTCGATCGCGACGATCGCCGGATCATGCTGATGAGCGGGATCGCCGCGGGCTTCTCCTCGGTGTTCGGCACGCCGCTCGCGGGCGCGGTGTTCGGCCTCGAAGTGCTCGCGATCGGCCGGCTGCGTTACGACGCGCTCTTCGCGTGCGTCGCGGCGTCGATCGTCGCGGATGCGGTGTGCCGGCAATGGGGCATCCATCACACCGTCTACGTCGTGCCGTTCGTGCCCGCGCTGAGCGCGGCGGGCGTTGCGTCGGCGGTGGCGGCGGGCGTCGCGTTCGGCGTCGTCGGCCGGCTGTTCGCCGCCGCGACGCACGCGCTCGGCGCGCTCGCGAAGCGCCGGATCGCGTATCCGCCGCTGCGGCCCGTCGCGGGCGGCGCGCTCGTCGCGCTCGCGGCGACGCTGCTGCATGCGCCGCAGTATCTCGGCCTCGGCATCCCGACGATCGAGGCCGCGTTTCGCGGGCCGCTGCCCGTCTACGATTTCGCGGGCAAGTTCGCGTTCACGGTCGTCACGCTCGCGTCGGGCTTCAAGGGCGGCGAAGTGACGCCGCTCTTCTACATCGGCGCGACGCTCGGCAACGCGCTGTCGCATCTGCTCGCGCTGCCGGTTCCGGTGCTCGCCGGGCTCGGCTTCGTCGCGGTGTTCGCCGGCGCGGCGAATACGCCGATCGCATCGACGATCATGGCGATCGAGTTGTTCGGCGCGCCGATCGGCGCGTATGCGGCGCTGGCTTGCGTTGTCGCGTATCTGTTCTCCGGGCACGCGGGCATCTATCGCGCGCAACGGATCGGTCACGCGAAGCTGCCGGGGCCGCGCGGCGAGGCGAGCCTCGCGAACGCGGTGGCGGGGGAATCGGCGCCGAGGTGATCGCGCGTCGCGGCGCGGCGACGAAGCGGGGCGGGCGCGATTGTCGGCGCGCGCGTCGAATGCGCGGCGCGCGCGTCAATTGCGCGCTGACGGCGAACTGACCGGATGGCGAACTGGTTGCGAACCGATGGATCGCGGACCGAGCGGCGGAGCCGACTCACACCGGCTGCCGGCGTCCACGCGCGAGCGTCGGGCCGCTCGACGCCGCGCGCGACGGCAGACGCCAGGCGACATACGCGAGCGCCGCGAGCGCCGGAAACACGAGCACGCTCGCCTCGGGGCCGACCGTGCCGCCGCTCAGCCAGACGGGGCCGATCGCGTGGCTCCTGAACAGCGCGCCGGGCGCGGTGAGCCCGCTGTCGGCCGCGCCGAACAGGAACGATTCGCTCCAGTTCCACATCGCATGCTCGCCGAGCACCCACCACAGCGAGCCGGTGCGCCAGATCGCGAGACACGCGACGAGCCCGTAGATCACGACGGGCACGATGCCCGCGATGTTCTCGTTGCGATTCGACACGTGCGAGATGCCGAAGGCGAGTGACGTGAGCGCCGCCGCGACGACGGGGTGCGTGCGCTGCGCGAGCTTCATGAACGCATAGCCGCGAAACGCGACTTCCTCGGCGAGCGCGACGAGCACGAACGCGGCCGCCCACGCAACGGCCGATTCGGATGCGGCCGCTCCGCTCACGCCCGAGTATTCGATCGTCGCGCCGCCCGTCGCGACGAGCAGGCCCATGATCGCCGACACCGCGACGAGACCGCAGAACGCGCCCCAGGCGAAATGCGCCGCGCCGCGCGGCGCGCGCAGGCCGTAATCGAGCCACGAGCGGCGATCGAGGCGGCTCATCACGCGCGTTGCGATCAGCGCGGCCGCGCACAGCGCGAGCTCGAACGGAATCTGTCCGGCCGCGCTCAGATCGCTGCGCGGCCGGAACGGATGATGCGCGATGCGCGCCGCGACGCCGAGCGCGAGCAGGACCGCCGCGACGATCGCCGCGTAAAGCAGCACGGCCCAGCCGGCGCGCAGGCCATCGGCGCCGTGCCAGATGCGTTTGAGTCGAGGCGGTAACGGGGGCGGCCAGCCGGTTTTGTTCACATCTCCCATTTGCGCGTCCCTGGATTTTTCGATGATCAGGCTTACGAAATGCCTTCGCGTACGGCGCTCGGCCAGGTCTCGGAATGCGGCGCGTACGGGGCCGAATGGTACATCCCGCGCGAGAAAATGTGGTGTCGCCGATTGTGGAGAATGGTGACGATGTGTCTGGCGGCGCGCGGCGGGCGATGTGTCGGGTTGCGCCGCGTCGTCTCACGCATCGCCTAACGCGCGGCGTCGCGCGCGCTGAGCAGCGCGGCTGCGCGCGAGCGCCGCGTCGATGTTGCCCACGACGGCGAGCTTGACGCGATAGTTGATCAGCTTCTGCACGAGATGCCCGGCGACGCGCGTGTCGAGGCGAAAGAAGTCGTCGTGCAGATGCTCGGCCGCCACCGCGACCCACGCCGCGTCGTGCTCCCACGCGGCGGCGAGCAAGGTTTCGGCGGCTCCGTCGCGCAGCGGCGCGGCGCTCGCCGCGTCGAAACGCAATACGCGCACGTCGCCGACGGTCAGCATCTCATGTTTCATCGCGTGAACCTTTCATGTGGCCGACGAGAAGATCGAGCATCACGTCGCGCTGCCCGCGGACGAAGTGCGGCTGGTCGGCGGCCGGCGCACGTGCGCATGCGGCGGCAACCGTCGCACGCGTCGCGCCGTGACGATAGCGCGTGATCATCGCGCGAACGATGCGGCGAGCGTGTCGAGCATGCCGAGCAGCGCCGCCGCGTCGCCGGCGGAGGCGACGATCACGACCTTCAGCCGCCGCTCGGCCGGATCGAAGATCGTTTCGAGATGAACCGGATGGGCGCGTGTTTCGTGCGTCGACAGCATCGCCTGCAGGCTCCGCGCGACATGGCCGTGCAACTCGGGTGACGCGTCCTGCAGGTCCGCGACGCAGGTGACGCGCGCGGGCGGCGGCTGTTTCGCCGCATCGGGCGGCGCGCCGGCGAACGCGTCGAGATCGGCGCGCGCGATCCGGTAGGCCTTGCCGATGCGCGTCGCGCGCAGGCGGCCTTCGCGGATGAAGCGCAGCACCGTCTTCGGATGCAGGCGCAAGCGTTCGGCGGCTTCGTCGACGGTGTGGAACGGTTCGAGCATGGCGGCGGCACGGAGACATTCAATGAAAATGTTCCCTATTGTGACTTGAGTCGAGGATTTTTAGGAATATTGGGGAATATTCGTGAGTGGCAGTTCAGGCGGCGCGCCGCTCCTTGACGATCCGGCCTCGCTGCAGCACGTACTCGATCCGCTCGCCCTGGCCGGCGACGACTTCGATGTCGGCGAGCGGATCGCCGTCGATCACGAGCACGTCCGCGATCGCGCCGGCGGCAATCGTGCCGAGCTCGCCTGACATGCCGACGATGTCGGCGGCGACGGTCGTCGCCGATCGCAGCGCTTCGAGCGTGCCGAGCGCGTCCGCGCGAATGCGGAACTCGCTGCACTGGAACGCGTGCATTTCGCCGAGCAGATCGGAGCCGAAGCCCATCCGCACGCCGGCGCGCGCGTAGATGTCGAGCGAAGCCCGGCCCGCCTGCCGAACGGATGCGACCTTCGCGATCGAATCGGCCGGCATCCCGAATTGCGCGCCGTGCTGCTCGAGCGCATCGTAGGTGACGAGCGTCGGAACGACGAACGCGCCGTGTTCGCGCATCACGTCCGCCGCCGCTGCGTCGACGAGGTTGCCGTGCTCGATCGTGCGCACGCCGCAGCGCACGGCGCGCGCGATCGCCCGCGCCGTGTACGCATGCGCCATCACATAGGTGTTCGCCGCTTGCGCCTCGGCGACGATCGCGCGAATCTCGTCCTCCGAATATTGCGTGTTCGCGATCGGATCGGACGGCGACGCGACGCCGCCCGACGCCATGATCTTGATCTGCGTCGCGCCTTTCTGGATCTCCTCGCGCACCGCGAGCCGCACTGCGTCGACGCCGTCGGCGACGCGCGCGATCGCGCCCGCGCGGAAGCAGCACGAGCACGGTTCGAGCGAGTCGCCGCGCGGCCGGAAGTCGCCGTGTCCGCCCGTTTGCGACAGCGCCTTGCCCGACGGAAAGATTCGCGGCCCCGGCACGAGGCCCGTGTCGATCGCGTGCATCAGAGACCAGTCGGCGCCGCCCGCGTCGCGCACGCTCGTGAAGCCGCGCGAGAGCATCGCGTCGAGGATCGGCAGCGCGCGGATCACCGCGAGGATGTTCGGCTGCGCCGCGTTCGCGCCGAGGTTCGCGTTCGACGCGAGCACGTGAACGTGGCAATCGATGAAGCCCGGCATCACCGTCTTGCCGTGCGCGTCGATCACGCGTGCGCCGGGGAGATCGGGCTCGCGATCGGTGACGTCGACGATGCGTTCGCCGTCGATCACGACATGATGCCGTTTCAGCACGATCCCGCGTTCGAGATCGAGTACGTTGCCGCCTTGAATCACCTTGAGCGTCATTGCGTTTGTCCTTGTGGAATGAAAGTCGTCGCGCGCGCGTCCTTCACGTGGAAGGCGCCGGCGCGGCTGATGGCCGCGGCGGCCATCACATGAGGGCGGGCGCCATGTCGCTGCCTGTCTTCGCGACCGGCCACGCGGTCAGGAACGGCGCGAATCCGCCGAACAGCGTGGCGGCGAAGTTGTCTGCGACGGGACAGTGCGACGGAAGGAGAGGCGTGATGCGCATGATGAGTGCCCGGATTCGGCTTCGGGATGACGAGCGCGCACGGGCCGAATGCGACAGGCGCGCGAACAAAGCGTCATGGTAGTGCGCAGCGTGCGCGGCGGGGAGCGGTGTTTGCCCTTCGTGCGCCTGTCGTCGGGCGGCCGGCGCGCAGGCGCTCGGGCAGGGGGCCGGCGCGCGCTTTCCGTCGCCGGGTTCATGCGCGGCAGGCGCGCGGCTGTAGCACGCGCGTGCGACGCGTACGTGGCACGCCGTCGCCGTTCGATACCTGCGATTCAGTACCGCGAGATCTGGTTGCCGTCGATGCGCACGCGATCGCCCGGACGCAGATCGCCCGGCGTTTGCAGGTCGAGCGAGCGCATCGAGCCGTCGCTCAGTTGCACGTCGACGCGATAGGCGCTCGGCTGCGCGCCCATCTGCTGGCCGATCTGGTTGCCCGCGACCGCGCCGCCGAGCGCGCCGATGACCGTCGCGGCGTCGCGGCCGTGTCCGCGGCCGATCTGGTTGCCGAGCACGCCGCCCACGAGCGCGCCGACGACGGTGCCCGCGACGCCCGACGGGCCCGTCGCGCCGCCGATCGGGCGGATGCCGGCGATCGTGCCGTACTGCGTCGAGTAGCCCGAATAGCCGGACTGATAGCCCTGTTGCGGATAGCCGGGCTGCGAGTAATCGGGCTGCGCGTATGACGGTTGCGTGTAGGCCGGCTGCGCGTACGACGGCTGCGCATAGGCGGGCGCGCCGTACTGCGGCTGTGAACCATACGGTCCGTACCCATTCGGCGCGACACATGCGCTCAGCGACAGCGCGGCTGTCGCGGCGAGCGAAACGAGCAGGGTGGTCTTCGTGAAAGCCGGGCGCTTCGTTGTCGTTGTTCGGGTGGGCTTCGTGTTCATGGTAGCGGGTGGTTGCTGTTGCACGCCGGCAGTATAGGGAATGCGCCCATCGTTGGATGAGCGTCGCGCGTAACAGTGTGTAAAGTCTGTTGCCGCGCGGTCGGTCGGGGCGGCGAAGCGATCCGTCCGATGAAAACACGGTGTCGTCGGGCGCGTGCGCCGGATGCTTCGAGCATCTCGAACGGTGCTCCTGAAAACATCCGGCATTCGAAATCGCCAGTCGAAGTCGCGAGTCCACCCCGTTACCATCTTCCCGTGGCTCCCATGCCCGAGCGCTCCGGCCACCCGCCGCGCCGCGCGCGTCAACCGACAAATCTCCGGAACGAAAACGCGCCCAGCGCATCGCGCACCTCGTCGAGCGTGCGCTGCGTGACGTCGTTCGCGCGCGCGGTGCCTTCCTTCAGCACGTCGACGATATAGCCCGGCTCGCGCGCGAACTGCGCGCGCCGCTCGCGGATCGGCGCGATCAACGCCTGCAGCCTGTCTTCGAGCCGGCGCTTGAGCGCCATGTCGCCGAGGCCGCCCGCGCGATACGCGGCCTTCAGCCGCTCGACTTCGTCCGGCTCGTCGTCGAACGCGTCGAGATACGTGAACACGACGTTGCCCTCGACCGTGCCCGGATCGGACACGCGCAAGTGCTTCGGATCGGTGTACATCCGCTTGACCGCATCGGCGATCGCCGACGGCGGCGACGACAGCGCAATCGCATTGCCCTGCGATTTGCTCATCTTCGCCCGGCCGTCGACGCCCGGCAGCCGTCCCGTCGGCGAGATCAGCGCGCTCGCCTCGGGCAGCACGTCCACGCCCGCCTGCCGGTTGATGCGGCGGACGATCTCGTTCGTCTGCTCGACGAGCGGCAACTGATCGTCGCCGACGGGCACCGTGTCGGCCTTGAACGCGGTGATGTCGGCCGCCTGCGCGACCGGGTAGCAGAGAAAGCCGGCGGGAATGTCGCGGCCGAAGCCGCGCGCGTGGATCTCATCCTTGATCGTCGGATTGCGCTCGAGGCGCGCGACGGTGACGAAGTTCAGATAGAAGAGCGTCAGCTCGGCAAGCGCGGGCAGGCCCGACTGCACGGCGATCGTGCTCCTGCGCGGATCGATGCCGACGGCCAGATAGTCGAGCGCGACTTCGATCACGTTGCGGCGGACCTTGTCGGGGTCGTGCGCGTTGTCGGTCAGCGCTTGCGTGTCGGCGACGAGGATGAATTGCCGGTGCGTGTCCTGCAGCGCGATGCGCGTCTTCAGCGAGCCGATGTAATGGCCGAGGTGCAGCGCGCCCGTCGGGCGATCGCCCGTCAATGCGACCGGCGGTCGGGGCGGGGTCGAGATGTCGTCTTGCATGAACGGTTTCTCCGGGAAGAACCGCCGCAATCCGGGCCGAACGAAGGGGCGCGATCGACGCAATGCCGGCCGGATGCGGCGGCATGGTCGTGGTGGGGACGTGACGATGCCGCTCCTTCAGGAGCGGCGCCAGAAATGCGAGCGGGAAAGCCGTTGAGTCGACATGTGGTCAGGGCCAGGGCAAGCCCGTCATGAGCGTGAATAGACCCTAGGGTCGCACATTTTCGTTTTTCTCGCCATGCGAGGCGAACCGTTCGCGATAGGCCTGCGGCGTCACGCCGAGCATGCGCAGGAAGCTGCGGCGCATCGTTTCCTCGCTGCCGAATCCGCAGCGCGCGGCGATCCGCTTGATCGGCAGCGGCGCGTCGGCGAGCAGGTTGCGCGCGACTTCGACGCGCATCTGCTCGATCGCCCGCGCGGGCGTCTTGCCGGTCGTCTCGCGGTAGCGGCGCATGAAGCTGCGCTCGCTCATGCCGGCGCGCGCGGCGAGCGTCGCGACCGACAGGTCCGCGCCGAGATTCGCGGCTGCCCACGCGTGCAGTTCGCCGAAGCGGCCGCCCTCGTGCTGCAGCGACAGCGCGGTGCTGAATTGCGCCTGGCCGCCCGGCCGCTTCAGAAATACGACGAGATGCCGCGCGACGACGAGCGCGAGCGCGCGGCCGAGATCGTCCTCGACGAGCGCGAGCGCCAGATCGATGCCGGCCGTGACGCCCGCCGACGTCCAGACGTTGCCGTCGCGGATGAAAATGGGATCGGGCTCGACGCGCACGTCGGGATAGCGTTGCGCGAGCTCGTCGCAGCGCGACCAGTGCGTGACGGCGCGGCGGCCGTCGAGCAGCCCGGCCGCGGCGAGCACGAACGCGCCCGAGCACACCGACGCGACGCGCCGCGTTTGCGCCGCGCGGCGGCGCACCCAGTCGACGAGCCGCGGATTGCGCGCGGCGTCGTAGACGCCCCAGCCGCCCGCGACGATCAGCGTGTCGGACGGCTCGCGCGCGGCGGGCAGCGGCGCGGCGACGAACGCGAGCCCGGCCGACGACATGACCGAAGGCGCGCCTGCGGTGACGACGCTCGGCGCGTACGGAATCGCGAGCCCGCGGCGCGCGGCGAAGTCGTTCGCAGTCGAGAACACCTGCAGCGGCCCGGTGACGTCGAGCAACTGCACGTCGTCGAACGCGAGCACGTGCACCGTGCGGCGCGCGGCGGCAGGTTCGGGCGCGGGCAGCGCGGCCGGCGGCGAGGCTGGCGGCGAGGTTGGCGGCGAGGTTGGCGGGAAACGTGGGGACTTTGGCATATCCGCCATACGGTACTTGCGTACAGTCGGTTTGTCCACGATGCCGGTGCGCTGGGCCGGGCCGGCGTGACACGCATGACGCTCATGAAAAGGAGGAGGTTCCGCATGGCCATCGAAGTGGGATTACTGTTGTTTCCGCAGGTGCAGCAACTCGACCTGACCGGGCCGCACGACGTGTTCGCGTCGCTGCCCGGCGTCACGGTGCGGCTCGTCTGGAAAACGCGCGAGCCGGTGACGGCGAGCAGCGGGCTCGTGCTTGCGCCGAACGCGACGTTCGACGACTGTCCGCCGCTCGACGTGATCTGCGTGCCGGGCGGCGTCGGCGTCGCCGAACTGATGGAGGATGCGGACACGCTCGCGTTCATTCGCCGGCACGCGGCGCACGCGCGCTACGTGAGCTCGGTGTGTACGGGCGCGCTCGTGCTCGGCGCGGCGGGGCTGCTGCGCGGGCGGCGCGCGACGACGCACTGGGCGTTCCATTCGCTGCTCGCGCCGCTCGGCGCGACGCCGGTGCGCGAGCGCGTCGTGCGCGACGGCAATCTCGTGACGGGCGGCGGCGTGACGGCGGGGATCGATTTTGCGTTGACGCTCGCGGCGGAGCTCGTCGGCGAGGACGACGCGCAGGCGGTGCAGTTGCAGCTCGAATATGCGCCGGCGCCGCCGTTCGACGCGGGCGATCCGGATACCGCGCCGGCGCGGATCGTCGAGCGCGTGCGCGAGCGGTCGAAGCCGGCGCTCGCGTGGCGCGAGCAGGTGGTCGGGCGCGTCGCGGCGGCGCTGTAGCTGCAACGGGCCGACGGGTGATGCGCATCGCGTGTTGACCGATCGACGCGGGGGCCTCGACGCGATGCGATCCTCCGCGTCTCGGCTGGGGGCCGGGTTGCGGGCGCTCCAGTCGAGCCGCGTGTCGATCGATTGAACGGGCGTCGCGACTTCGGTTGTCTCGGCGCGTGCCGGGCGCGTCGCGCCCGGTCCCAACCGCCGCTACTTCTCGACCGCCACGGCCGAATCGTCGACCTGCCCGCCGTCGCGGTTCCCGTCGAGCACGCCGGGCTTGTCGCGTTCGCCACGCTCGTTGCGCTCGTCGCGTCCGTCATGCTCGTCGCGCAGCCAGTCGGCGATGTCGCCGCCCGTCTGCTCGATCAGCCCCTTCGCGAGCTCGAGCGCCTGCCGCTCGAACAGCCGCCGGTAGACGCCGCCTTCGAGCCGGATCAGCTCATCGTGGCTGCCTTCCTCGATCACGCGCCCCTTGTCGAGCACGATCAGCCGATCGAGCGCGCGCACCGTCGACAGCCGGTGCGCGACGACGAGTGTCGTGCGCCCCACCATCAGCCGCTCCATCGCCTGCTGGATCAGCACTTCGCTTTCGCTGTCGAGGCTCGACGTCGCTTCGTCGAGGATCAGCACCGGCGCATCGGCGAGGAACGCGCGCGCGATCGCGACGCGCTGCCGCTCGCCGCCCGACAGCTTGATCCCGCGCTCGCCGACGAGCGTGTCGTAGCCCTGCGGCAGCGCGTCGATGAAGTCGTGCGCGCTCGCGAGCCGCGCGGCGCGCTCGATCTCGGCGCGGGTCGCGCCGGGCCGCGCGTACGCGATGTTCTCGGCAAGCGTGCGGTGGAACAGCAGCGGCTCCTGCTGGACGATCGCGATCTGGCTGCGCAGCGAAGCCTGCGTGACGTCCGCGATGTTCTGCCCGTCGATCGTGACGCACCCGCCGTCGACATCGTAAAGCCGCTGGATCAGCTTGATGAACGACGTCTTGCCCGACCCGGAATGCCCGACGAGCCCGATCCGCTCGCCCGGCGCGATCCGGATCGAGAAGTCGTCGTACAGCGGCTTCGCGTGCGCGCCGCTGTAGCCGAACGTTACGCGCTCGAAGCGGATCTCGCCGCGCGTGATCGAGATCGGCTTCGCGCCCGGCTTGTCGTCGATCCCGAGCGGCTGCCGCTCGAGCGACACGAGCTCTTCCATGTCGTTGACCGAGCGCTGCAGGTTGCGGATGTGCATGCCGATGTCGCGCAGGTAGCCTTGCAGCACGAGGAACGTCGTCAGCGCGAACGTGATGTCGCCGATGCTCGCGCGATCGTGCGCCCATAGCCACAGCGCGGCGCCGAGGATCGCCGCCTGCATCGCGACGAGCATCGCGCCCTGCACGCCGCCGTTCAGCGTGCCGCGCCGCCACGCGCGGCGGGTGCGCGCGCGCCACTTCGACACGACGCCGTCGAGCCGCGCCTCTTCGCGCGTCTCCGCGCCGAACGCCTTGACGACCGGGTTGCAGCTCACCGCGTCGGCGAGCGCGCCGCCCATGCGCGTGTCCCACAGGTTGCCGAGCCGCGCGGCGGGCGCGACGTAGCGCAGCGACATCGTGACCGTCACCGCGATGAAGACGACGGAGCCGCCGCCGACCACCGCGCCCATCACCGGCCAGTGCAGGCCGAGCAGCAGCGTCGCGCCCGTCAGCATCACGACGGACGGCAGCAGCGCGACGAGCAGCGTGTCGTTGAGCAGGTCGATCGCCCACATGCCGCGCGTGATCTTGCGCACGGTCGAGCCGGCGAAGCTGTTCGCGTGCCAGTCGGTCGAAAAGCGCTGCACGCGATGAAACGCGTTCGCCGCGATTTCGCTCATCATCTCGAGCGTCAGCACGATGATGTTGCGGAACGCCGCCTGCCGCAGCAGCGTGCATGCTGCGCCGATGCCGATCAGCACGCCGAACGCGTGCAGCGCGCGGCTCCATGCGCCGGCCTTGTCGGCGGCGGCGACGCCGTGCGACAGCGCGTCGATGAGGCGTCCCGCGAAGAGCGGCGTCAGCACGTCGCCGAGCGCGGTGGCGAGTGCGAAGAAGGCGATGGCGGCGATGCGCGCGGGTTGCGCGCGCCAGTGCCGGAAGGTGAACGCGAGCACGTCGGTAAACGCGCGTCCGCCCGGATGAGGAGTTTTCTGGGCCATTTGTCGGGGCCCGGCCGCTCGTGGCGGACGGGACTTGTCGATTGTTGTTCGAAACAAAAGCCGGACGGACGCCGCTGCGCGTCAGCGCGCGAAGCGAAGGCGAAAAACTGTCCGGAAGCTGGGCGGGCCGGAGCGTGGCCCGCGAAGACGACGACTTAAGATGCGCGCCGTGGAACTGCCATCGAGGAGGCAACATGCATTTGCGACATCTGGCACCTCCTTCGAGCGTTGAGTGAGTGGAATGAAAGCGAGCGAAGTTCAGCTCGTGAAGCGATTCTAGCGGCCGTTTCGCGTTGCTGCAATGTCAGACGAATGGATGTTGCTGATTCGACACGCGGCGTCGCGGCGCGCCGCGACGCCGGGGTTGGAAGGCGGGGGGGACATCGGGTCTCGGCGAGCGTCGCGATTGCATCGCGCGGGCACGTCCCGAACATGTCCCGACGTTATGGGACAATCCGGCGTCCCCCTGTAGAACCGACCAATGACCGAGGAAACGATGAGCGACTTTCAACCAGGCATTCTGGCTCCGATTCCGGCCGCGAGCCGCTACCTGTCCTTCCGGATCGCGCATCCGGAGCATGCGGCGAGCGTGCTTGCCGCGTTGCGCGACGCGCTCGACGGCGCCGGCACGGTGATCGGCATCGGGCCGTCGCTCGTGCAGGCGCTCGACAAGAAGATCGACGGCCTGAAGGAGTTTCCCGAACTGTCGGTGCCGGGCGCGCCGGTGCCGTCGACGCCCGCGGCGCTGTGGGTCTGGCTGCGCGCCGACGATCTCGGCGCGGCCACCGTGCGCTCGCGCGACATCGAGCAGCTCGTCGCGCCCGCGTTCGAGCTCGACGCCGCGGCGAACGCGTTCCGCTACGCGGACGACCGCGACCTGTCCGGCTACGAGGACGGCACCGAGAACCCGGAAGGCGACGAGGCGCTCGAAGCCGCGTTCGTGTCCGGCAAGGGCGCGGGGCTCGACGGCGCGAGCTTCGTCGCGGTCCAGCAATGGGTGCACGACTTCGGCAAGATGCGCGAGATTCCGGGCGACGAGATGGACCGGGTCATCGGCCGCCGCAAGGAAGACAACGAGGAGCTCGAAGACGCGCCCGCGTACGCGCACGTGAAGCGCACCGAGCAGGAGAGCTTCGAGCCGGAGGCGAAGGTGCTGCGCCGCTCGTCGCCGTGGGCGGACGAGCGCCGCGCCGGTCTGTACTTCGTCGCGTTCGGCCATTCGTTCCGCGCATTCGAAGTGCAGATGCGCAGGATGATCGGCGCGACCGACGGCGTGCACGACGGCCTGTTTCGCTTCACGCAGCCGATCACCGGCTCGTTCTTCTGGTGTCCGCCCGTCAAGGACGGCAAGCTCGATCTGTCCGCGCTCGGACTGTAACGGCGGTGCGGCGGCGTCGCGCGGGTGTCCGCGCGCCCGTCACTTCAACGTCGTCTCGATCCGCGTCCCGCGCTTGATGAACAGCGTGACCGGCGTCTTCTCGGCGATTTCCGCGAGCCGCGTGCGCTGCGCGTCGTCGAGCGCGCCGTCGACGGCGATCGTGCGCCGCACGTATTGCGCACCCTCGCGGTCGACATGCAGCTCGGCGCGCGCGGCGAGGCGCGCGGCCGGCCAGGCCTTGCGCCGCATGTACATCCGCAGCGTCGCGACCGTGCACGCGGCGAGCCCCGACAGCACGAGCTCGTACGGCGCGGGGCCGACGTTGCCGCCGCCCTCGTGCTCGTTCTCGTCGCCTTGCAGGCGGTGCTTTCCGGCTTCGAGGTCGACGACGTAGTTCGGCGCGTCGGGGGCCATTTCGGCGGTGGCGTGAATGAGCGGCATGGCGTGTTCTCGAGGTAAGGGGAAGGAGCGGGCCGGCGCGCCGGCCACGGTCACGATAGGCGAGCATAAACGGCTTCGCGCGCGCCTGCAGCGATGCCTACGCGCCGGCGGGATGCGACGACGCGGCGCGCACGACGTCGATCACGCGCTGCCGGAACCACTGGTGCGCGCGGTCGAGCTCGCGCGACTCGTGCCAGTACGCGAGGATCGGGTAGGGCTTGAGCCGCAGCGGCAGCGGCAGCACCGCGATCGGCAGCAGCCGCGTCATGCGCAGCGCGTAAGAGCGCGGCAGCGTCAGCAGCAGGTCGCCCGACGCCGCGATCTGGCACGCGGCGAAGTAGTGCTGGCAGACGAGCTGGATCTGCCGGAAGCGCCCGTCGGCGCCGAGCAGCACGTCGAGCGTGTGCGGCTCGCCGAGCGGCGACACCGTCACGTGCCGCGCGGCGAAATAGTCGGCGCGGCGCAGCGGCGCGCCCGCGAGCGGATGGTCGCGCCGCATCGCGACGACGAGCGTGTCATCCGCCACGTATTCGGCGGCCATTCGCGGCCCGGCGGGCACGCGGCGCTCGATCGCGAGATCGAGGTTGCCGCTGCCGAGCTCGCGCTCGATGTCGGCAACCGGCACGCGGCGGCTCACGAGCCGCACGCCGGGCGCGTCGCGCGCGAGCGCCTCGACGAGCTGCGGCAGCGCGATCGATTCGAGCACGTCGCGCACGCCGACGACGAAGCGCATGTCGAGCGCGTCCGGGCTGAAGCGCGTCTGCGCGCGCGCCGCGCCCTGCAGACCTTTCAGATGGAGCTGGACGTCCGCGATCACCGCGCGCGTGCGCTCGGTCGGCACGACCTTGTTGCCCTGCCGCACGAACAGCGGATCGCCGAAGTGCGCGCGCAGCCGGTTCAGCGCGTGCGTGACGGCCGGCTGCGTCAGGTGCAGCGCGCGGGCGGCGGCGCTGATGCCGCCCTGCGCGTAGACCGCGTCGAGCACGCGGAACAGGTTCAGGTCGAGTCGGTGGTCGGGCTGCATCGGCGTTCCGGCGTTTCGAGGCGTTGGCGTTCCGACGTATCGGCGCGGCTTGCGCGATCGCGAAAGCCCATCAATGACGTCTATGTCCTTGCATAATAAATATTCATTTCATCGATTGTCGAGGATCGCGTACGCTCGTTTGCATTCGAACCGACTATCCGGAGACGCCGTGGATTTCTCCCCTTCGGCCCGCGGCCGCGAACTGAGCGAGCGCATCGCGGGCTTCATGCGCGACGAGATCGCGCCCGTCGAGGCGCGCTATGTCGAGCAATTGACGGGCAGCGCCGACTGGCGCCGCTGGCGGCAGCCCGACGTGATGGAAACGCTGAAGGCGAAGGCGCGCGCGGCCGGCCTCTGGAACCTGTTCCTACCCGAGGTCGGGCACGGCGGCGCGGGGCTGTCGAACGCCGAGTACGCGCCGCTCGCCGAGCTGATGGGGCACTCGTTCATCGCGCCCGAGGTGTTCAACTGCAACGCGCCCGACACCGGCAACATGGAGGTGCTCGCGCGCTACGGCTCGCCCGAGCAGCGCCGCCGCTGGCTCGAGCCGCTGCTCGCGGGCGAGATCCGCTCGGCGTTCTGCATGACGGAGCCGGAGGTGGCGTCCTCGGACGCGACGAACATGCGGGCGACGGCCAGGATCGAGGGCGACGAAGTCGTGCTGAATGGCCGCAAGTGGTGGTCGACCGGCATCGGCCATCCGCTCGCGCGCGTCGTGATCTTCATGGGGCTCACCGATCCGGAGGCGGAGCCGCATCGCCGGCACACGATGGTGCTGTGCCCGCTCGACGCGCCTGGCGTGAAGATCGAGCGGATGCTGCCGGTGTTCAATGCGTACGACGAGCCCTCGGGCCACGGCGAAGTCAGCTTCACGAACGTGCGGCTGCCGGCGTCGAACGTGATCCTCGGGCCGGGGCGCGGCTTCGAGATCGCGCAGGGCCGGCTCGGCCCGGGCCGCATCCACCACTGCATGCGCGCGCTCGGCGCGGCGGAGAAGGCGCTCACGCTGCTGTGTGCGCGCGCGACGGCGCGCACCGCGTTCGGCAAGCCGCTCGTGAAGCTCGGCGGCAACGGCGACATCGTCGCGAACCTGCGCATGGCGATCGAGCAGGCGCGCCTGCTGACGCTGAAGGCCGCGTGGACGATCGACACGCAGGGCGTGAAGGCGGCGCTGTCGCTGATCTCGCAGATCAAGGTCGTCGTGCCTGCGGTCGCGCAGCAGGCGGCCGACGCGGCGATCCAGATCCACGGCGGCGCGGGCCTGTCGAACGACTTTCCGCTCGCCGCGCTCTACGCGTATGCGCGCGTGCTGCGGATCGCGGACGGGCCGGACGAGGTGCATCGCGCGGTCGTCGCGAGGCTCGAGGTGAAGCGGCAGCTCGCCGCGGCGGAGGCCGCCGCATGAGCGTGCGCCTCGACGACGCGCGCGACGTGCGAGACGAAGACCGGCTCGACGCGGCGAAGCTCGATGCATACCTGAAGCCGCGCGTTCCGGGATTGAGCGGCGAGCCGCGCATCCGGCAGTTCCACGGCGGCGCGTCGAACCTGACCTATCTGATCGGCTATGGCGATCGCGAGATGGTGCTCAGGCGCCCGCCCGCGGGTGCGAAGGCCGGCACCGCGCACGACATGCTGCGGGAGGCGGCGGTGATGGCGGCGCTCGCGCCCGACTACCGCCACGTGCCGGCGATTCTCGCGCGCTGCGACGATCCTGCGGTGCTCGGCAGCGAGTTCTACGTGATGGAGCGCATCGCCGGCGTGATCCTGCGGCGCGAGCTGCCCGCCGAGCTGAAGCTCGACCGCGCGGGTGTGCGCAAGCTGTGCGAGCGCTTCGTCGATCGGCTGATCGAGTTGCACGCGATCGATGCGTCGCGCCCGGAGATCGCGGCGCTCGGCAAGGGCGAAGGCTACGTCGCGCGCCAGTTGAGCGGCTGGGGCGAGCGCTGGCGCAAGGCGCTCACCGACGGCACGAACCCGTGCGACGACGTGCTCGCGTGGCTCGAACGCCATCGCCCGGCGGGCGAGCGCCGCATCTGCGTGATCCACAACGACTATCGCTTCGACAACGTCGTGCTCGATCCGGCCGATCCGCTGTCGATCGTCGGCGTGCTCGACTGGGAGATGGCGACGCTCGGCGATCCGCTGATGGATCTCGGCGGCTCGCTCGCGTACTGGGCGCAGGCCGACGACGATCCCGCGTTCGTCGCGATGCGCCGTCAGCCGACGCACGCCGACGGGATGATGACGCGCCGCGAGCTCATCGAGTACTACGGCGCGCGCACGGGGCTCGACATCGGCGGCTTCGTGTTCTACGAAGTGTTCGGCCTGTTCCGGCTGATGGTGATCGCGCAGCAGATCTACCGGCGCTTCGTGCTCGGCCACACGACGAACGCGCAGTTCGCGGGCCTCGGCGCGGTCGTGCGCTATCTCGGCGAGCGCTGCCGGCGCGTGATCGAGGCGGCCGGGGGCGCCCGATGACCGAGCTGTTCCTGATCCGCCACGCGCAGGCGAGCTTCGATGCGGCCGACTACGATTGCCTGTCGCTGCTCGGCGACGAGCAATCGGCGCGGCTCGGCGCGTGGATGGCGCGCGGCGCGCGGCGGCCCGGCCTGATCGCCACCGGCACGCTGCGCCGCCACGCGCAGACGGCCGACGGCTGCGCGCGCGCGGCGGGCGTCGACGCGCCGCGGCTCGCGCTCGCGGGCCTCGACGAGCTCGACGCGGACGAACTGATCGCGCGCCATCGGCCGGCGCTCGCGTCGCGCGACGCACTGCTGCGCGCGATGGGGACGCAAGCCGATCCGCGCCGCGCGTTCCAGGCGCTGTTCGCGGCGGCCGTCGCGCGCTGGACGGGCGGCGCGCACGACGGCGATTACGGCTGCGCGTGGCCCGAATTCCGCGCGCGCACGCTCGCCGCGTGGGACGCGCTCGCGGGGCAGCCGGCGCGCGAGATCTGGGCGTTCACGTCGGGCGGGCCGATCGGCGTGATCGTCGCGGCGCTGTTCGGCGTGCCGATCGAGCGCAGCTTCGAGCTCGCGTGGCCGCTCGTCAACACGAGCGTGACCCGGATCAGGATCGGCCGCGGCGGCGCGCGCGTGACGACGTACAACGGCTGGCCGCACCTCGACGGAGCGGATGGCGAGCGGCTCGTCACGCATCGCTGATTCCGTTTCCTTCATCGATTCAGGATATCCTCCATGACCGCACCCAACCTGTTCGACCTGTCCGGCAAGATCGCCGTCGTCACCGGCGGCAGCCGCGGCATCGGCGCGGAAGCCGCGAAGCTGCTCGGCGCATTCGGCGCGCACGTCGTCGTCACGAGCCGGCGCATCGACGATTGCCGCGCGGTCGCGAGCGAGATCGTCGAGGCGGGCGGCTCGGCCGAGGCGGCCGTGTGCCACATCGGCGAGCTCGGCCAGATCGATGCGCTCTTCGCGTCGCTCGAAGGCAGGCACGGGCGCCTCGACGTGCTCGTCAACAACGCGGCGACGAATCCGTACTACGGGCCGATCGTCGATACGGATCTCGGCGCGTTCCAGAAGACCGTCGACGTGAACATCCGCGGCTACTTCTTCATGTCGAGCCGCGGCGCGAAGCTGATGAGCAAGGGCGGCGGCGGATCGATCGTCAACGTCGCGTCGGTGAACGGCGTGATTCCCGGCTACTGGCAGGGCATCTACTCGATCACGAAGGCGGCGGTGATCTCGATGACGAAGGCGTTCGCGATCGAATGCGCGGCGAGCGGCGTGCGCTGCAACGCGCTGCTGCCGGGGCTGACCGACACGAAGTTCGCGTCGGCGCTCACGCAGACGCCAGACGTGCTCAAGCAGGTGCTCGCGCACGTGCCGATGCGGCGCGCCGCGCAGCCGACGGAGATGGCGGGCGCGGTGCTGTATCTTGCATCGGCGGCGTCGAGCTATACGACGGGGACGGTGCTGAACGTCGACGGCGGGTATTTGTCGGTTTGATGGGCGATAGGGGCGATAGGGGCGATGGTTGACTCCTCGCGACCGGCGGCCGATTGCCCGATGACCGAGCGGCTGATTTCATGCACGCGCGCGAAGCGCGCATGCGACGAGCGCACATCGAAAACGACAGGGAGTGTTCATGACGAAGAATCTGGCGCCGCGTCTTGCCGGCAAGCGCGCATTCATCACCGGCGCGGCGGGCGGCCTCGGGCGCGCGATCGCGCGTCGGATGGCCGAGCAGGGCGCGAAGGTGTTCCTGACCGACATCGTCGACGCGGCCGTGCTCGATGCGTTCGCCGCCGAGCTGAACGGCGCGGCGGGCGAGCGCGTCGCGTGGGCGGCCGGTCAGGACGTCACCGACGAAGCGCAGTGGGCGGCGCGGCTTTCGCAGGCGAGCGACGCGATGGGCGGGCTGTCGGTGCTCGTGCACAACGCGGGCGTCGGCTCGTTCGGTGCGGTCGGGCAGATCGAGCGCGACGAATGGCGGCGCGTGATGGCGATCAACGTCGAGAGCATCGTGCTCGGCACGAAGCACGCGCTGCCGTATCTGGAGGCGGGCGCGCCCGCGTCGATCGTCAACATCTCGTCGGTCGCCGCGTTCAAGCAGGAGCCCGACTACACCGCGTACAACGCGTCGAAGGCGGCGGTCGCGTCGCTGACGAAGTCGATCGCGGTCGACTGCGCGCGCCGGCAGACCGAGGTGCGCTGCAACTCGATCCATCCGTCGTTCATCATGACCGGCATCGTCGCGCCGATCGTCCGGCAGGTCGGCGAGAAGGAGGCGGCGCGCAAGCTCGCGCGCGGCGTGCCGATGCGCCGGCTCGGCGAGCCGGACGACGTCGCGTATGCGGCCGTTTATCTCGCGTCCGACGAGAGCCGCTACGTGACGGGCGCGGAGCTCGTGATCGACGGCGGGATGTGCGCGGTCTGACGCCGCGCATGCGTTGGCGGCGCACTCGCGGCGGTCGCCGATGCGGGCGCACGCCGTCCGTTTCCATTCCCACCCTCGAAGGTGATGCCCATGTCCACCCCCGTCAATCGCCAACTGCGTCTGAAGGCGCGCCCCGACGGGCGCGTCGGCCAGGAGCACTTCACGCTCGTCGAAGCGCCGCTGCCCGCGCTCGGGCCGGGCGAGCTGCTCGTGCGCGTGCTGTATCTGTCGATGGACCCGACCAATCGCGTCTGGATGAGCGACATCCCGCAATATCTGCCGCCGGTGGCGATCGGCGACGTGATGCGCGCGCTCGGCATCGGCCGCGTCGTCGCGTCGAACGCGCCGGGGTTCGCCGAGGGCGATCTCGTGCAAGGGCTCGTCGGCTGGCAGGACTACGCGCACGTGCGCGCCGACGAAGCCGCGCACTACACGAAGCTGCCCGCCGCGCTCGGTCTGCCGCTGCCGCGCCTGCTCGGCGCGTGCGGGATGAGCGGGCTCACCGCGTACTACGGGCTCACCGAGATCGCGCCGGTGCAGCCGGGCGAGACGCTCGTCGTGTCGGCGGCCGCGGGCTCGGTCGGCTCCGTTGCCGGGCAGATCGGCAAGATTCATGGCGCGCGCGTCGTCGGCATCGCGGGCGGCGCGGACAAGTGCCGCTATCTGACCGACGAGCTCGGCTTCGACGCGGCCGTCGATTACAAGTCCGACGACTGGAAGCGCGCGCTGAAGGACGCGACGCCCGACGGCGTGCACGTGAACTTCGAGAACGTCGGCGGCGAGATCATGCGCGCGGTGCTCTCGCGGATGGCGATCGGCGGACGCGTCGCGCTGTGCGGCGTGATCGCGAACTACAACAGCGGGCGGCCGTCCGACGACGTCAGCGTGCTGATCGCGAAGCGGCTGACGATGCGCGGCTTCCTGATCCTCGATTACCGGAAGAGCCGCGAAGCGATCGCGACGCTCGCGGGCTGGCTGCGCGACGGCCGGCTGAAGGCCGAGGAAACCGTCGCCGACGGGCTGACCAACGCGCCCGACGTGCTGAATCGTCTGTTCGACGGCAGCCATCGCGGCAAGCTCGTGCTGCGGGTCGATCCGCAGGCGTGATCGGGCGGGCAGCGCCGGCGCGCGCCTCCGGCCGGCTCACGCAACTTCCGTCGCCGCTGCGCGATGCCTGTCGCGCATCGCGATTCCCCACAGCACGACCGCGCCGCTCGCGAGCGTGAAGCCCGCGCACATCCACGCGACGGGCGCGAGCCCGAGAGGCAGGAACGGCGCGACGGCCTGCGTCGCGAGCGCCGCGCCGCCGAGCCCGAAGAACATCAGCAGTCCGGCCGCGCGTCCTGCGACGGCGGGCTCGGCCGCGAGCGCGCGCGCCATCGACGCCGGCCCGCGCAAGCCGAGCGAGCCGCAGAACAGCATCCACGATGCGACGACGAGCGCCGTCGAACGCCAATCGGCGTACGCGAGCAGCAGGAACGCGGCCGACGCCGCGAACTGCAGCAGCGCGCCGAGCGAGATGATCCGGTCGAGGCCGAGCGCGTCGGACCATTTGCCGCTGCGCGCGGCGGTCAGCATGAACGCGGCGACGCCGCACGCCTGCATCAGGCTGAACGTCGACGGCCCCGCGCCGAGCCAGATCTCGACGACCTGCGGCGCGCTCGCGACGAACGCGAGCAGCGCGGCGAAGCAGAGCGCGTGACCGAGCGCGTAGCCGAGATAGACGGGCGAGCGCAGCAACCGTCGATAGCCGCCCGCGCGCGCGTTGGCGCTCGCATGCGCGGGCGCGCGCGTCGCGCGAGCCGCGGGAATCGCGCGGAACACGAGCGGCGCCGCGACAGCGGACAGCGCGACGATGATCCAGAAGCTCATCCGCCAGTCGGCGACGACGAGGAGCGCCGCGCCGACGACGGGCGCGAGTCCCGGCACCGCGCTTTCGACGATGCCGAGCCATGCGAGCGCGCGGACCGCGCCGCCGTCGCCGAACGACTGCCGGACGAGCGCGGGGACGATGACCGTCGCCGCGCCCACCCCGAAGCCCTGCGCGACGCGCGCGCCGATCAGCGCGCCCATCGACGGCGCGAGCGCGCACGCGGCGCCCGCGATGAGTTGCAGCAGCACCGCGAACGCGAGCGTGCGGCGGTGCCCGAAGCGGTCGGCGGCGGCGCCCCAGACGAGCTGCGACACGGCGAGCGCGGCCGAGAACGCGGCGAGCGTCGCCTGTGCGCTTTCGATCGAGCCGCCGAGCTGCTGCGGCAGCGACGGCACGGCGGGGAGATACAGGTCGGTGGCGAGGAGCCCGACGGCGGTCAACAGGGCGAGCGGGAGGATCGATCGGAGAGGATGCATGCGTGAAACTGAAAGGACTTTGCCGGTTTGCGAGCGCCCGACGATATCACGCCGATGCGCGCGGCCGGGCGGCGCGTGTCGTGACGATGCTGGTTCGCGAACGGCGTCACGGCGCGGGCACATGGCGCGCGACCCGCACGAATTCGCATTTTGGTCGAAACGCCGATTCGTCGCCGCGCGTGCCCGACCGATGCCGTCCCGGCAATCGCGCGGCGACGCATCAGCATGGCTCGCGGCGCTGACGCCGGCATCAGCATCAGTGCCAACGCCGCCGTAAGCAATTTGTTACATAATTTGAAATGATATAACATATCAAGCCCATCGCAGGCCGACTCGAGCCGGGCGCACACCGCAGCACCCGACGAACCGGCCGCCGATGTGCTCCGCCACGGGCCTCCATGCGCGCCGAAATTGATACGTTATATCGTTTCTCTATCGTCGCGCGATTCGACCCGTGATTCCGTCGACCTCGACACCACTACACCGATTACCGCAATGGATGACCACCGACGTATCGCGCCGCCCTTCGCCCGCAGGCTGCATCCCTTATCGCTGCTGCTCGCCGCGAGTCTTGCGCATGGCGAGACGGGCGCGCCGCCAGCCGACCGTTCGCCGAACGCGCCGCCCGAGACGGCGCTCGCGCCGATCTTCGTCACCGCGAACCCGCTTGGCGCATCGGCGCTGACTTCGCCGACCGCGTCGCTGTCCGGCGCAGAGCTGACGCTGCGTCGCGCCGACTCGCTCGGCGACACGCTGAACGGCCTGCCCGGCGTGTCGACGACGACCTACGGTCCGCTCGTCGGCCGCCCGATCATCCGCGGGATGGACGGCGACCGCATCCGGCTTTTGCAGAACGGCGTCGCCGCGTACGACGCGTCGTCGCTGTCGTACGACCACGCGGTGCCGCAGGACCCGCTGACCGTCGAGCGCGTCGAGATCGTGCGCGGGCCGGCGGCGCTGCTGTACGGCGGCAACGCGGTCGGCGGCGTCGTCAACACGGTCGACAACCGGATTCCGCGCGAAGCGGTCACGGGCGTCACGGGCGCGGTCGACGCGAGCTACGGCGGCGCGAACAACGCGCGCGCGGGCGCGGCGCTCGTCGAAGGCGGCAACGGCCGCTTCGCGTTCCATCTCGATGCGTTCAGCCGCGAGACCGACGCGCTGCGTATCCCGGGCTATGCGCATTCGGCGCGCCAGCGCGCGCTCGACGGCGAAGACGCAAGCCAGCCGTACGGCAAGCTGCCGAACAGCGACGGCCGCCGCTACGGCGGCGCGGCGGGCGGCTCGTACACGTGGGCCGACGGCTACGTCGGCGCGTCGTACAGCGGCTACGAATCGAACTACGGCTCGGTCGCCGAAACCGACGCGCGGCTGCAGATGCGGCAGGAGCGCGTCGCGGTCGCATCGGAAGTGCGCAATTTGCGCGGGCCGTTCTCGCAGTTGAAATTCGACTTCGGCTACACGAACTATCTGCACCGTGAAATCGAGGACGGCGTGACGGGCACGACGTTCCGCAACCACGGCTACGAGGCGCGCGTCGAGGCGCGTCACCGCAAGCTTGGCCCGCTCGACGGCGCGCTCGGCGTGCAGGTCGGCCAGAACACGTTTTCCGCGCTCGGCGGCGAGGCGCTCGCGCCGACGACGCGCACGACGAGCGTCGCGCTGTTCGGCCTCGAGGAGTGGCAGGCCACCGATGCGCTGAAGCTGTCCGCCGGCGCGCGGATCGAGCACGTGCGGCTCGACCCGAGCGCGAACGGCGACGACAAGTTCAGCTTCGCGCGCTCGCGCGATTTCAATGCGGGCAGCGTGTCGGCGGGCGCGCTGTACCAGCTCGCGCCCGCGTGGTCGCTCGCGGGCAACGTGTCGTACACGGAGCGCGCGCCGACGTTCTACGAGCTGTACGCGAACGGCCCGCACGGCGCGACGGGGCAATACCTGATCGGCCTGCCGGACGCGCCGAAGGAGAAGGCGGTGTCGACCGATCTCGCGCTGCGCTACGCGAGCGGGCCGAACCGCGGCAGCGTCGGCGTGTTCTACAGCCGCTTTCGGAACTATCTGGCCGAATACGACACCGGACGGCTCGTCGACGACGAAGGCGCGCCCGTGGCGGCGGGCGCCGGCGACGCGCTGCGCGAGGCCGTCTATCGCGGCGTGCGCGCGGAGTTCTACGGCGTCGAGCTCGAAGGCAAGTGGCGCGCGTTCGAGAAGCGCGGGCATCGCGTCGATCTCGAGCTGAGCGCCGACTATACGCATGCGCGCAACGCGGACACGGGCGAGCCGCTGCCGCGGATCGCGCCGCTGCGCGCGACGCTCGCGGCCGATTACGGCTACGGCCCGTTCGGCGCGCGCGCGCAGGTCACGCATGCGTGGGCGCAGCATCGCGTGCCCGAGAACGATCTCGCGACCGACGGCTATACGTCGCTCGGCGTCGCGCTGACGTACAGGTTCCGCGTTGGCGCGACAAACTGGCTCGCGTATCTGCGCGGCGACAACCTGACGAACCAGGACATCCGCTACGCGAGCTCGGTCGTGCGCAACATCGCGCCGCAGGGCGGGCGCAGCGTGACCGTCGGGATGCGCACGACGTTCTGAGCGCGCGCCGCGCGGGCACATCCGCCGCCCGTCCGCGCCCCTCTTCTGTTCGCCGGCGTTCGTTTGTAATATAGCGATCGCCGCGCGCGGCCCTGAGAGCGCGCGCGGCGTCGTGCGAAACGGCATGACCCCCTTCCGCCATTTCTTTTCGAGTCAAGAATGAAAAGAACAATCCAGAAAAGCTGGGCGGCGCTCGTGCCGCTGCTCGCCGCAGGCTCGGTCTGCGTCGCCGCGCCGCTGTGCCAGACCCAGAAGCTCGGCGCGCACACGTCGAAGATGTGCGTCGAGCAGACGCCGTTCAAGCACGACTACTACACGCTGTGGGTCGACGATTCGCCGATCTTCATGCTGCCCGACGACTACGTCGAGAAGGTCGCGCTCACGCACACGGTGCCGGAGGACGGCGCGATCGAGTTTCCGCTGTCGAAGCAGGGCACGCCCACCGTGACGATTTCGGGCGGTTGCGCGCCCGTCAGCGAGACGCAGGGCAAGGGCGCGGACGCGGTGAGCCTCGAGACCGGGCGCGTGTGCTCGTTCGACTGGGGCAAGGAGCCCGTCGTCAAGGATCTGCGCTTCAGCTTCGAGTAAGCGGCGCGACGCGATGCGGCGGGCGATGCGCGGCGTTGCCCGCCGCATTCGATCGCCGCGTCATTCCCAGTCGGTCTGCTCGGTGCGCGCGAAGAGGTCCCAGCTCGCCATGAACAGCGCGGCGACGAGCGGGCCGATCACGAAGCCGTTGATGCCGAAGAGCGCCATGCCGCCGAGCGTCGAGATCAGCACGACCCAGTCGGGCATCTTCGTGTCCTTGCCGACGAGGATCGGCCGCAGCAGATTGTCGACGAGCCCGATCACGCCGACGCAGAACGCGACGAGGATCACGCATTTCCAGACCTGCCCCGTCACCGCGAAATAGCCGGCGGCGGGCACCCAGACGAGGCCCGCGCCGATCGCGGGCAGCAGCGACAGGAACGCCATCAGCGCGCCCCACAGAATCACGCCCTCGATCCCGAGAATCCAGAAGATCAGGCCGCCGAGCGCGCCCTGCACGGCCGCGACCGCGATGTTGCCCTTGACGGTCGCGCGCACGACGGTCGTGAACTTCGTCAGCAGATGCTGCTTGTGCGCTTCGTTGAGCGGCAGCGCGCGCCGCACGCGGCGGCCGATCTCGCCGCCGTCGCGCAACAGGAAGAACACGAGATACAGCATCACGCCGAAGCTCACGACGAACTGGAACGTGTTCTGTCCGATGCTGAGCGCCTGCGCGGCGACGAACTGGCTGATCGCGGCCGCGCCGTCGGTCAGCTTCTTCTGGATGCCGGCGATGTCGGTGAGCCCGTAGTTGTGCAGCACGCGATGCACGGAGCTCGGCAGCGCGTGCATGAACTCCTGGAAGTATTGCGTCATGTTCGGCTGCAGCGTCTTGATCTGCTGATACGCGTACGCGATTTCCTGCACGAGCGTCGCAGTCACGAACGCGAGCGGCAGGATCACGATCAGGATGATGAGCGACAGCGTGACGAGCGCGGCGAGATTACGGCGCTTGCCGAAGCGCGCGGCGAGCCAGCGCTGCACGGGCTGGAACAGGATCGCGAGAATGGTTCCCCAGAAGATTGCGCCGAAGAACGGCGTCAATATCCAGCAAAGGCCGACGGTGACGACGAGAAGCAGCAGGTGGAAGAATTTTTGGTGATCGTTCCCGCTATCCATGATGTGCTCGGGGGAGGATGGTTGATCGGACGGGCAAGCCGCGCCGCGGCGGCCCGCCGTAACGCATCGATTATGCCTGACGCGTGCGGCGCGGCGACCGTGCGTTGCCCCGCCCCGAGCGGATATCGTTCGGGCTGCGATTGAAAATGCCGCGGCGCAGGCGGCGCGCACGCGCGAGGCGCCGCGCCGCTTCCGCCGGCGTTTCAGCTCAGAGCTTCAGGCGCGTGACTTTCGTGCCGTTGACCGACAGATCGCCCATCAGGCCGGCGTTGGTCAGCACGATGACTTCCACGGGCGCGGTGGCCGTCGTCGTGTCGACCGCGCCGTTCGCGCCCATCTTGACGAGCGCGATCGACGCGTCGGCGCCGGCGGCCCAGCCGTCCGAGTTGCGGAATTTGTCGAGCGAGTCCTGCGTCATGAACAGGAAGATGAGCGCCTTCGATTGCGCGCCCGCCTGCAGGCCGACCGACAGCGACGACGTGTTGTAGTAGCCGAGCGTCGCGCCGCCGACGCGCAGCGCGCCATTGCCGCTCTGGCCGCCGACGATGAAGCCCGCCTGCAGCACGTTCGGGAACACGAGCGCGCCGCGCGACTTCGAGACGAGTTCGCGCGAGCCCGGCACCGTCGAGTAGAGGCGCGACAGCGTCGCGTTCACGCGCGCATCGATCGCCTCACGGGTCGACGCATTGGACGATGCGGTCGACGGCTTGTCGGGCGTGGTGGTGCAGCCTGCGAGCGCCAGGCTGCCGAGCACGGTCGCGATCGCGACCTTCATAACGAGCGTCTTGCGCATGATGCTTCCTCCATCTTGATGGTTGAACGTCGGGCGAGAGCGCCGCGCTTATCGACGCGCAAGGAGGATGCCTGCTGCGAACGCGAGGCCCGCGACGATGCCGACCGTCTGCCACGGGTTGTCGTGGACGGCCTGCGACACGCGCTCGGCCGATTGCCGCAGCCGGCGCGACGCGTGCCACGACGCGTCGTCGAGCGTGTCGCGCGCGGCTTCGAGCCGCCCGTGCAGGCGCTTGCGGAGCGCGTCGACGTCGACGTCTTCCTTCAGCAGCGCGTCGAGCTCGTCGACGAGCGAGCGCATGTTGTCCTTTACGTCGCCGTTCAGGTCGCGCGCCGCGGAACGCGCATCGCGCGCGAACCGGCGGCCGGCGCGTCGTGCTTCGGAGAGGCCGCGGTCGAGCTTGTATTCGACAGTGTCGGAAAGAGCCATGATGGTCGTTCTCCTGATGGTTGAAGGGAAGGTGTGCGGACGTTGCTCATGTGTGATCCGTTATCCGGCCCTGAGTTTCGCGCGGCGACGGCGGCAAGCCGTCGCCGCGGAGCCGAAGCCGTTGCGGGGCGGGGGGCGGCGGAAAATGCAACAGTTTGTGCGGCAGGCCGGCGCGGGAGCGGCCGCTTGCCCGAATCGGCGGCGGAATTTTTTACGTTTTATTGCGCCGTCGTTCGGTAAATGTGACTTTCTTCATGTGTCGACGGGCGTCGGGCCTTTCCTTTTTCTTCTTGTCCACGTCGTTTTCTACATCGTGGCGACGATGCCGCCGTTTTTCCGTCGTTGCATGGATGTCCAGGCGCGCTCGCGCCGAGGGCGAGCGGACGCGTCACTGCCACGGGCGACGGCTGTGCGCGGCCGCCATCTCCGCGCCCTGGCGCGACGCCGCGGCCGCATATTCGTCGGCGAGCGCGATGTCGATCAGCACCGGATCGTGATCGGACGAGCGATACGCGTCGGGCGCGTAATACGTGCGCTGCTGCTCGGCGGTCTTGTACGCGAGCGTGTATTGCAGGGCGATCGGCTCGTCCGCGTTGATGTGCCAGTCGTGCACCGCCTTCACGCGCCATGCGAGCGCGTTCGTCGCGAGCGCGTGGTCGAGATAGCCGGCCTCGCCGTTGTAGACGTAGCTGTACGCGCCCGCGCCGATCTTGCTCGACACGAGATTCACGTAGCCGCGCGATTCGAGCGCGCGAACCGGGTCCTCGTACGTGTGGCTGTTGAGGTCGCCGATCAGCAGCACGCCTTCGCTGTGCGCGCCGGTCGGATTGCGCGCGAGCCAGTCGGCGACCTTCGCCGCCGCGCGCGAGCGCGTCGCGTTCCAGCAGCCCTGGCCGTCGCCCTGATCGAGGTCGTCGCCTGTCGCGTCCGGGCAGTTCTTCGATTTCAGGTGATTCACGGCGACCGTCACCGCGCGCGAGCCGCCGATCGGCCGGAACGTCTGCGCGAGCGGCTGGCGGTTCCTGTCGTCGATCGCGAGCGTCGCCGCGTTGCCGACCGGCTTCACCTTGCGGCTGTCGTAGATCAGCGCGACCGCGATCGCGTCGCCGCCGAGCCGCGCGCTGCCCGGATCGACGACGCGCCAGTTGTCGCCGAGCTTCGCCGCGAGCTGGCGCACCGCGCTCAGCGGGCCGTAGCCGTCGTTCTCGATTTCCATCAGGCCGATCACGTCGGCATCGAGCGCCTTCAGCGCGCTGACGATCTTCGCGTCCTGCCGGACGAACTCTTCGTAGCTCTTCGCGCCGCGGTTGTTCGGATCGTCGAAGCCGTTGCCCGCGCCGTCGCCGTTGAAGTAGTTCAGTACGTTGAACGAAGCGACCCGCAGGTTCGCGCGCGCATCGCGTGCGGGCGCGCTCGTGCGCGGATTCGCGCTCGCGCCGAACGCCGGCGCGCGCGCGCCCGGCACCGGTTGCAGACGCCATGCGCCGTAGCGCATCTCGAGCACGCCTTCGACGTTGGCGACGGTGTAGCCCGCGCGCAGCGTGTTCGCGGCGGAGAGCGCCGGCGCCGGATACGGGACGGTCGCGGGATTCTGCTTGTTCGAGCCGTCGTCGAGGATCAGCCGGTTGCGCGCGTTCGCGTCGGCCACCGTCTTCGCCTGCGCGGGCGGCACGACGCTCGTCGGCGTGCGCAGGCGCCCGTTGCTGAGCAGCACGCTGCCGTAGCGGCCGAGTTCGTAGACCTCGGTGACGGTCAGCGTCTGCGGCAGCCGCACGAGCATGCCTTCATACGCGGCGAACGCGCTCGGGCTGTCGACGGGCAGCGCGAGCGTCGCGGGCGTGACCGACTGGCCGCTCGCGCAGACCGCGATGGCGCCCGACTGCGTGAGCTGCGTCTGCCCGTATTTCTCCTCGACCTTGCCCGTCACGTGCACGAGGTCGCCCGCCTGTGCGCGCGCTTTCGGCGAGTAGACGAACAGCCCCTCGGACACGCCGGGCTGGTTGCGGCGCTGCGCATCGGCCTGCTGGACGAAAAAGCCGCCGAAGCCGTCGGCGCCGCCGAAATCGGCGGTGACGACAGCCTCGATCGACACGTTCTGGCCGGCGAGCGGGGAAGGCGCGCCGGCGCCCTGAATCTCGGAGATCGGCGTCGCGCTGCCGCCGCAGTTCGTGCTGACGGGGGCGGCGGTGGCCGCGAACGCAGGTGCGGCGGCGATGGAGGACAGGAGCGGCAGTAAGGCGAGCAAGGGCGTTGGCGTGCGCATGAGGATGGTCCGTTGTGTGGGAATCCTGAAAGCTTAGTGATGCATGTTGACAGTTTTGCGTAAAGAATGGATGGGGATATGTAATCTGGCCAGGTTTTTTTCGGACGCGCCGGCGGCGCATCATCGAGGCGGATCGAGCGGAGCGTGACAGAACCGTTTCCACCGGCCGCGCGGAACGTCTTCGTGAGCGCGGCCCGTGCGCAATCTGTGCGATCGGCCGCGCGGCTTCGCGATGCCCGCGCGGCCGCCGATTCTGATGGACCGCCGCCCGCGGCCCGCTCAAAATAGAAGCGCAGCCGTTCCACGATCGGCGGCGCGGCGCGGCCGCACCGCGCGATTCCGGAAGGCGTCGTCATAGGAGGTGACGCAAATGAGTTACATGTTGTTGATCGTCGAACCGCGGGGCCAACGCGCGGCGCGCACGCGAGCCGAAGGCGAGGCCCTGTACGAGCGGATGCGTCATTTCGCCGGCGAGCTTCAGTCGCGCGGCGTGCTGATCGGCGCCGAATCGCTCGTGTCCGACGACAAATCCACGCGCGTGCTGGTGCGCAACGGCGAGGTGCGCCTTGTCGACGGGCCGTACGCCGAGGCGAAGGAAATGGTCGGCGGCTTCTTCCTGCTCGATGTCGAGACGCAAGGCGAGGCGCTCGCGATTGCGAAGGGTTGCCCCGCCGCCGAATGGTGCTCGGTGGAGGTTCGCGAGATCGGGCCGTGCTTCCGGTAAGCGCTCGCGAATCGACGCGAGCGGCGGCAGCCGGACATCGCATGCCCGGCGAGGGTAGGGGTTTCCCCTGATTCCGCGCGCCCCGTGTCGAGCGGGGATCGCGTCGCCCGTCGTAGGGACAGGACGCCGGATCGCGCGTCCTGTCATCTTCGAAAGGAGAGAGCGATGCGTTTCATGATCATGGTGAAGGCCAATGCGACGAGCGAGTCAGGCGCGATGCCCGATGCGTCACTGATCGTCGCGATGGCGACCTATCACGAAGAACTGGCGAAGGCGGGCGTGCTGCTCGACGCGGCCGGCCTGCAACCGTCGTCGAAAGGCTGGCGCGTGCGCTACTCGGGCGGCAAGCGCGCCGTCATCGACGGCCCGTTCGCCGAAACGAAGGAGTTGATCGCCGGCTACACGCTGATCCAGGTGCGCTCGCGCGACGAGGCGCTCGAGTGGGCCCGCCGCTTTCCCGCGCCGTTCGGCGAGCGCGAGGACGGCGAGATCGAAGTGCGGCAACTGTTCGAGCTCGACGATTTCGAGCCGGGCGACGCGGTTGACCGGTTCCGCGAGCTCGAGAGCAAGCTCGGCTGACGATAGCGGCGGGAGCGACAGGAGACGGCAATGGTCCAGATCGTGGTGATCGCAGGCGCAGTGGTGTTCGCGCTGGCGCTGCTGCTGATGCTGTATGCGGCATCGCGCCCGGGTACGTTTCGCGTCGAGCGCAGCGCGCGGATCGATGCGAGCGCCGCGCGCATCTTTCCTTATCTGGCGGACCTGCGCCGCTTCAACGCGTGGAATCCCTACGAGCGCAAGGATCCGACGCTGCACGGCGAGTACGGCGCGGTGACGTCGGGCGTCGGCGCGAGCTATGCGTGGACGAGCGAGAAGGTCGGCGTCGGTCGCTTCGAGATCACCGAGCTCACCGAGCCGTCGCACCTGACGATGCGGCTCGATTTCGTGAAGCCGTTCGACGCGCACAACGTCGCCGAATTCACGCTGCGCCCGGACGGCGACGCGACGGTCGTCACGTGGGCGATGCACGGGCCGTCGCCGTTTCTGTCGAAGCTGATGCAGGTGTTCTTCAGCATCGACAAGATGGTCGGCACGGACTTCTCCGCGGGGCTCGCGAACCTGAAGGCGCTCGCCGAAGGGCGCGCATGACGGACGCCGCCGTTCACCGAGCGATCGACGCCGTCTGGCGGATCGAGGCCGCGAGAATCATCGCGCATGTCGCGCGGCTCGTGCGCGACGTCGGCGTTGCCGAAGAGCTCGCGCAGGACGCGCTCGTCGCCGCGCTCGAGCACTGGCCGGACGGCGGCGTGCCGGACAATCCGGGCGCGTGGCTGATGACGGCCGCGAAGCGCCGCGCGCTCGATCATCTGCGGCAGAACGTGCTGCATGCGCGCAAGCGCGAGCAGATCGGCCTCGATCTCGAGGCGATCGGCGCGCACGTCGCGCCGGACGTCGCCGACGTGTTCGAGGCGGCGCGCGACGACGACATCGGCGACGATCTGCTGCGGCTCGTGTTCACCGCGTGCCATCCGGTGCTGTCGACCGATGCGCGCGTCGCGCTGACGCTGCGGCTGCTCGGCGGGCTGACGACGGGCGAGATCGCGCGCGCGTTTCTCGCGCCCGAGCCGACGATCGCGCAGCGAATCGTGCGCGCGAAGCGCACGCTGTCGGCGGCGAAGGTGCCGTTCGAGGTGCCGCGCGCGCCGGAGCGCGCGGCGCGGCTTGCTTCGGTGCTCGAAGTGATTTACCTGGTCTTCAACGAAGGCTATTCGGCGACGGCGGGCGACGACTGGATGCGCCCCGCTCTGACCGACGAAGCACTGCGGCTCGGCCGCGTGCTCGCCGAGCTTGCGCCCGACGAGAGCGAGGTGCACGGGCTCGTCGCGCTGATGGAGATCCAGGCGTCGAGGATGCACGCGCGCGTCGACGCGCAAGGGCGCCCCGTGTTGCTGCTCGACCAGGACCGCGGCCGCTGGGACCCGCTGCTGATCCGGCGCGGGCTCGCCGCGCTCGCGCGCTCCGAGGCGCTCGGCGGCGCGAGCGGGCCGTATGCGCTGCAGGCGGCGCTCGCCGCGTGCCATGCACGGGCGCGCAGCGCCGACGATACCGACTGGGCGCAGATCGTCGCGCTCTACGACGCGCTCGCGCAGGTCGCGCCTTCGCCCGTCGTCGAGCTGAATCGCGCGGTTGCGGTCGGCATGGCGTTCGGGCCGGCGGCGGGGCTCGAGATCGCCGATGCGCTTGCGGCCGATCCGGCGCTTGCGCGCTATCACTGGCTGCCGAGCGTGCGCGGCGATCTGCTCGCGAAGCTCGGGCGGCGCGACGAGGCGCAGGCGGAGTTCCGGCGCGCGGCCGACATGACGCTCAATGCGCGCGAGCGCGAGATGCTGCTTGCGCGCGCAACGGAGCGGTGAGGCGGCGCGTGCGGGCGGCGCGCGGATAATCTGTTGTTCAACCGCCTCGCCCACAAAAATGCGGACAGGTTCCCGATACATGTCGAGCCGATTCACGTAGCCTTCCGCAAACCACCACCCCCTCACGCGAAACATCGACACGCGGCACATCATCACCGCGCCCCCGCCGCAACGTCGCGTTCGCATCGAAGCTCTCCCGTCTCCCAAAAATACATCGCACTCCGAATCGGAACTTGCGCGACGCCGTCGACTCCCACGGTCGCGCGTCGCGTCATCGCACAACCTACTCGCTCGGCGCATCGCGCCGATTCTCAATTGCAAGTTACGACTCGAACGGAAAAGGGTATGGCTGAAGAACAACAAGCGAAAATCATCAACGAGGGCAGGCGCGGGTTTCTCGCGCGTTCGTCGGCATGGCCGGTGGGGATGCTGATGATGCCGCTTGCCGGTTGCGGCGACGGCGATGGCATCGTGTCGTCCGCGCACGCGCAGGATGCGCCGCAGCCGTCAGGCGCGGGCTATACGATCGATCGCTCGATCCAGTCGCCGAATCAGGATTCGCGGGTGCGCACGCTCGTGCTGCATTACACCGCGCAGACGCTCGCGGATTCGATCGTCTCGCTGACGAGCCCGCAGCGGCAGGTCAGCTCGCACTATCTGGTGCCCGATGCGGCCGACGGCGGCCAGCGCTTCAAGGTCTTCGAGCTCGTGCCCGAAGCACGCCGCGCATGGCACGCGGGCGTCAGCTACTGGCAGGGCGACCGGATGCTCAATGCGGGCTCGGTCGGCATCGAGATCGTCAATCTTGGTTTTCCGCCGGAGGACGAAAACCTGCCGCTGATGAACCGGCGCTGGTATCCGTATCCGGACGCGCAGGTTGCGGTGTTCGGCGCGCTCGCGGCCGACGTCGTCGCGCGGCATCAGGTGCTGCCGCACAAGGTCGTCGGGCACTCGGACGTCGCGCCCGGCCGCAAGACCGATCCGGGGCCGCTGTTCCCGTGGAAGACGCTCTACGATCAATACAGGATCGGCGCGTGGCCGGAGACGGAAGCCGTCGATTACTACCGTACCAACCGGCCGTTCGCGGGCGACGTCGCGAGCCTGCAGTCGAGGCTGCTCGCATACGGCTACGACGCGCCGCAGACGGGCACGCTCGACGCGCGGACCGTCGACGTCGTGTCGGCGTTTCAAATGCACTTTCGGCCGTCGCGCTACGACGGCGTGCCGGACGTCGAAACCGTCGCGATTCTCGATGCGCTGCTCGAGAAGTACTTCAGCCGCGGCCGAGCGATCAACAAGCAGGCGCGGCCGGCCACGACCGCGCCGGAGGGCGAGAAGGGCAGCGACGTGTGGCCGCTCGCGCCCGCGTCGTCGCGCTGACGCGGCTCACGCCTGCATGCCGTGCTGCGCCGCGACGCGACGCAGCACGGCCATCGTTCGGCCCCGCCGCTCCCGCCTGCGTCGCCGCGACGACTATCGACGACATTGAAAAAGCCTATTGGGTGAGTCGCGCGCGAGCGCCTAGATTGAAATGCACGGTGCCTCAGCGGCGGCAGCCGAGCTGCGCATCGTTCCCCACAATCGTTCATCCGGTCCGGCGCCGCGCGCGCCGGCATCGGACACGGAGGCGCAGATGGCACAGCTCAAGGGCAGCAAGACCGAAGAGAACCTGAAATACGCGTTCGCCGGAGAGTCGCAGGCGAATCGCCGCTACCTGTATTTCGCATCGAAGGCGGACGTCGAGGGACAGAACGACATCGCCGCGCTGTTCCGCTCGACCGCCGAGGGCGAAACCGGCCACGCGCACGGCCACCTCGAATATCTGGAAGCGGTCGGCGATCCGGCGACGGGCTTGCCGTTCGGCTCGTCCCGCCAGAACCTGCAATCGGCGATCGCGGGCGAGACGCACGAGTACACCGACATGTACCCGGGCATGGCGAAGACCGCGCGCGAAGAAGGCTTCGACGAAATCGCGAACTGGTTCGAGACGCTCGCGAAGGCGGAACGCAGCCACGCGAACCGGTATACGAAAGCGCTCGAAGGGCTCGTCGACTGAGCGCGGCGCGCGCGGGCGCCCCCGGCCAGCGGACGCGGCCGCGCGAGCGCGCGTCGCCGCGAGTTCCGGCGCAACGCGCGCGGCCGCGCACAACGTGATGGAGCCGCCCCATGTCCCACCGAGAAGGCAGTCTGGAGGCCCCGACCCGGCACCCGCTCGATTGGCGCTCGGACGCGTTCTACGATCAGGCCGCGATCGACGGCGAGCTCACACGCGTGTTCGAGATCTGCGCCGGCTGCCGGCGCTGCGTGTCGCTATGCGGCGCGTTTCCGACGCTGTTCGATCTCGTCGACGAGACCGATACGGGCGAAGCCCATGCGGTCGATCCGAAGTCTTTCGGCAAGGTCGTCGACCAGTGCTACCTGTGCGACCTCTGCTACATGACGAAATGCCCATACGTGCCGCCGCATCCGTGGAACGTCGACTTTCCGCATCTGATGCTGCGCGCGAAGGCAGCGCGCTACAAGCGCAACGACGTGAAGCTGCGCGACAAGCTGCTGTCGAACACCGACATGCTCGGCCACTTCGCCGGCATCCCGATCGTCACGCAGACAGTCAATGCGGCGAACCGCACGCCTGCGATGCGCAGCGCGCTCGAAGCGACGTTCGGCGTCGACCGGCGCGCGTGGCTGCCGCCGTTCGCGTCGCGCAAGTTCCGTCGCGCCGCGCAGCGCTCGCCCGTCTCGCCGCCGTCGGGCGACGGCGAGCGCACGCCGGGGCGCGTCGCGATCTACGCGACCTGCTACGTGAACTACAACGAGCCCGGCATCGGCCATGACCTGCTCGCGGTGCTCGCGCACAACGGCATCCCGTACGAGCTCGTCGCGAGCGAGGCGTGCTGTGGGATGCCGCTGCTCGAACAGGGCAATCTCGACGGCGTCGCCGCGAAGAAGGCGGTGAACATCCCCGTGCTCGCCCGCTACGCGCGAGAAGGCTATGCGCTGCTCGGCGCGATTCCGAGCTGCGTGCTGATGTACAAGAGCGAGCTGCCGCTGATGTTTCCCGACGATCCCGACGTGCGCGCGGTCGCCGACGCGTTCTGGGATCCGTTCGAGTACGTGATCGCGCGCCACCGCGACGGGCTGCTGAAGACCGATTTCAGGCATGAGCTCGGCACCGTGTCATATCACGTGCCCTGCCATGCGCGGGTGCAGAACATCGGGCGCAAGACGGCCGACGCGCTGTCGCTCGTGCCGGGCACGAAGGTGAACGTCGTCGAGCGCTGCTCGGGCCACGCGGGCACGTTCGGCGTGAAGCAGGAATTCCACGAGCAGGCGCTGAAGATCGGCGCGCCCGTGTTCAAGTCGATCGCGGAGCAGACGCCCGACTACATGTCGTCCGATTGCGCGCTCGCGGGACACCACATCGAAGAGGGCATCGGCGCGAAAGGCGTCGAGCCGCCGCCCTTCGCGCATCCGCTCACGCTGCTGCGCAAGGCTTACGGCGTCTGAGCGTACCGGACGAGGGCCATCACATGACGCTCACCCGCGATTCGCTGTTGACGCTCGAAGCGTACGCGAAAGTGCGCCGCCACGAGCATGCGCGCGTGATCGAGCACAAGAAGCGCCGTGCGGTATCGATCGGCAATCATCTGCGCCTGCTGTTCGAGGACGAGACGACGATCCGCTATCAGATCCACGAGATGCTGCACATCGAGAAGATCTTCGACGAGGACGGCATCCAGGCCGAGCTCGACGCGTATCTGCCGCTCGTTCCGGACGGCAGCAATTTCAAGGCGACGCTGCAGATCGAATACGAAAACGAAACGCAGCGACGCGCGGCGCTCACGCGCCTGATCGGCATCGAGGATCGCGTGTTCCTCGTCGTCGACGATGAGACGCCCGTCTATGCGGTCGCCGACGAGGACCTCGAACGCGACACCGCGGAGAAGACGTCCGCCGTGCACTTCCTGCGCTTCGAGTTCGGCGATGCGCTGAAGGCGAGGCTCAAGGCGGGCGCGCCGCTATCGATCGGCTGCGACCATCCTAACTATCCGGTACAAACGACGAGAATTGATCCGGACGTTGCCGCCTCGCTCGCCCGCGATCTGGACTGAGCGCGCGAGCGCGCGGCAAGCGTCGACGGGGCTGGCATCGACCGCATTCAATCAATTATGAGATTGCGCGTAATGAAAAGTATAACGATCGAAAAAGGATTTACTTACCGATTCATAAACAATTTGTCACGTATTTTCCCTTAATTTACCGATGTTGCAACGGCATCGGAAAATGCTTCCGCTAAGCGTGGGAGCTAGTGCGGGAACCCGTCTTCAAGGTAGTTTTCATCTTCCCTTCAGCCTTGCTGGACGGGACTCTCGAGCCGGCAGAGATAAAAACGTCATAAAAATTGAAAAGAAAAGCTGACCCTGCTTGGCGACTTTCTTGTTTCAGTGCGTAACATGACGCTGTTGTCATATTGAGATAAACCCTGATGATGGTATGCTTCATGCACAAAAAATATCGCATACGAGTGAGACAGTGGTTCGTGCGTCATCGTCGGGAGCCGCGGCACCTTGTTTGTGCCTAGTGCGCCGACGTGCACAACCGAATAGCGTCCATGTGCAACCTGGCCGCGGTCACGAGCGCGATTTGCTCGCGGCCGTGCCGCCAATCGCAGCCCGGCCTGGCTGCGTGGAGAGATCTATGTTCTTCGATGAGCTAAACGATGAAGAGTGGGCCCGTCTGTCGACGTTGATCGCCGATGAACCCATCCGACTGAACCGACGGGGCCGTCCGCGCGCGGAGAATCGGGTCGTCGCGAACGCGGTGCTGTGGATTCTCACCACGGGCGAGCCGTGGTCGAAACTGCCCGGCCGCTATCCGTCAGGCCCGACGTGCCGGCGCCGCTTCGAAGAATGGCTTGCGAGCGGCACGCTCGGCGAGATGGTGAGAGTGCTGTCGGAAGAGAGCGGTCGCGCGTTCGCCTACGTGCCGCCGCCGCCCGAGCCCGTCGCGCCCGTGCGGCGCGCGGAGCCGGCCGCCGATTGCGATCGCCTGCGCGGCGTGTTCTGGCAGAACCCCGAGTCGTGGCAATTGCCTGTCGCTCAGGCGGATGTCTGCCGTCCGGGCGCGGGCGTGAATGTCCACCGCTTCGCGAGCGACGACGATGAAGACGGGGCGCGCGACGCCGAGGCGCCGGATCATCACGGCTTCGCCGTGCCGGGCGCGCCCGTGCGCGATCATGGGCACGGCCGCGCGCATGCCGCGTCGTTCAGCTTCGCCACGCACGCGCCGCAAACCGAAACCTATCGCGGCTATACCGTGTACGGCATTGCGCAGCCCGTGCAGAACCTGATGTATCGCGCGTGGGCGGAGATCGTGCGGGACGATCGGCGCGTCGAGCGCTCGGGTCTCATCGGTCCGCGTTTCACCGATGCCGAATCGGCGGAGCAGTATGCGCTCGATTGGGCGCGTCAATGGATCGATCGTCAATGCGCGGGCGCGCCGAATGCGCGCGAGGCGTCGGCGCCCGTTGCCGGGCAGGCCAGCAAATCGGTGCCGACGATCGCCGGGCTGTCCGCGCTCGCGATGGCCGAAACCAACATCAAGCACTTCGCGGCCGAGCGCCGCCGCGCGCTGGCGGAAGGCCGCGGCGATGCGTCGCAAGCGCAGATCGACCGGCACGAGTACGCCTATCGCGTCGGTTGAACGAGGCAGCGCCTCTCGCCGCGCGGCCCGCTCGCACGCGGGCCGCGCGGTCGCTTCGGCGCGGCCGTTCCGTCAGTGCCGTCCATAGTTGTCTTCGAAGCGGACGATGTCGTCTTCCCCGAGATACGAGCCCGATTGCACCTCGATCAGTTCGAGCGGCATCTTGCCGGGATTCTCGAGCCGATGCGACACGCCGAGCGGAATGTAGGTCGATTCGTTCTCGGACAGCAGGAAAGTTTCGTCGCCGCGCGTGATGCGCGCGGTGCCGCGCACGACGATCCAGTGCTCCGCGCGATGGTGATGCATCTGCAGCGACAGGCGCGCGCCCGGCTTGACGACGATCCGTTTCACCTGGAAGCGCTCGCCGCTGTCGACCGAGTCGTAATGTCCCCACGGGCGATGCACTTTCCGGTGATCGGACGCTTCCGTGCCGGATTCCGCCTTCAGGCGACCGACGATTTTCTTCACGTCCTGCACGTGCGCGCGATCGGCGACGAGGATCGCATCGGGCGTCTCGACGACGACGAGATCCTGCGTGCCGACGCAGGCGATCAGGCGTCCTTCCGAATGCGCGAACGTCGACGATGCCTGCTCGAAGCACACGCGGCCGCGCGCGACGTTGCCTTCGGCGTCCTTGTCGCTGATCTGCCAGAGCGCGTCCCACGACCCGACGTCGGACCAGCCGGCGTCGAGCGGCACGACGGCGCCCTCGCACACCGCGGGCAGGTTCGACAGCGGCTCCATCACCGCGTAGTCGATCGAGTTCGACGGCGACGCGGCGAAGCTGTCGCGATCGACGCGGAAGAACGGACCGTCGTCGCTGCCGAGCGCGACTGCGCGCGCGCATGCGTCGTGGATCGCGGGCTGGAAGTGGCGAATCGCCTTCAGCCATACCGATGCGCGGACGATGAAGATGCCGCTGTTCCACCAATATTCGCCTGACGCGACATATTGCCGGGCGAGTTCGAGATGCGGCTTTTCGACGAAGCGGTCGAGCTTCCTTGCCGCGACGCCGAGCTCGGCGTCGCTCGCGCTCGCGTGCGCGCCGACGCGGATGTAGCCGTAGCCCGTCTCCGCGCGCGTCGGCACGATGCCGAGCGTCGCGATCATTCCTTGCTCGGCGTAGCGCACGCCTGCGGCGACCGCCTGCTGGAAGCGCGCGACGTCGGCGACCGCGTGATCGGCGGGCATCACGGTCAGGACCACGTCGTCGCCGCCCGCGACCGCGCGCAGCGCGGCGATCGTCAGCGCCGGCGCGGTGTCGCGGCCGAGCGGCTCGAGCACGAGCGTCGCGTCCTTGCCCGCGAGCCGTAATTGTTCGGCGGTCGTGAAGCGATGCTCCTCGCCGCATACGACGATCATTCGTTCGGACACCGGATGAGCGCCCGCCAGGCCGTCGAGGCGGCGCGCGGTCGATTGCAGCAGCGATTCGTCGCCGAGCAGATTGATTAGCTGCTTCGGATGACGCTCGCGCGACATCGGCCAGAGGCGCGTGCCCGAGCCTCCGGCCAATATGACGGGTTGCACGGCGACGCGCGTGCCGGCGGCGCAAGCGGACCGGGCGTCCGCGGCGAGCGTGGCGTTCATGATCACTCCTCGAGTACAAGACTGTCCCGACGTTGTAGCACGACGTAAATCGACAATAAAAGAATCGCGCGGATCGGAAAGATTGTCGGATGACTATCGTGCGGTGCATAAAAATTGCACGGGATGCGCACGAACAAATGAATAAAAAATTAGAAAAATATTGGGTGCCAACCGGAGGAAGCCGCTCAGGCAAAGGCGATCGGGCCGATTTTCATATCTTCTGGTTGTCTATCGGGACGATTGATTCGGAAAAACATGCTGGTCGAAAATCGGCATGCCGACGAAAAAATTTCCGATTATTTTTAGAAATACTTGTGCGCTTGCGGGAGGAATTTTCTTCCCGGTTCAATAACGGCATGCAATGTTTGAATCGGATGCACGTCGACGGGATGGGTGCGGCCGGTTTCCGTCTCACGAGGAATAACCATGTTGAGCGTGCTGGCCAGGATGATCGATATCGCGATGGCAGTGGCGGGTGCAATGATCGCCGCCATGATCCATCGCGGCGGCTTCGTGTGGCTCGACGAACTGCAACGCACGGTCGTCGTGTTCGACTGCATGCTCGTCGTCGTGTTCTTTCCGGCGTTCGGCATTTATCAGTCGTGGCGCGGCAAGCCGGTGTTCGGGCTCATGTGGCGCGTGTCGGTCGCATGGCTCGTCGTCGAGGGCGCGGGCATCCTGATGAGCTTCAGCGTTCACCATGCGGGCGAACTGTCGCGCTTGTGGCTCGGCTACTGGGCGATGGCGGCGATCACGCTGCTCGTCGCTTCGAAGGCCTGCGTGTACGCGGTGCTGCGGCAACTGCGGCGCGGCGGCTACAACCACAAGTCGGTTGCGATCGTCGGCAGCGCGCAGGCCGGCGCGACGAAGCGTCTCGTCGCCCACATGCGGGCGCGTCCGGATGCGGGCTTCAATCCGGTGTGCATCTACGACGAGCATGGCGACGCGTCGATGGCGGGCGCCGACGGCATCGCGATCGAGCGCCGCTTCGCAGACCTCGTGCGCCGCGTGCGCGGCCGCGAGATCGGCGAACTGTGGCTCGTGCTGCCGCTGTCCGAAGAGCCGCAGATTCATCGGATCGTCACCGAGTTCCGAAACGATTTCGTCAACATTCGTTTCGTGCCGGACGTACGCAGCCTGTCGTTCTTCAATCAGGAAGTCATCGAGCTGCTCGGCGTGCCCGCGATCAATCTCGCCGCTTCGCCGATCACCGACGTGCGGATCCTGCCGAAGTTCGTGTTCGACCGGCTGTTCGCGCTCGGCGCGCTCATGATGCTGTCGCCCGCGATGCTCGTGATCGCGATGCTCGTGAAGCTCACGTCGCCCGGCCCGGTGTTCTTCCGGCAGAAGCGCAAGGGCATCGACGGCAACGAGTTCGAGATCTACAAGTTCCGCTCGATGAAGATGCATCAGGAGGCGGCGGGGAAGGTCACGCAGGCGAAGAAGAACGATTCGCGCGTGACGCCCTTCGGCCGCTTTCTGCGCCGCACGAGCCTCGACGAGCTGCCGCAGTTCATCAACGTGCTCAAGGGCGAGATGTCGGTGGTCGGCCCGCGTCCGCACGCGCTCGAGCACGACGACATCTACAAGGATCTCGTCAAGGGCTACATGTTCCGCTACCGGATCAAGCCGGGCATCACCGGCTGGGCGCAAATCAACGGCTTTCGCGGCGAGACCGACCGCATCGAGAAGATGATGGGCCGCGTGAAGCTCGATCTGTACTACATGCAGAACTGGTCGTTCTGGCTCGACATCAAGATCGTCGCGCTGACGCTGTGGAAAGGCTTCACCGGCAGCAACGCGTACTGAGCGCGGCAACGCGTTTTACGACTCACTGGGTAAAGAGGTTCGACAGATGAATCTGACTATCATCGGCAGCGGTTATGTAGGGCTCGTCACGGGCGCGTGTCTCGCCGACATCGGCCACGACGTGTTCTGTCTCGACGTCGATCGGAAAAAGATCGACATCCTGAACGGCGGCGGCGTGCCGATTCACGAGCCGGGCCTCAAGGAGATCATCGCGCGCAACCGCTCGGCGGGCCGCCTGCAGTTCTCGACCGATGTCGAAGCGGCCGTCGCGCACGGCGACGTGCAGTTCATCGCGGTCGGCACGCCGCCCGACGAGGACGGCTCCGCGGACCTGCAGTACGTGCTCGCCGCGGCGCGCAACATCGGCCGCCACATGAAGGGCTTCAAGGTGATCGTCGACAAGTCGACGGTGCCCGTCGGCACGGCCGAGCGCGTGCGCGCGGCCGTCGCTGACGAGCTGAAGGCGCGCGGCGACGACTCGATGTTTTCGATCGTGTCGAATCCGGAGTTCCTGAAGGAGGGCGCGGCGGTCGAGGATTTCACGCGGCCGGACCGGATCGTGATCGGCTGCGACGACGACGTGCCCGGCGAGCGCGCGCGCGAGCTGATGAAGAAGCTCTACGCGCCGTTCAATCGCAATCACGAGCGCACGCTCTACATGGACGTGCGCTCGGCCGAGTTCACGAAGTACGCGGCGAACGCGATGCTCGCGACGCGCATCTCGTTCATGAACGAGCTCGCGAATCTCGCGGACCGCTTCGGCGCTGACATCGAAGCGGTGCGGCGCGGGATCGGCTCCGATCCGCGCATCGGCTATCACTTTCTGTACGCGGGCTGCGGCTACGGCGGCTCGTGCTTTCCGAAGGACGTCGAAGCGTTGATCCGCACGGCGGCCGAGCACGGGCAGGCGCTGCGCGTGCTGCAGGCGGTGTCCGCCGTCAACGACGAGCAGAAGCACGTGCTCGCGCGGAAGGTCGTCGCGCGCTTCGGCGAGGATCTGACGGGCCGCCGCTTCGGCGTGTGGGGCCTCGCGTTCAAGCCGAACACCGACGACATGCGCGAGGCGCCGAGCCGCGCGCTGATCGCGGAGCTGCTGTCGCGCGGCGCGCACGTTGTTGCCTACGATCCGGTCGCGCAGGCCGAGGCGCAGCGCGTGCTCGCGCTCGATCTGGGCGACCGCGAGCACGTGCTCGGGCGACTCGCATTCGCCGAGGACGAAGCGCAGGTCGCGCAGGACGCGGACGCGCTCGTGATCGTCACCGAATGGAAGGCGTTCAAGAGTCCGGATTTCGTCGCGCTCGGCAAGCGCTGGAAGACGCCCGTGATTTTCGACGGACGCAATCTGTACGAGCCAATCGCGATGCGCGAGCTCGGCATTGAGTACTACCCGATCGGGCGGCCCGGCACCGCGCAGCGCGCGGCGTCGGGCGACCGGAACGATGCGCGCGCAGCGCGCGCGGGCGCGTGAGCGATCGGCACGGGTTCGAGCATGTTTCGTCACATTCTGATCGTATGCCGCGCGAACGTGTGCCGAAGTCCGGCCGCGGAGCTGCTGTTCAGGTCGATGGCGCTGCGCAAGCCGCTTTCGTTCCACTCGGCGGGCATCGCCGCGAACGACGGCGACGGCATCGATCCGACGATGTCGCGCCTGCTCGCCGAGCGCGGCGTCGACGCGGCGCCGCATCGTTCGCAGCGGCTGAGCCGCGCGCTCGTGCGCGCCGCGGATCTCGTGCTCGTCACCGAGCGCCGGCAAATCGCCGAGGTCGAGACGATCGATCCGTTCGCGCGCGGCAAGGTGCATTTGCTCGGCAAATGGGAGGGCGCGGAGATCGCCGATCCGTACGGCGGTCCCGAGGCCGATTATCGGGAGAGCTACACATTGATCGAACGTCTCGTTCAAGGATGGTTGCAAAAGATATGCTGAATCGTTCGCTTAGACCCCTGATGCTCGCCGTCGCGGCCGCCACGCTGTTGCAGGCGTGCGCGACGGCGCCCGGCAACTATCTCGACACGTCGCGTCTCGACGACAAGGATGCGCAGTCTGCCGAGCATTACAACGTGCAGCTCATCACCGCGCAACTGGTCGCATCGCAGGCCGACGCGCAGCGCAAGGAGCAGCAGCCGCTGCCGCCCGCGCGCTTCGTCGATCCGACGCAGTACGTGTACCGGATCGCGCCGCAGGACATTCTCGGCGTGACAGTCTGGGATCACCCGGAGCTCACGACGCCGCAGGGCCAGTCGTTCTCGAGCGGCGGCAACACGACGCAGACGGTCGCGGGCGCGCTGCAGCAACCATATGCGAACGCGCTGCCCGGCCAGGCCGATCCGTACGGGCAGACGGTGATGTCCGACGGCACGATCTATTTTCCGTTCGTCGGCCGCCTGCGTGCGGCGGGCAAGACGGTCGGCCAGGTGCGCGACGAGCTTGCGGCGCGGCTTGCGCGTTACGTGAAGAATCCGCAGGTCGACGTGCGCGTGCTGTCGTATCGCAGCCAGAAAGTGCAGGTGACGGGCGAAGTGAAGACGCCCGGCCCGCTCGCGATCACCGACGTGCCGCTCACGCTCGTCGATGCGATCACGCGCTCGGGCGGCTCGACGAACGAGGCCGATCTGCAGCGCGTGCGCTTGACGCGCGAAGGCAAGTTCTACCAGCTCGACGCGAACGGCATGCTCGATCGCGGCGATGTTTCGCAGAACGTGATGCTGCAGCCGGGCGACATCGTCAACGTGCCGGACCGCGGCGACAGCCGCGTGTTCGTGATGGGCGAGGTGAAGACGCCCGCGACGGTGCCGATGCTCAAGGGACGCCTCTCGATCGCCGACGCGCTCACGGCGGGCGGCGGCATCCTCGACACCGATGCGAATCCGCGCCAGGTGTACGTGCTGCGCGATCTGCAGGACAAGCCGAACACGCCCGACATCTTCCGCCTCGACATGACGCAGCCCGACGCGCTGATGCTGTCGAGCCGCTTCCGGCTGAAGCCGCTCGACGTCGTGTACGTCGGCACGGCGGGATCGGTGCGCTTCAACCGCCTGCTGCAGCAGATTTTCCCGACGATCCAGTCGATTTACTACATGAAGCAGATCACGCGCTGATCGGTCCCGGGCCGTCGCGCGCGGCCCGCCTCAACCTCAAGCGGGAATGCATGGTGAATACGCAAGCGAAACATCCTTATGCCGACCTCGCGGTGAAGACCGACGAGGAAGACGTCGTCCTGGGTCAGATGATCCAGGTGATTCTCGACGATATCTGGCTGCTCCTCGGCATCGCGTTGGTCGTGATCGCGCTCGCCGGGCTCTACTGCTACGTCGCGAAGCCGATCTATTCGGCCGATGCGCAGGTGCGGGTCGAGGCGAGCGACAACACGTCGCAAGCGCTCACGCAGACGCAGACGGGCGCGATGATCAACAGCGGGCCGCCGACGCCGCCCACCGATGCCGAAATCGAGATCATCAAGAGCCGCGGCGTCGTCGCGCCGGTCGTCGAGCAGTTCAAGCTGAACTCGTCGGTGAGCCCGAACACGTTCCCGATTCTCGGCGCGATCGCGGCGCGGCTCGCGACGCCGGGCCATCCGGCCAAGCCGTGGCTCGGGCTGTCCTCGTACGCGTGGGGCGGCGAGGAGGCGAACGTCGATTCGATCGACGTGACGCCCGCGCTCGAAGGCAAGAAGCTGACGCTCACGGCCGGCGCGGACGGCGCCTACACGCTCGCCGATCCGGACGGAGCCCTGCTCGTGCGCGGCAAGGTCGGCGAGAGCGAGCAGGGCGGCGGCGTGACGATCAGCGTGTCGAAGCTCGTCGCGCGGCCCGGCACGCGGTTCACGGTGATCCGGCAGAACGATCTCGATGCGATCACCGCGTTCCAGTCTGCGATCCAGGTGACGGAGCAGGGCAAGCAGACGGGCGTGATCCAGATCTCGCTCGAAGGCAAGGACCCCGAACAGACCGCGCAGATCGCGAACGCGCTCGCGCAGTCGTATCTGCATCAGCACGTGACGAGCAAGCAGGCCGAAGCGACGAAGATGCTCGAGTTCCTGAAGAACGAAGAGCCGCGCCTGAAATCGGACCTCGAGCGCGCGGAGGCGGAGCTCACCCAGTATCAGCGCACGTCGGGCTCGATCAACGCGAGCGACGAAGCGAAGGTCTATCTCGAAGGCAGCGTCCAGTACGAGCAGCAGATCGCCGCGCAGCGGCTGCAGCTCGCGGCGCTCGCGCAGCGCTACACGGACGAGCATCCGCTCGTCGTCGCGGCGAAGCAGCAGCTCGGACAACTCGAGGCGGAGCGCGCGAAGTACGACGGCAAGTTCCGCGGGCTGCCGGCGACCGAAGTGAAGGCGGTCGCGCTGCAGCGCAACGCGAAGGTCGCGGAAGACATCTACGTGCTGCTGCTCAACCGCGTGCAGGAGCTATCGGTGCAGAAGGCCGGCACGGGCGGCAGCATCCGCCTCGTCGATGCGGCGCTGCGCCCGGGCGTGCCGGTCAAGCCGAAGAAGGTGCTGATCCTGTCGGCGGCGACGCTGCTCGGCCTGATTCTCGGCACGAGCGTCGTGTTCCTGCGCCGCAACCTGTTTCATGGGATCGAGGATCCGGATCGCGTCGAGCGCGTGTTCAACCTGCCGCTGTACGGCCTCGTGCCGATGAGCGCGGAGCAGACGCGATTCGATGCTGCGGACAAGGGCAACCGCGTGCGGCCGATTCTCGCGTGCGCGCGGCCGAAGGATCTGAGCGTCGAGAGCCTGCGCAGCCTGCGCACCGCGATGCAGTTCGCGCTGATGGACGCGAGGAACCGCGTGATCGTGCTGACGGGCCCGACGCCCGGCATCGGCAAGAGCTTTCTCGCGATCAATCTCGCCGCGCTCGTCGCGCATTCGGGCAAGCGTGTGCTGCTGATCGACGCGGACATGCGGCGCGGCACGCTCGACCGCCATTTCGGAACGGGTGGGAGAAGCGGCCTGTCGGAGCTGCTGAGCGACCAGGTCGCGCTCGAAGAGGCGATTCGCGAAACGTCGGTGCCGGGGCTGTCGTTCATTCCGTCGGGCGCGCGCCCGCCGAATCCGTCGGAGCTGCTGATGTCGCCGCGTCTGTCGCAATACCTCGACGGCCTCGCGAAGCGCTACGACATGGTGATCGTCGATTCGCCGCCGATTCTCGCCGTCACCGATGCGACGATCTTCGGCGAGCTTGCCGGCTCGACGTTCCTCGTGCTGCGCTCGGGCATGCACACCGAGGGCGAGATCGGCGACGCGATCAAGCGGTTGCGCACCGCGGGCGTGCAGTTGCAAGGCGGGATCTTCAACGGCGTGCCGGCGCGCACGCGCGGCTACGGCCGCGGCTATGCGGCCGTGCACGAATATCTGAACGCATGACGCGGGCTCTTCTGCGATCGACGAGGTGACGATGAAAATTTCCGTACTCGTGCCGACCTACCGGCGTCCCGCGGATCTTGCGCGCTGTCTGGTCGCGCTGCAGCGGCAGCGCGTCGCGCCCGACGAGGTGATCGTCGTCGCGCGCCCCGACGACGACGCGACGCACGAGCGGCTCGCCGATCCGGGCGTATGCGGCGCGCTCGCGCTGCGGATCGTGACGGTCGACGTGCCGGGACAGGTGGCTGCGCTCAATCGCGGGCTCGACGCCGCGCGCGGCGACGTGGTAGCGATTACCGACGACGACGCCGCGCCGCGCGCCGACTGGATCGAGCGGATCGGCACGATTTTCGCGGCCGATTCGCGCGTCGGCGCCGTGGGCGGCCGCGACTGGGTGCACGAGAAAGGCCGGCTGCTCGACGGCGAGCAGTCGCTCGTCGGCAGGCTCACGATGTCGGGCAAGATCATCGGCAATCATCATCTCGGCGTCGGCGGCGCGCGCGAAGTCGATACGCTGAAAGGCGCGAACATGAGCTACCGCCGCGCGGCGATCGAGGGCCTGCGCTTCGACACGCGCCTTCGCGGCGCGGGCGCGCAGACGCACAACGACACGTCGTTCAGCATGGGCGTGAAGCGCGCGGGCTGGAAGCTCGTCTACGACCCGGCCGTCGCGGTCGACCATTACCCGGCCGAGCGCTTCGACGACGACCGCCGCGACGCCGCGTCGATGGCCGCGCTGTCGAACGCCGCGTACAACCTGCATCTGACGTTGCGCGAGCATCTGCCGCCCATGCGGCGCGAGATCGCATGGTGGTGGTGGACGTTCGTCGGCACCCGTGCGTATCCGGGGCTCGTGCACGTCGTGCTGACCGCCGCGGCGAAGAACGGCGCGAGCATGCGCGCGCGCTGGCGCGCGGTGCGGCAAGGCGCGCACGACGCGCGACGCATGGCGCCCGCGCCTCACGCCGGCGTTGCGCAATGAGCGACACGTTGCAGATTCAATCGATTCGGGCTGGAGTTTTCGCATGACCGTCACGAAGGTTCACGTTCATCTGTTTTACGGCGCCGATCCACGCACCTATCGCAAGGGCGACGATATCGGCTGCCTGTACGGCTATCACCATGCGGAGTCCGAAGAGTTCACATTGACGTATTCGCGCGACGCGCGCGAGGGTCGGCTCGTCGGCATCGGCCGCCGCGCGCTGAAGTACGCGCTCGGCTTCGATCTGATGCATGCATGGCGCAATCGCGCCGAGCTGCTGGAATCCGACGTGATCTGGACGCACACCGAGCAGGAGCATCTTGCGGCCGCGTTCGTGCTGAAGCTGTCCGGCGCGCGCGGCGCGAGGCCGCTGCTGCTCGCGCAAAGCGTCTGGCTGCTCGACAAATGGCCCGGCTATGGCTTCGTGCGCCGCTGGGCGTACCGGAAGCTGATCGGCCGCGCGGACGTGCTGACGACGCTCGCGCGCAACAACGCCGAGCTGTGCCGCCGCTACCTGCGGCGCGACGCATTGCAGGTGTACTACGGGCTGAACACGCAGGATTTCCCGATTGGCGCGCCGGATGCCTGGTCGCCGCACCGGCCGCTGCGCATCGCCGCGATCGGCAACGATCGCGATCGCGACTGGAAGACGTTCGTCGGCGCGTTCGGCGGCGATTCGCGCTACGACGTGCGGCTCGCGACGCGCCGCCGGATTCCGCGCGCGCTGCATGCGCCGAACGTCGAGATCGCGCCCGCATCGGGCATCGTCAAGCAGCGCGAGCTGTACGACTGGGCGGATCTGATCGTCGTGCCGCTGCGGCCGAACCATCACGCGTCGGGCATCACGGTGATGCTCGAGGCGGCGGCCGTCGGCAAGCCGATGATCGTCACCGACGTCGGCGGGCTGCGCGACTATTTCCCGCACGGCACCGCGACCTACGTGCAGCCGTTCGACGCGCCCGCGCTGCGGCGCGCGGCCGACGCGCTCGCCGCGCGGCCCGACCAGGCGCTCGCGCGCGCGCAGGCGGCCGCGCGCCGGTTGCGGGAACGCGATCTGACGACGCAGCAGTTCGCCGCGCAGCACGTGCGGATCACGCGCGATCTGCTCACGCGCCGCCGCGCGCAACAGGCGGCCGAGGCGGCGCTGTCGTTCGCCGATTCGCGTTCGCGCTCGAACGGTTGAGGACGGCTGCGATGAGCGCGACGACCCTGCCCGTTCCCGCATCCGGCGGCGGCGCGCGCCGCAGCAAACTGCTGAGCGATCCGAAGCATTGGGTCGCGCAGGCAGGCTTGTGGACCGTCACGGCGCTGCTGATCGCCGCGCATCAGGGCACGCTGCTGACGTACGGCTTTCCATGTCTCGCGGTCGCGGCCGGCTTGTGGCTGTATTTCATGAGCCCGGCGCGCTATGTCGGCTTCATGTGGTGGATGTGGTTCCTGAGCCCGGAGGTGCGCCGCCTCGCCGACTGGTCGAAGGGCGCCTATACGCCGACGAGCCTGATCCAGATCGCGCCGCTCGCGGTCACGATGATCGCGGGGCTCGGCTTGCTGCGCCATTACCGTGTGCTCGCCGAGCGACGCGGGCTGCCGGTGCTGTTGATCCTGTTCGGCCTGATATACGCGTTTCTCGTCGGCGTCGTGTCGAGCGGGCCGCTCGCCGCCACCTACGACCTCGCGAACTGGCTCTACCCGGTGCTGATCGGCTTTCACATCGCCGTTCATTCGCGGGACTACCCCGAGTACCGGAAGGTGATCCTGTCGACGTTCGTCTGGGGGATGCTCGTGATGGGCGTCTATGGAATCGTGCAGTTTTTCGCGATGCCGAAATGGGATGCGCTGTGGATGATCGGCTCGCAGATGAATTCGCAGGGCGATCCGGTGCCGTACGGCGTGCGCGTGTTCAGCACGATGAATTCGTCGGGGCCGTTCGCGTTCGCGATGATGGGCGCGCTCGTGTTCATGATCGCCGCGACGGAGCGCGTGCGCTGGATCGCGGGCGCCGCGGGCTTCATTTCGTTCTGCCTGTGTCTCGTGCGCTCGACGTGGGGCGGCTGGGTGATCGCGCTCGCGATCCAGCTCGCGAAATCGAGCAATCGCGTGCGCGTGCGGATCATCGGCAGCGCGGTCGTGCTGGCCGCGCTGTGCGTGCCGCTCCTGACCGTCGGGCCGGTGGCGGACCGTCTCGGCCAGCGCCTGCAGTCGATCACGAACCTGAAGGACGACCGCAGCTACGACGACCGCAACAAGTTCTACGCGACGTTCGCGCAGACTGCGTTTACCGACGTCGCGGGCGAGGGCCTCGGCGCGACCGGCGCGTCGACGAAGCTGTCGAGCGACGGCGGCAGCCTTGGCAAGTACGGCAGCTTCGACAGCGGCGTGATGAACGTGCCGTTCGTGCTCGGCTGGCCCGGCACGCTGCTCTATCTGCTCGGGCTCGTCTGGCTGCTCGGCCGCGCGCTGCGCGCATCGTTGCGGCTGCGGCGCGACAAGTTCGCCGCCGCGTGCCTGAGTCTCAGTTTGTCTGTCTTCGCGATGCTCGTCTTTACCAATTCGTTCATCGGCACGGGAGGGCTGTTGCTGTTCATGAGCATATTTTCGATCTTGTCCGCGGCGCATTGGCAAAAGCTGCAACGCGCGAGCGCCGCGCGTTTTCCGGGAGCCGACCAGTGAGAATCGCCATCGTCACGCACGTCGTGCGCCATAACGACGGCCAGGGACGCGTCAATTACGAGATCGCGCGAGCGGCGCTCGCGGAAAACTACCAGGTGACGCTCGTCGCGTCGCACGTCGCGCCCGAGCTGCTCGCGGATGCGCGCGTGCGCTGGATCGCCGTGAAGGCGGGCCGCTTCTGGCCGTCGAACCTCGTCAAGCAGCAGGTGTTCGCGATCAAGAGCGCATGGTGGCTGCGCCGTCATCGCGACGCATACGACGTGCTGCACGTCAACGGCTTCATCTCGTGGGTGCGCGCCGACGTGAACACCGCCCACTTCGTCCATAGCGGCTGGTTCGCGAGCCGCTATTACCCGTTCGGCCTGTCGAAGGGGATGTGGTCCGCGTATCAGTACGTCTATACGCGCGCCAACACGCTGCTCGAACGCTGGGCGTACCGGCGCGCGCGCGCGATCACGGCCGTGTCGCAGAAGGTCGCCGACGAGATCCGGCAGATCGGTATCGACGGCGAGCGGATCGGCGTCATCTACAACGGCGTCGACGCACAGGCGTTCGCGAACGCGGCGCCCGATCGCAGCGCGTTCGGCCTGCCGGCCGAGCCGTTCATGCTGCTGTTCGTCGGCGATCTGCGCACGCCGCGCAAGAATCTCGGCACCGTGCTGAAGGCGCTCGCGCATCTGCCGCCGAGCGTGCATCTCGCGGTCGCGGGCTATTTGCCCGGCAGTCCGTATCCGGGCGAGGCGCGCGCGCTGAAGATCGACTCGCGCGTGCATTTCCTCGGGCTCGTGAAGAACATGCCGACGCTGATGTCGTCGGTCGATGCGTACGTGTTTCCTTCGCGCTACGAAGCGATGAGCCTGTCGCTGCTCGAGGCGATGGCGGCGGGGCTGCCTGTCGTGACCGCGCGCACCGCGGGCGGCGCGGAGATCATCACGCCGGAGTGCGGGATCGTGCTCGACGATCCGGACGATCCGGCCGCGCTCGCGCACGCGATCGAACGCCTCGCGCGCTCGCGCGACGCGTGCCGCGCGATGGGCGACGCGGCGCGCAGGCTGATGGAGGGATTCGGCTGGGCGCGCATGGGCGCGCAGTACATCGCGCTGTATCGGCGGCTGCGCCAGTCGTCGCAGTCGCCGTCGCTCGCCGGCGCCGAGCATGTCGTGACGCAGGAGCCATCGTGATGAAGCACACCGGAACGTCGATCAAGTCGCTGCAAATCGGCATGCACTGGTTTCCCGAGCGGGCGGGCGGGCTCGATCGCATGTACTACTCGCTCGTCGGCGCATTGCCGGGCGCGGGTGTTGCGGTGCGCGGCGTCGTCGCGGGCTCCGAGCGCGTCGCGGCCGATACGGGCGGCGCGATCCGCGGCTTCGGACCTGCGACGTCGTCGCTGCCGCGCCGGATGATCGCCGCGCGTCACGCGCTGCGCGACGTGGTCCGCATCGAGCGGCCCGATGTCGTGTCGTCGCATTTCGCGCTGTACACGTTCCCCGGGCTCGACGTGACGCGCGGCATCCCGCAGGTGTCGCATTTCCAGGGCCCGTGGGCCGACGAGAGCCACGTCGAGGGCGCGGATTCGATCGGGCAGAAGGTCAAGCACCGGCTCGAGCAGGCGGTCTACGCGCGCTCGTCGCGGCTCATCGTGCTGTCGCGCGCGTTCGGGCAGATTCTCACGTCGCGCTACAACGTCGATCCGGCGCGCGTGCGCGTCGTGCCCGGTTGCGTCGACACCACGCAATTCGATCTGCCGATGACGTCCGCCGACGCGCGTCGCAAGCTGCAACTGCCGCAGGACCGGCCGATCGTGCTCGCGGTACGGCGGCTCGTGCGGCGCATGGGGCTCGAGGATCTGATCGACGCGGTGAAGACCGTGCGCCGTCGGCATCCGGACGTGCTGCTGCTGATTGCCGGCAAGGGGCGGCTCGAAGGCGAATTGCAGGAACGGATCGACGATGCCGAGCTCGGCGACAACGTGAAGCTGCTCGGCTTCGTGCCCGACCATCATCTGGCCGCGCTGTACCGCGCGGCGACGCTGAGCGTCGTGCCGACCGTCGCGCTCGAAGGCTTCGGGCTCATCACCGTCGAGTCGCTCGCGTCCGGCACGCCGGTGCTCGTGACACCCGTCGGCGGGCTGCCGGAGGCGGTCGCGGGCCTGTCCGAGGCGCTCGTGCTGCCGGAGATCGGCGCGGCCGCGATCGCGGACGGGTTGACGGCTGCGCTGTCCGGCTCGCTCGTGCTGCCGGATGCGGACGCATGCCGGCAATACGCGCGCGCGCATTTCGACAACACGGTGATTGCGCGCCGTGTCGCGGAGGTCTACGAGGAGGCGATTCGGGCGGCGGGTTGATCGCTGCGCCACCGGCCGGGCGCGAGTCCGAACCGTTTGGTGAACGCGTGCGTGAATGCGCTCTGATCGGCGAAACCGACTTCGCTCGCGATGTCGGTCAGCGAACGTTTCGGATTCCCCATCAATACGACGGCGGCGTCGAGCCGCAGCCGCTGCAGATAGCGATGCGGCGTCTCGCCGAACGCTTCGCAGAAGAGCTGATGGAAGCGGCGCATGCCGAATCCGCAATGCGCGGCGAGATCGGCGATGCGCAGCGGCTGAGCGAGATGCGCGCGCAGCCAGCGATCGATGCGCGCGAAGTCGAGCCCGACGGCGGGCTGCGCCGGCGCGCCGCCCAGTTCGCCGACGAGCGCGTCGCATAGCCGTGCGGCTGCTTGCCAGTGCAGGCGCCGGGCCGATGCGGTGTCGACGCGCGGCCCGCGCGCGAGTCGCGACGCGAATTCGCCGACGAGCATCGTGAGGCCCGGGGCGATCGCCATCGTCTTGGGGCGTTCGAACAGCCGCTCGGGCACCGCGAGCGAGCCGGGCGGCAAGTCGAGCACCAGTTGGCTGTTGTGGGCGAGCCCCGCGTAGTCGTGCCGCGAGCCGGCCGGAATCAGCCACGCGGAGCGGCAGTCGATCCGCTCGTCGACGCCGTCGACCGTCATCGTCATCGCGCCGTCGACACCGAGCACGATCTGATGGAAGTCGTGCACGTCCGACTCCTGCACGACGCCGTAACGGCGCAGCGACAGGGTGGGCGAAGCGGGGCGGGTCATGATCGAGCGACGGCCGGCGAACGCTGGCGACGGGCGATGCCGGCGTCAGACGCCGAGCAGTTCGACTTCGAACACGAGCGTCGCGTTGGGCGGAATCACGCCGCCCGCGCCGCGCGAGCCGTAGCCGAGCTGCGGCGGGATCGTCAGGCGGCGCACGCCGCCCACCTTCATCCCTTGCACGCCTTCGTCCCAGCCCTTGATGACCATGCCGCCGCCGAGCACGAATGCGAACGGATCGTTGCGGTCCCTGCTCGAATCGAACTTCTGGCCGTCGGTGAGCCAGCCCGTGTAGTGCACGCTCACCGTCTGGCCCGCGCGCGCCTCGGCGCCCGCGCCTTCGGTCAGGTCTTCGTATTTGAGGCCCGATTCGGTGGTGACGACTGCCATGAATTGCTCCTGAAGGATCGAAATGATCCGCTATTGTAGGGGAGCCGCACGATCTCGACCGAATTTCCCGGCGGGCCGGCTTCGCGCAGGTTTCGCGGCCAGGAGCTTGCCGCGCGCCTGCGCGTTTGGAAGACCGCCACTAACTCGCGCCTTGCTTATCCACGGCTCCTCGCCATATTGTTTCAGTTATTAATGTAAAGGTCGGCGGCAGTTTTCGGCGCGCGATCCCCGGGCGGGCGTATCGACGGCGAATCGTTTGGGGCGAGCGGCCATACGATCGGCTTGCGCGCCGCCGCCGGCCCGACAAATCGAAGATATGAGGAGACGTGGATGAATCGACCCGCGAAGTCGACGGACCCGGTGTTCGTCATGCCCGTGCGTCGCGACCTGCGCTTCAATCTGCCGGTCGAGCGCGCGACGAATTGGCACGGACAGGGCTCGCAAGTCTCGCACTTCTTCAACGCGCTGTCGCTGCTGTTTCCGGCGGGCGAGCGCTTCTTCATGGATTCGGTGCGCAACTATCGCGACCGGATCGACGATCCCGTGCTGAAGCAACAGGTGCTCGGCTTCATCGGCCAGGAGGCGATGCACACGCGAGAGCACGTCGAGTACAACGAACTGATGCAGGCGAACCGGTTGCCGGCGCGCACGGTCGACAGGCGCGTATGGAAGGTGACGGGCTGGATGAAGAAGGTGCTGCCGCATTCGGTGCAGCTCGCGCATACGGTTGCGGCCGAGCACTATACGGCGATGCTGGCCAACTGGCTGCTGACCGAGCCCGCCGCGCTCGCCGGCTCGCACGAAGGCTACAGGCAGATGTGGCTGTGGCACGCGCTCGAGGAGACCGAGCACAAGGCGGTGTCGTTCGACGTCTGGAACACGGTGATGAAGCCGGGGCCGAAACGCTACCTGATTCGCGTCGGCGTGTATTTGCTGACGACGATGACGTTCTGGCCGAACGTGTTCCTGATCCATTCGCAACTGATCCGCTGGGACCGGACGTCGGACAAGAGCGTGCGCGGCCTCTGGCGCGTGGTCTGCCTGTTGTACGGTCCGCGGCGGGGAATGTTTCCGGGAATCGCGCGCGAGTGGCTGAGCTTCTTCCGGCCGGGCTTCCATCCGTGGGACCACGACAATCGGCACCATCTCGCGCGCGTCGACGGCATCGTCGAGGCGACGCAGGCGCGCGCCGCGCAGACGCTGCCGCCCGTTGACCTCGACGGCGCCAAGCCGGCGTGAGCAAATGCCGGCGATTCGCCGTCGCCGCGAATTCGTGGGACCGTAGGCGGGGCGATTGCGCGAGAGACGGATAGAGAACCAGCACGGAAGGCGTGCGGGCGGAGGCAGGCAGCCGCTGTGCAGCGGCCGACAACGACCCGGACAACGCGGCCCGGACAGCGGCCATTCAACTCTGACCCCATCAAACCCCAATCCGCAGCTTATTCGGTTCCGCCATCATTTTTCTTGCAAAGATCCCGAAATGGACTAATCTTGTTAGTAGATTCATTTCGAGACTAACCGCCATGTCCCGTCCCGCCCTGAAGCCGTTTCCGAATCCGCCGGCGGCGACAGTCGAGCAAATGTCGGCGGCCGGTCTGCGCGCGTTCTTCAACATCGCGCGCGACTGGGATCTGTCGACCGACGAGCAGCTCGTCCTGCTGGGCTCGCCCGGCCGTTCGACGTTCTTCAAATGGAAGGCGTCGCCGCAAACCGCGCGCCTCACGCACGATACGCTCGAGCGCCTGTCGCTCGTGCTCGGCATCTACAAGGCGCTGCAGATCCTGCTGCCGCAGCCGGCCGCGGCGGATGCGTGGGTCAAGCGGCCGAACGACGCCGCGCCGTTCAACGGCCGGCGCGCGCTCGACCGGATGCTCGCGGGGAACGTCAGCGATCTCGTCGCGGTGCGGCAATATCTCGACGCGGCGCGAGGCGGATGGGCGTGAATTCTCCGGAACGGCAGACGAACTGGCCCACCGCGGCGCTCGACTGGACGCCCGCCTACCGCGTGATCCCCACGCGCTTTCCCGCGATCAACCTGTTCGACCGCGTCGCATCGGCCGAGGATTTCGACGCGCTCTACGCACTCGAGGCGCTGACCAACGATCGCGTGCGGACCGAGGTCGGCATGCTCGAGCTCGTGCCGCCGCAAGAGCGGCGCTTCGGGCCCGGTTACGGGCCGATCATGGCGGCGTTCACGCACCTGAATCCGAACGGCAGCCGTTTCTCGGACGGCAGCTATGGCGTGTTCTATTGCGCCCGCGCGCGCAATACGGCGATCGCGGAGACGCGCTATCACACGTCGCTGTTCCTCGCCGCGACGAAGGAGCCGCCGATGCGCCAGCAGATGCGTCTCTACACGGTGGCCGCGCAGGGCGAGGTCGCCGACGTGCGCATGTGGCGCGAGCGCGATCCGGCGCTCCTCGATCTCGTCGACTACTCGGCCGGCCAGGCGTTCGGCCGCGCGGTGCGCGACGCGGGCGTCGCGGGCGTCGCGTATCCGTCGGTGCGGGACCCGGGCGGCGAATGTCTCGCCGCGTTCAGGACGACGTTGCTGCACGATTGCCGCCACGCGGCGTATCTCGAATACAACTGGAGCGGCGCGGCGATCGATGCGGTGTTCGAGCTGAATCAGGTCGGCTGAGCCCGCGCGCGGCATGCGGTGTGGTTGCGTCGCGACGTCGAGGGCCGGCTCAGCCGCCGCGCGTCACGGCAGCGGCACGTCGGCGGCGCCCTGATGGCGCGCGGCCGCGACCGACATCGACCAGCTTTCGCCGCTCTTCGCATCGAGCAGCGTGAGCCGGCCCGACGGATCGAACGCGCCCGTGTCGACGAACGTCTGCGCGCCGATGCGCACGACGTCGTGCATCGGCGTATGGCCGCAGTAGGTGGTCGACAGACCGATCTGCCGCGCGGCCGGGTCGGTGCGCCCGTACGCAAGCTCGCGGCCCCACAGCAGCCGCGTGATCACGTCGGGCGCGTAGTCGCCGCGGTCGAGGTCGGCGTCGCTGCCGAAGAATTCCGCGTGCAGCACGTTGAAGCGCTCGTCGCCTTCGCCGACGACGCGCACGAGCGGCAACTCGCGCAGCCGCCGGGCGTAGCGCTCGAGCGTCCCTGCGGGGAGGTCGGCCGCCCATTCGCCGCCGATGCGCTTCCACACGCTCATCGGCAGCTTGCCGTCCGCGACCGAGCAGAGCGCGTCCTCGTGATTGCCAAGCACGCAATGAAACCACGGGCGATCGAGCAGCGCGAGCGCTGCCTCCGACTGCGCGCCGCGGTCGACGAGGTCGCCGACCGAGAACAGCCGGTCGCGTGCCGGATCGAAGCGCACGGTGTGCAGCAGCGCGCGCAGCGGGTCGACGCAGCCGTGCAGATCGCCGACGACGAAATCGCGGCCGGCATGGTTCGCGGTATGGCGACGGATCAGGGGAGCGGTGTCCATTCGCCCATCTTAGGACACAGCCGCGCTTGGCGCAGCGGGAGAACATGACGATAATCGCTGCGACGCGCCGCTGCCGCGGCGCTGTCTTTCACCCGACTTTCGATCGTTTCGACGAACAACCATGACGTTCTACCCGCAAGTGCTGCGCAATCGTCCGCGCATGGTGATCGCGGCTGCTGCCGGCGTCGCGTTCGGCCTGCTGTTCCCGTATCCGCTGCGGCCGTTCGCGCGCGCATTGATCGGCTGGGATTGCACGATCTGGCTGTATCTCGCGCTGATGTGGGTGAGGATGGTGCGCGCGCATCATCGCAAGGTGCGCGAGATCGCGATGCGCGAGGACGAGAACGCGACGATCGTGTTGACCATCATCTGTTTTGCAACGGTCGCGAGCATCGCGGCGATCGTGCTCGAGCTCGTCAGCGTGAAGAGCGTCGGGTTCCGCTCCGGCCTCGGCCATTACGCGGTGACGGGCGCGACGATGTTCGGCGCATGGTTCCTGATTCCGACGATCTTCACGCTGCACTATGCGCGGCTCTACTATCTCTCGCCGACGCAGGCGCGCGCGATGGCGTTTCCCGATCGCGAACTCGAGCCCGATTACTGGGATTTCCTCTACTTCTCGTTCACGATCGCGGTTGCGTCGCAGACGTCGGACGTATCGCTGCGCGGGCGATCGATCCGGCGCGCGGCGCTCGCACAATCGATCCTGTCGTTCTACTTCAACATGGCCGTGCTCGGGCTGTCGGTCAACGTCGCGGCTGGCTTGCTGAGCTGAGCCCGAATGCGCGGACGTTGCATGTCGCGCGTCGGCCGGCGCGTACGCACGGGCGGAACGAGCCGGCGCGCGAGCCTCGGGTATGCAGCCATTTCCTTGCATTTCACGGAGGCGCTGCCTAATATGCAGCCAGGAGGCTGCATATGAACACATCGACCGATCGTATCGAAAGGCGGATCGTGCTGAATGCGCCGCGCTCGCGGGTCTGGCGCGCACTGACGAACGCCGACGAATTCGGCGCGTGGTTTCGCGTCGATCTGACAGGGCAGGCGTTCGAAGCGGGGCGGCGCGTGGAAGGCCGCATCATGTACCCCGGCTATGAGCATCTGGTGTTGCAGATGTGGATCGAGCGGATCGAGCCGGAGCATCGTTTCTCGTATCGCTGGCATCCCGCCGCGGTCGATCCGGCCGTCGACTACTCGCAGGAGGCGCCGACGCTCGTCACGTTCAAGCTTGCCGACGTCGAAGGCGGCACGTTGCTCACCGTCGTCGAATCGGGCTTCGACAAGCTGCCGATCGAGCGCCGCGCCGACGCATTCCGGATGAACAGCGGCGGCTGGGACGAGCAGATGACGAACATCGCCGCGCATGTCGACGCGCGCTGACGGCCGGCCGTCGCGCGCACCGCTCAAGCGTGCGCAGTTGCGCGATTGCGCGGCGGTGTTCGCTGCGCTCGGCGACGAAACTCGCCTGCGGATCGTCGCCGCGTTGTGCGCCGGCACGGCGCTGTCGATCGCGCAGATCACCGCGGGCACCGACATCACGCGCCAGTCGGTCACGCAGCATCTGCTGGTGCTCGCGCAAGCGGGGCTCGTGCGCGACGCGAAGGTCGGGCGCGAGCGGCTGTGGAGCTTCGATCCCGCGCGGATCGACGTCGCGCGCGCGGCGCTGGAGACGATCGGCCGACAGTGGGATCAGGCGCTGCTGCGGCTCAAGCAGGCCGTCGAAGGATGACGGCGGCATGGCCTCGCCGCCTTCGGACACGAATGGTCGGCTTCGTCGGCCGATAGGGGCGGTCGAACGAATGCCCGTCGTCGAGCAACGCGTCGCGCCGATGCCCACGTCACGACGCATGCTGCCGAATCCGCGCGGGCGCTTCCGCGCAAGACATGCGAAGCGCGCGCAGCGCGCACATGCTGTCCATTGCCGCCACACGGGAGCTTTGCCGCATATCGCATCGTCATCGCTCGTCGATTATTGGCCGGTGAAATAGAACGCTTTCGATTGCATCGCGAGCACAGCCGAAATGGCGGCCAACCAATCGGCGAATACGCCTGGCTCGCATCGATCTCCATTTCGACAGCTTTGGGCACGCGTAAAACGTAGCGCGACACGGCCTTTCATTCATCGCAATGCGCACTTGGCGCGCGCAGTGGCTTCACGCCGGCCAATTGATTGAGTCGCCGAAAATGATTGTGCGACCAAAAATAAAAATCAATAAGCGCTTAAATATCTGCCTCGATGCTTATTCTCCAATTGCGATGAAATGGCATGCATATATTCCGGAAGTAATCTAAGTATTTCCTCAGGGAATTTCATCTAGCCTATCAACCATTGAATGCGGCGACGAACGACACGCATTCGATGCGACGCCGCGCACACGTGAATCCGCTCCTTGGGCGAAATCGACGGCACATCGGCGAGCGATTCGAAAAAAGCAGCCAGCAGTCAGAGAGAAAGCAGCAAGCAGTGAAACGACGAGGGGCCGGTAGTCGTTGACGAACGAACGTGCAGCGCGAGCGCGCATGCCGTGTCGTTCAGCCGTCTGCCGGTGCGCAATGCCGCCTGAATCTCGAAGGTGCCCGTGAAGAGACATCGCAAAGAGGATTCAGCCAGATGGCCAGACACATCATTCAAGCAATCCAGTCTCATGCGTTCGCGACGCCGTACAAATGCGCGCTGTCCGATTCTCGCGGCGATCTCGGCTACGCCGATCTCGACCGTTTCAGCACTCGCTTCGCGTTGCGCCTGCAGGATCTGGGCTGCCGCCCCGGCGAGCGCATCGTGATGCTCGCGAGCCGCCGCGCGCTGCTCGTCGCGGCGATCGTCGGCGTGTTCAAGGCGGGCTGCGTGCACGTGCCGCTCGATCCGCGCATGCCGGCCGACCGCCTTCGCTACATCCTGCACGACGTCGCGCCGGCGCTCGTGATCGCCGACGAAGATCTGATCGACGCGATCGAGCACGCGCTGCCGTGCGCCGCGCCGATCGTGCCGCTGAGCGAGCTCGATCGGCTCCTCGCCGACGACGATTCGCCGCGGCTCGACGCGCTCGTGCAGCCGTTGCCGCTGCCGCGGCTCGACGAGAGCGCGATCGCGTACTGCATCTACACGTCGGGCTCGACCGGCCGCCCGAAGGGCGTGCTGATCAACCATCGCAGCATCGTGGACTTCTTCGAGGGGACGCGCTCCGTCTACGACGTCACGTCGCAATCGCGCTGCGCGAGCTTCTCGCCGCTGAATTTCGACGTGTACCTGATGGACATGCTGTTTCCGCTTGCGCAGGGCGCCTCGCTGTACGTGCACGACGACGTGAACGCGCCCGATCTGCTGTTCGACGCGATCCGCGCGCACGACGTCACGCACTTTTCCGCGTGGGGGATGATGCTCGGCCTGATCGCGCAGGCGGAAGAATTCGAATCCGCGCCGCTGCCGCATCTGAAGACGATCCTCACCGGCACCGACGTGCCCGACGTGAAGACGATCCAGCGCTGGCTCAGGAAGAACGCGGGCGTGCAGGTGATCAACGCATACGGTCCGACCGAGGCGACCTGCGCGGCGACCGCACACGTGATCCGGGAGATCGAGCCGGAGCGGCGCACGCTCTATCCGATCGGCAAGCCGCTCGAGCATGTGCGAGCGCTGCTCGTCGACGAAGGCGGCGGCCGAATCACGGCGCCGGGCGTGCCTGGCGAGCTGATGATCGGCGGCACGCAGGTGATGCAGGGCTACTGGAATCTGCCGGAGGAAACGGCGGCGCGGCTCGTGCGCCTCGACGGCGTGCCGTTCTACCGGACGGGCGACGTCTGCACGTATCTCGCCGACGGCAGCCTGTACTACATGGGCCGCAAGGACAACGAAGTGAAGATCGGCGGCTACCGGATTCATTTGAGCGAAATCCAGCGGGTCATCAACAGCGTGCCGCACGTGTACGGATCGGAGGTGGTGCTGCTCGAATCGCGCTACGGCGAGACGCTGCTCGCCGCCGGCGTGCTGTTCGATCGCGGCGCGTCGCTCGACGCCGGCCGCAAGGTCGACGAAATCAGGCAGCGCCTCGCGGCGGAACTGCCCGCCTACATGGTGCCCCGCCACGTCACGGTTCTCGAGCAGTTTCCGCAGTTGTCGTCGGGAAAGACGGATCGCAAAGCGCTTCTGTCGATATTGCAACACCGCATCAACGAAAGTAACCAGGAGGAAGTGAATTCATGAATACCGAAACGATGTTGATTCAGATTCTGGAGAGCGTGGTCGGCGTCAAGAAGGTGACGGGCGATACCCGTTTTCTGGACGTCGGCGGCAATTCGCTCAATCTCGTCGAAGTGCTCAAGCAGATCAAGGCGCAGACGGGCGTCGCGCCGTCACCGAGGCTGTTTTTCGACAAGACGCGCTCGACGGTGGCGGCGTTGAGCGCCGAGATCGATACGCTGCGCGAAATGAGCAGCGCAGCGGCCCCGGTCGCGGGCTGATCCCGCAGGGCATTGCAAGGGCCGCGCAAGCGGCGGCCGCGACAAGCGGATTTTTCAGGACATGGCTCTTTACGCCATATTTAGGAGAACTGATATGCAAAAGCGTTTTCATCTGTCGGAAGCCGAGAAGAAATTCTTCTACGAGAACGGCTACGCCGGCCCTTTCACGCTGTACGAACCGGAGGAGATGAGCCGCGTCTGGGAAGAAGTGCGGATGGACCTGCTCGACACGGCGAAGGCGGCGTTCCCGGACAGCAAGCTCAACTACGACCGCCATCTCGACATGCTCTCGCTGAACCAGATCATCAGCCATCCGAAGATTGTCGACCGGATCTCGAGCATCCTCGGGCCGGACGTGCTGAGCTGGCGCACCGAGTGGTTCCCGAAATACCCGGGGGACGAAGGCACCGACTGGCACCAGGCCCAGAGCTTCGTCGAGTTCGAAGGCACCGAGAAGCTCGAGCCGACGGCGGAGGAAGAAGGGCGGCCGTGGGAACTGACCGCCTGGATCGCGATGAGCGAGGCGACCAAGGAGAACGGCTGCCTGAAGCTGATGCCCGGCAGCCATCGCACCTGGTACTTCGACGAGAAGCGCAACATCCCGTTCGAGCCGGAGAACTTCAACAAGCGCGTGCTCGACGACGGCCAGAAATCGGGCTTCTACGGCTACGACTACGAAAAGCTGAAGCTCGACCCGAGCTGGAAGCCGGACGAGTCGCGCGCGGTGCACATGGAGGTGAAGCCGGGCCAGTTCTTCATCTTCACGTCGCGCTGCATGCACGGCTCGAACCCGAACACGAGCAAGGACTCGGTGCGCTTCGGCTGGGCGACGCGCTTCGTGCCGACGCACGTGAAGGTCTACGCGGGGCAGGACTCGTTCCACCACTTCGGCGAAGTGCTGCCGCTCGAGCGCTACTCGACGGTGCTGGTGGCGGGCGAGGACCGTTACGGCCATAACCGCGTGACGAAGCCGCTTGCCGCCGTCGCGGCGGTCGCGTAAGCGATGGACGGCGCCGACATGAATGCACGCGAGGCCCGCTGGTTCCTGTTCGGCGCCGACGAACGGAAACCCGATGCGCGAATCCGGCTGTTCTGCTTTCACTACGCGGGCAGCGGCGGCTCGATCTTCCGGCACTGGGAGGAGGCGCTGCCGGACGACGTCGAGCTCGTCGCGGTGCAGATGCCCGGCCGCGAGAATCGCCTGAACGAGCCGCTGCTGTACGCGATGGACGACGTCGCGTCCCCGCTCGTCGATGCGCTCGCTCCGCTGCTCGACCGCCCGTTCGCGTTCTTCGGGCACAGCACGGGCGCGCTGATCGGTTTCGAGGTTGCGCGGGTGCTGCGCGCGCGCGGTTATCCGCAGCCGCGCTTGCTGATCGCGTCCGCGCAGAACGCGCCCGACGTGAAGCCGGAAGTGATTCGGCATCGATTGTCGGACGCGGAGTTCGTCGAAGTGCTGCGCGGCTGCAACGGCACGCCCGACGCGATTCTGCAGGACCCGGCGCTGCTCGAGCTGCTGCTGCCGCGGATACGCGCGGACGGCGCGGTGTTCGAGACGTATCGGTATGAGCGGCAGGCGCCGCTCGATTGCCGGATCGTCGTCTTCCACGGCACCGCCGACGGTCTCGTGCATGACGCGGGTCTCGCCCGCTGGGCGGGCGAGACGCAGCACAGCTTCGCGCGGTACCGGTTTGCCGGCGACCACTTCTTCATCCACGACGAAGAGGCGTCGGTGCTCGACCACATCAACCGCGAGCTCGAGCCGCTCCTGAGCGACGCGAGCTCCACTCTAATCGGATGACAGACAAATGGCGCAGTGGAATTCAGATGACGAGCTGTTCGCGCTGATGCGCGCCGAGCTCTCTACCTGCCCCGTCAGCGACGTGATGGAACTGCTCGGGTTCGCCTACCCGATGCTGCCGCCGGAGATCCGGCCGTTGCGGCGGGACATGGTGATGATCGGCCGCGCGATGCCGGTGCAGGACGAGCCGCCCGTGCCGCACGGCGGCCTCAAGCGCTACGACGCGAAACCGTTCGGATTGCTGTTCGAATCGGTCGAGGCGCTGCGCCCCGGTGAGGTCTACATCGCGGGCGGCGGCCCGACGGCGGTTGCGCGGCTCGGCGACCTGCTCGTCACGCGCGCGCGCAATCTCGGTGCGGCAGGCGTCGTGCTCAACGCGCACGTCCGCGACGCGAACACGATCCTCGATCTGAATCTGCCGGCATTCGCGCACGGCACGTACGCATACGGGCTGCAGGGCCGCCACAACGTCGTCGACTATCGCTGCTCGATCACCGTCGGCCACGTGCGGATTCGTCCGGGCGATCTGATTTTCGGCGACGGCGACGGCGTCTGCGTGATTCCACGCGAAGCCGAGCAGGAGGTGATCACGCGTGCGATCGCGAAGAACCGGCTCGAGCGCAAGGTTCGCGGCGCGATCGCCGAGGGGCGCAGTGTCGTCGATGCATTCAACCAATACAACGTCATGTGAGGAGCGCAACAACGATGAAAGCGAGCTACGTGTGGAAGAACGGCGAACTGGTGCCGTGGGAGCGCGCGCAGGTGCATGTGATGAGCCATGCGCTGCATTACGGGACGAGCGTGTTCGAGGGCGTGCGCGCGTACGAGATCGGTGACAAGGCGGCGATCCTCTGCGGCCGCGAGCACTTCGAGCGCCTGCTGTTCAGTTGCAAGGTCGCGCGGATTCCGTCGCCGATGAGCGTCGGGCAGTGGATGGAAGCGACGGTCGAGACGCTGCGCGCGAACGGCCAGCGCAGCGCGTACATCCGGCCGCTCGTCTATCGCGGCGCGGGCGAGTCGCTCGGGCTCGACGCACGTCAATGTCCGGCCGAGGCGCTGCTCATCACCACGCCGTGGGGCGCGTATCTCGGCGACGAGGCGTTGCAGCAGGGCGTCGACGTGCAGGTCAGCAGTTGGCGCCGCAACGGCGCGGGGGCGGCTAGCACGCTCGCGAAGATCGGCGGCCAGTACGTCAATGGCCAGGCGATCGTGATGGAGGCGCATGAGAACGGGATGAGCGAAGGCATCGCGCTCGATACGAACGGCTTTGTCAGCGAAGGCAGCGGCGAGAACGTGTTTCTCGTCCACAAGAACGAGATCTTCACGCCGTCGATCGGCAGCAGCATCCTGAGCGGCATCACGCGCAACTGCGTGATCCGGATCGCGCGCGACCTCGGCTACACCGTGACGGAAACGAGCATCCCGCGCGAAATGCTCTATCTTGCCGACGAAATCTTCTTCACGGGCACCGCAGTCGAGATCTGCCCGGTGCGCTCGGTCGATCGGATGCCGGTCGGCAGCGGCAAGCGCGGCCCCGTGACGAAGGCGATCCAGGATCAGTACTTCGGCATCGTGCGCGGCACACACGCGGACAAGTGGAACTGGCTCACGCCCGTGCCGGTGCCGTCGCGCGACGGAGCACGGGCATGAGCGCGCGCGAAGCCGCAGTCGATTCGCCGTGGCTGATCGTTCACGAAGCGCAAAACGCGCGCATGCGGCTCTTCTGCTTCCACTATGCGGGCGCGACCGCGTCGATCTTCCGGAGCTGGCCGGGCGGCTTGCCGGATTGGGTCGAAGTCGTCGCGGTGCAATTGCCCGGCCGCGAGTATCGGCTCGGCGAGCCGCTGATCGAGCAAGCGGAGCCGGTCGTCGAGGCGCTCGCGGACATCGTGCCGCCGCTGCTCGATCTGCCGTATGCGTTCTTCGGCCACAGCATGGGCGCGCTGATCGCCTTCGATCTCGCGCACCTGCTGCGCGCACGCGGCTTCGCGCAGCCTTTGCTGTTCGTCGCGTCGGGCCGCAGCGCGCCGCGCTTCAGGTGGCGGGACGCGGGCATTCAGACGCTGCCCGACGACGCGTTCATCGCCGCGGTGCGCGATTACAACGGCACGCCCGATGCGCTGATCGCCGATCCCGCGCTGCGCGATCTCTGGCTGCCGCGGCTGCGCGCGGACCTGACGATTTCGGCGACGTACCGCTACGTCGAGTCGACGCCGCTCGATTGTCCGATGCTGGTGCTGCACGGCTCGAACGACGGTCTCGTGAGCGACGCCGGGCTGTCCGGCTGGCTCGCGGAAACGCTCGGGGCCGTGCGCTATGTCGGATTTTCCGGCGGCCATTTCTTTATGCACGCAGAGGAAAGCGGCGTGCTCGCCGAAGTCGGCCGCGAGCTGGAGCGCGTGCTCGCGCGCGCCGCGCGGAACGGGCCGAACGGCATGCGCGAGCCGGCGGCGCGCATGGGTCATTTGACGCAGGAGAGCGGAACATGAAGAACAAGTCATCGCGCACGCGGGTGGCGATCCTCGGGTCGGGCAGCATCGGGCTCGACCTGATGTTCAAAGTCAAGGCATCCGAACAATTCGATCTGAAATTCGTCGTCGGACGCCATGCGAACAGCGAGGGGCTGAAGCTCGCACGTAGCTGCAACGTCGAGACGTCGAGCGACGGCCTCGACTTCCTGAAGGCGCACGAGGATGCGTATGACCTCGTGTTCGACGCGACCTCGGCCGCCGCGCACAAGGTCAACAATCGCTTCTTCTCCGACGCGGGCAAGTTCGTGATCGATCTGACGCCCGCGAAGCTCGGCCGCCTGTGCGTGCCGTGCATCAATCTGGACGACATCGGCGCCGAGCAGAACGTGAACCTGATCACCTGCGGCGGGCAGGCGAGCCTGCCGCTCGCGTATGCGCTGAAGCAGGCGGTCGACGAGATCGAATACCTGGAGGTGGTGTCGGCGATCGCGTCGCGCAGCGCCGGCATCGCGACGCGCGAGAACATCGACGAATACATGACGACGACCGAGTACGCGCTCGCGAAGTTCAGCGGTGCGAAGAAGACGAAGGCGATCCTCAACATCAATCCGGCCGAGCCCGGCGTGCGGATGCAGACGACGCTCTATGCGTACGCGCGCTATCGCGATTTCGACCGCGTGCGCGCGTGCGTCGCCGACATGGTCGAGAAGGTCCGCGAATACGTGCCCGGCTACCGGCTCGTCGTCGAGCCGATCGAGAGCCAGGGAAGGATCACGATCAGCCTCACCGTGCGCGGGCGCGGAGACTATCTGCCCGAGTACGCGGGCAATCTCGACATCATCAATTGCGCGGCGCTCGCGGTCGCCTCGCATCGGCACGCAACCGCCAGACTAGGAGCCACACAATGATACTGATCAGCGATGCGACCTTGCGCGACGGCAACCACGCGATTCGTCACCAACTGAGCGCCGCGCAGATACATGTCTATGCGCGCGCGGCCGACGAAGCCGGCATCGACATCGTCGAAGTCGGCCACGGCAACGGCCTCGGCGGCTCGTCGTGCCTGCTCGGGCAGACGCCGATCGGCGATCGCGTGATGCTCGAGACCGCGCGCGCCGCGCTGGGTACGAGCCGGCTCGGCGTGCATTTCATTCCGGGGCTCGGCAAGGCGGCGGACATCGCGCTCGCGCTCGAGATCGGCGTCGACGTCGTGCGCGTCGCGACGCATTGCACCGAGGCGAACGTGTCCGCGCGCTTCATCGAGCAGACGCGCTCGGCCGGCCGCACGGCGTTCGGCGTGCTGATGATGTCGCACATGGCGCCGCCCGACGTGCTGCTCGCGCAGGCGAAGCTGATGGAGCGCTATGGCGCGCAGGCGGTGGTGCTGATGGACAGCGCCGGCTATTCGACGCCGTCGCTCGTGCGCGCGAAGGTCGAGCGTCTTGTCGACGGTCTTGACATCGACGTCGGCTTTCATGCGCACAACAACCTCGGTCTCGCGGTTGCGAACAGCCTTGTCGCGCTCGAAGCGGGGGCGCGCATCGTCGATGCATGCGTGAAAGGCTTCGGCGCCGGGGCGGGCAATACGCAGCTCGAAACGCTCGTCGCCGCGATGGAGCGCGAAGGGCACGACACGCGCACGACGTTCGAGCGCGTGATGGCGCTCGCGCGCGGCACCGAGGCGTTTCTCAATCCGAAGACGCCGCACATTCAGCCGGCGAACATCGCGAGCGGACTGTACGGCCTCTTTTCCGGCTATGTGCCGCACATCCAGAAAGCCGCGCAGGAATTCGGCGTCAACGAATTCGAGCTGTACAAGCGGCTTGCGGAGCGCAAGCTCGTCGCCGGACAGGAGGACATCATCATCGAAGAGGCGAGCCGTCTCGCACGCGAACGGGACGTGCAGCGCGCGACCGGCGGCGAGCGGGTTCGCGAGCTGTCCGCGTGAGCGCGGACGCGCGTCACATGATCGAGCGAGGAGGAAATCGTGACCGGTTTGAATGAACGAGGTTTCGGCGCATGGAATCGGGTCGAGCGCGAGACGCTGACCGAGCGGATCGAGCGGCAAGTCGTCTCGGGCGAGGCGCTGACGATGGCGAAGCTGTACCTGAAGAAAGGCGCGTTCGTCGGGACGCATTCGCATCCGAACGAGCAGTTCACCTACATCCTCGAGGGGCGCCTGCTGTTCCGTTATGGCGAGCATCTCGAGCACGAGGCCGAGGTCGGGCCCGGCGAGATCCTGCATCTTCCGGCGAACGTGCCGCACAACGCGCTGTGTCTCGAAGACGCAGTCGATCTCGACGTGTTCACGCCGGTGCGGGCGGACTGGCTCGCGCCCGGCGGAAATCGCTATTTCGCCGGCACGTCGGCCGCGGCTTCGCCCGCGCCTTCGGCGAGCCGATGACGACGCTCAACCGAAGCCGACGAACCGAGGAGGCGCCGTGCTCATTCAGGATGCATTGCTCAAGATGTCGTTCTACGTGTCGCTCGTGCTGATCGTGCCGGGGCCGACGAACACGCTGCTGCTGTCGTCGGGCCTGAAGGTCGGCCTGCGCGGCACCTGGCACCTCGTGATCGCAGAGGCCCTGGGCTATGTCGTCGCGATCTCGCTATGGGGATTCTTCCTGCTCTCCGTGGCGGCGAGCCGGCCCTGGCTCTTCAGCACGATCAAGCTGTTGAGCGCCGCGTACATCCTGTGGCTCGCGGTCAAGATGTGGACGAAGAGCCGCGCGCTGCACGAACTGTCCGCGGGGCCGATCAGTTTCGGCGATTTGTTCGTCGCAACGCTGATGAACCCGAAGGCGCTGCTGTTCGCGAGCACGATGTTCCCGCTCGAGGCGTTTCGCTCGCTCAGCTACTTTGGATGGGCGGTCGTCGTGTTCCTGATCGTGCTCGCGCCGATCGGCGTCGGCTGGTCGAGCCTCGGCGGGCTGCTGACGTCGCAGCGTTCGTTGGCTGCGCATACGTCGACGTTCATGCGTTGCGCGTCGCTCGTGCTCGCGACATTTTCGGGGTCGCTCGCGTACTCGGTGTTGGGGCACTGAATCCCTCGCGGGCCGAATGCCCGCGAGCGGCCACCGACGATGGAGCGCACGGGCGGGCGCTGCGCCGCGCAGATTCGGAGCGGTAGCCTGGCGCCAGAAAACCGGACGGCTTCGCCTTGTTCGCGCTCGTCCTGATGTGGCCGCTGTTCGTCCGCTTGTCGATCGACGTGAACAATTGATGGACAGCATGCTCCTCCAGCTTCAGCGCCTCGGCGGCGCGGCGCGCATTGCCGCCCCGGCCCGAAAGTGACGGGGCGTGCGGACGGCTGCGGTCGGCCGGATGTTTTCAGCGGCCTGTCCGCTGCCGCGAACGCCGGGCGTGCACCGCGGCAATCCATGAGCCCGGCGTGATGCCGTAAGTGCTCTTGAAGTGTCGCGACATGTGGCTCTGGTCGGAAAAGCCGGCATCGGCGGACGCGGTCGACAGCGATTCGCCTTCCATCAACTGCCGACGCACGAGATTGAGCTGCCGTTGCGTGCGAAAGCGGCTCGGGCTCGTGCCGAACAGCTTGCGGAACTGGCGAGCGATCGTCCAGCGGTCGAGTCCCGAGACGTGTTCGAGCGTGTCCATCGAGATCGGCTCGTGCGGACGGGACGCGATGATATCGCGTATGCGCGTCAATTCGGTCACGGCGAGCGCACCGGTCTTGTGTGCGTCGCTTGTCGCGGCGGCGGCCGTCAGCAGGTTCGCGACGGCGACTGCGATCTCGATGCGGGACAGGGTGTCGATTTCTTCGTCCAGCTTCCAGATGCCGGCCGCGAGCCCTTCGGCGACGGCAGGCGTCTCGACGACCGGCGAGCGGACGAACGGAAGCATGCGGCCGCCGAGGGCTTCCTGGACGAGCGCGGGGTCCACATAGACGATCCGGTAGCCGAAGCCTTCGTCGGTTCCCGCGCAGCCGTCGTGCAGTTCGTCCGGATGCAGGATATGACACTGACCCGGCAGGCAGTGGTGGGTTGCGCCGAGATAGCGGAAGGTTTGCACGCCCGAGAGCGTGATGCCGATCGCGTATGTGTCGTGACGATGGAGCGAGAACGCGTGATCGAGGAAGTGGACCTCCACGCGCTCGATGCCCGCGGCGCCGAATCCGATCCGAATATGGTTCCCGCAGGGAACGGTGTCGCATTCACGATCGTTCAAGACAGCCTCCGTGATGCTTCCATAAGCTACCTGTTCAAAACAGAAAATGGCGCATTGGAGCTTCGATGGTAAACCAAGCCGAGCTTGTTCCGGATGCGTTGCGCTTTCTTCCGGCTCGGCTCGGCTCGTTGCGGTGGCCGTGGCGATGCGCGCGTTTCATCAGGTGCGTCGGGTGCTCAAAGAGGCCTGGGGTCTCGTTGTCGGCGCGATCGCCGTATTGCTTCTCGCATCGACGAGAGTGGCGGCATTCGTGATATCGATGCCGAATGGAGCGAGGATGGGCAACGGGAGCATTGGCGCCGCGTCGAGCGGCCTATCAATGGCGGTGGGCCCGTCGCGCGGGCTATTTACAGACGTCGACCCACTCGGCCTCGACCAGTTCGGCCAGCCGGACCGGATCGATGCGCAGCGCGGCGTGCGTCGAGCCGGCGGCCGGCACGACGAAGTCGTACGATTTCAACATCACGTCGCAATAAACGGGCAGCGGAGTCGAGAGACCGAACGGACACACTCCGCCCACCGGATGGCCGGTGACGGCGACCGTTTCCTCCGCGGAGAGCATTTTTGCCTTGCCGCCCAGCGCGGCCTTGACTTTCTGGTTGTCGAGACGGGAATCGCCGCAGGATACGAGCAGCAAATGGGTGTCGCCGACCTTCATCGCGAGCGTCTTGGCGATCTGCGCCGGCTTGATGTCCCAGGCCGCCGACAGCGTCATCGTGGAGCTGCTTTCGTCCAAGGGAACGACGTCGATGTCCGGCGCCTTTTCCGCCAGAAACTGGCGAACCGATTCAACACTCACGTTCTTGGCCCTCCATTCGGCCGGCTTGCCTGTCTTCGCATGGTCGGCGAGCGCAAAGGCAACTCGACGACCGTCACTACCGCGTCGTTGATGAACCCGCGGAGCAGACAGGCTAGCGCATGCGGCGCGCGATGTATTGAACGATTGTGCAGCGAGCGGCCGTGGCGGTCATTCGCGGAGCGGATCGAGACGGGCAAGCGGCGGAAACGTTGGGCGGGCGCAACGCGCCCCGCCCTCGGGCCGAGCGTTCATGCATCGGGCGCGCGAAAACGAAGCCGACGCCGCATCTCGGGCCGCCGGCATGCCCGCGCTCACGCGTCGCGCGTCGCGATCCACGCGCCCCAGAACAGGCTCGCAAAAAAACGCACCGGCTCGCGGAACCCGGCGGCGTCGAGCAGCGCATGCACGGCGTCCTCGGACGCGGGCGGATCGGCGCCGCGCAGGATCGTCGCAAGCTTCTGCGCGACTTCGTCGGGCGGCGCCCCATGCATCCGCCAGCGCTGTGCCCACGCGCCCAGCAGGCGCGGATGCTCGGCGTAGCGACGATGGTTGCACGCAACGACGAGCGGCGCGCCGGGCTTCAGGCGTCGCGCGATCGAGCCGAGCAGCGCGGCCTTCGCGTCGTCGCCGGGCAGGTGGTGCAGCACGCCGATCAGCGTCGCGCCGTCGAAGCGGGCGTGGGCGGGCAGGTCGTCCACGTAGCCGTGATGCAGGTGCACGCGCGCGTCGAGAGCGGCCGCCGCGACGTTCGCGCGGGCGAGGTCGAGCATCGGCTGTGACGGATCGATCGCGGTGAAGCGCCAGCCGGGCTCGAGGCCCGCGAGCGCGACGATTTCGCGCGCGGTGCCGCCCGCGCCCGCGACGAGGATCTGCGCGGCGCCCGCTTCCGAGGCGACCGACGATGCGAGCATGCATGCGGCGAGATCGTGGCACGCGTCATAGCCCGCGAGCGCAATGCGGCTTTGCTCCGCGTATTCGGCGGCGCGCGACGGGTCGAATTTGGCTGCGCCGGATGGCGTGGACATGGCGGTCGGACTCCTGAAGAATCGCGCGCCGGGATCGCGCGCGAAACCGCAGCGTAGGCGTCGGCGCGGCGCGCAACAAGACGAGTGGCGATCATGGTATCGCCGCTACCGGCTATTTTCAGGGTCGCTTCACGTTTAAAACCCCGCGCCGATACTCGCATCGCGGCATGAATCGGCGCATACTGATTGCCCCCTCTTCGTCGGGCCACGCGTGTCATGCATGCGCGCCGCAAGCGGCGCATCGTCATGCCTCTGAACGCCGGAGGAGCGCATCATGTCCGAATGTCCTCACGATCCGTATGCGCATCACTATTCGCATTGCCTGCCGTTCGGCGCCCAACCCTGCGGCGCCGCCGGCGCGACGACGCGCACCCACTTTCACTTCCGCGTCTGGGCGCCCGCGCATGCGAGCGCGGTGCTCGTGCTCGACATCGCGGGCGGCCCCCTCGAACTGCCGATGGCGCCCGCGGGAGACGGCTGGTTCGAGGCGTTCGCCGATTGCGGCGCGCACGCGCGCTACCGGTATCGGCTCGACGATGCGCTGACGATTCCCGATCCCGCGTCGCGCTCGCAGCCGGAAGGTGTCGACGGGCCGAGCGAAGTGGTCGATCCGCGCGCGTTCATGTGGCGCCATACGTTCTGGCGCGGCCGGCCGTGGGAGGAGATCGCGCTCTACGCGATCCAGCCCGGCGCGGCGGGCGGCTACGACGGCATCCGCGAGCGCTTGCCGCAACTGGCGCAGCTCGGCGTCACCGCGCTCGAATTGCTCGCGGCGCCGCAGGCGCGCGACGACAGCCTGCCGTTCGCGCCGATTGCCGCATACGGCGGCACGGACGCGCTGAAGCGCCTGATCGACGAAGCGCACGGCTTCGGCCTCGCGGTGCTGCTCGATCTCGACTACGCGCGCTTCGGCTGCGGCACCGACGAGATGCGGCGCTACGCGCAACCGTTCTTCCACACCCGCGACGATCCGCTGCAGGCGCCGCCGCTCGCGCTCGATCATCCGCAGGTCTGCGATTTCTTCTGCGACAACGCGTTGTACTGGCTCGAAGAATATCGATGCGACGGATTGCGGATTCGCGAGGCGGACCGCATCGACAGCGTATGGCTGTGCGAGATTGCCGACCGCGTGCACGCGGCGCTGCCGACCGACCGGATCGTGCACCTCGTGCTCGGCAGCGAGCGGCACCCGTCGCACCTTGCCGATACGCATTTCGACGCGCAATGGAACGGCTGCGGCGAGCGCGCACTGTACCGGCTGACGGGGCGCCGCGATCGCGCGCAAGGCGACGGCGTGTCGACGCATCAGTCGATTCACGCGCTCGCGCGCGCGTTGACCGCGGACGGCGCGGTGTTCCAGCGCGCGCATCCGATCGGCGACGGCGGGATGGCCGACGTCGGCTTGCCGCTGACGTCGCTCGTGCTGTCCGACGGCGTCTTGCGCGACGCGCGCGAGGCGGACCTCGCGGCGCTCGCGCTGTCGCTGCTGACGCCGCAGATTCCGCTGATCTTCGATGAAGCCGCGGGCGACGCGTCGCGGCGCCATTTCCTGCAATCGGCGCTCGCGGTGCGCGCGAAGCTGATTGCGCCGCGTCTCGTCGACGTGCGGCCGCGCAGCGCCGAGATGCTGCGCACGATCGACGGCGTCGAAGCCGATGCGCTCGTCGCCGCGTGGCGGCTCGGCGACGGCGAGACGCTCAGCATCGCGCTGAACCTGTCGCCGCAAGCGCTGCCGTTCCGTGGCGCGCCGGACGGGACGGTCGTGTTCGAGACGCCGGCGCGCGCGCGGGATCGCGTCGACGCGGGCGAGTTGCCGCCGTATGCGCTCGTCGCGTGGCTGACGGGCGACGTCAATCAATACGCGCTGACGCACGACGTGCGTCGTTATGCGGATGTCGCGCCGCGCTCGTTGGGCGGCGTTTGAGCGGGGGAAGTCATTCGGCGGGCGTCGCGCCGACGGGCGGCGTCCGTTCCGCTTCGCTTTGTTCGATCGGGATGCCTGACGAAATGCCGGGCGAGGGCCGTTTGACGAAGACGGCGGAAAACGGCGTGACGCGACGACGGGCGCGTTGCGCCCATCATCGCATCGTTTCCTGCCAGAATCCGCGAATGCTCGCGATGCCGTGCGCGTGATGCGCGCGCGCCGTCGCCAGATGCGCGCGCGTCATGCCGCCCAGCGCGTAGACGGGCACGCGCGTTTGCGCCGCGCATTCGGCGAAGCGCGCCCAGCCGAGCGTCGGCGCGCCCGGATGCGTGAGGGTCGGCAGGACGGGCGACAGCGTCGCGAGATCCGCGCCGATGCGTTGCGCATGCAGCAGCTCGTCGAGAGAGTGGCACGCGGCCGACAGCAGGCAGTCCGAAGCAAGCGGGCGCACGGCCGCGGCGCGCAATGCCGCGCTGCCGAAGTGCACGCCGCTCGCGCCGAGCGCGAGCGCGGTCTCCGCGCCGATCGGTCCGTTGACGATCATGCGCGCGCTTCGCGCGCGGCAACGCGCGATCGCTTCGGCGGCGAGCGCCGCGTAGGCGGGCGCGTCGAGCGTTTTCACGCGGAGCTGGACGAGCGTGAGCCCCGTCGCGAGCGTGGCCGACAGCCGGTCGAGAAACGCCGCGAGATCCGCGTCGGAGCCCGAGTCCGGCTCCGGCGTGATCAGGTAGTACGGCGGCAGGGCGAGCGGGCCGGTCATGTCGTCATCCTGATCGATCGCCGTCCGGTACGCACGCTCACTCGTCCGCCTCCTTGAACGCCTTCGGATACACGCGCACGAGCACGATCCGCGGCCCGATCATCTTCTTCACGACGACGTCGAAGCGCTCGAACGACACGCGCTGGCCTTCCGTCGGCAGATCGTTGAGCGCCTGAATGACGAGGCCGCCGACCGATTCCGCGCGGCCTTCGTCGATGTCGATCCCGAGCGCCTGCTCGAGCGACACGACAGGCAGGCTGCCCTTGCCGATCAGCGTGCCGTCGTCGAGGCGGCTCCAGTCCGAATCGCCCTGCCGGAATTCGTCGTGGATCTGGCCGACGAGCGCGCCGAGCAGGTTGTCGAGCGTCAGGAAGCCGATCGGCTTCTCGCCCTTCTTGCCGACGAGCGCGAAGTGCGGCGCGCCCTTGCGGAAGCGCCGGAACAGATCGAGCGCTGGCGTGTCCGGCTTCACGTACTGCACCGGGCGCACGTAGTCGGACAGGTCGGCGAGCGCCGCGCCCGCGTGCCGCGCGAGCAGCAGATCCTTCAGATGGATGAGGCCGTTCACGGTTTCGCGCGTCTTGTCGTCGAAGAGGGGGTAGCGGCTGAAGCGGTGGCGCGCGACGACTTCCATGTTGTCCGCGAGCGGCACGTCGCGGCGCAGGCCGACCATCTCGTGCGCGGGCCGCATCAGGTCCGATACGGTCATCGACGAAAAATCGAGCGAATGCGCGAGCGTGTTCCATTCGTCGCTGCTGTATGCGTTCTTCGGCGTTTTCGCGGCGTCGGCCGCGTTGCGGCGGCTGCGCAGGATCAGCTTCAGTTCGTCGGTCGAGTAGTGCGCGTCGCCGCCATGATCGGCGGACAGCCCCGCGAGCCGCAGCACCGCGTTCGCGCTCGTGTTGAGCACCCAGATCGCCGGATACATCGTCCAGTAGAACGCATAGAGCGGGAGTGCGACCCACAGGCCCGTCTTCTCGGCCTGGCGGATCGCCATCGACTTCGGCGCGAGCTCGCCGACGACGATGTGCAGGAACGAGATCACCGAGAACGCGAACACGAGCGAAATCAGATGCACGAGCTTTTCCGACTCGACGCCCGCGAACGCGAGGACGGGCGACAGCAGCGCGGCGAACGCCGGCTCGCCGATCCAGCCGAGGCCGAGCGACGCGAGCGTGATGCCGAGCTGGCAGGCGGACAGATACGCATCGAGCCGCGAATGGACGATCCGCAGGATACGTCCGCGCAGGCCGTGCTGGCGGGCGAGGGTCTTGACGCGCGTCGCGCGCAGTTTGACGAGACCGAATTCGGCGGCGACGAAAAAGCCGTTGAGGGCCACGAGGAGCAACGCGCCGACGAGCGCGAAGATCTGTATCAACGAAGGGACTCCGGAAATGAACGAAGCGACAGTATAAGGTTGGAAAGGAAGGCGTAATGTTTTGCGGCGGTTTTGCGGCGGTTTTGCGGCGCGATGCGCGCGGCCGATTACGCGCGCGCGGCGGGAATCGTCAGCGCGAGCGTTGCGCGCGCGCCGTCCGCGAGTGGGTTCGGGTCTTGCGCGAACGCGCCGCCGTGCGCGCGCGCGACGCGCTGCGCGAGCGCGAACACCGACGCAGGACGTTCGCCGTGGCGCTCGGCGAGCGCGTCGCGCCGCGCGAACGTTTCGAACGCGTGTGGCAGCGCCGCGTCGGTCAGCGCCGACGGCTGCGCGCGGAACGTCACGGTCAGGCGCGTCGCGTTCGCCGATTCGACGCAGTCCAGCGCGACGTCGCCGCCCGGCGCGCTCGCCTCGATCGCGAACGTCAGCATCGACCACAGTGCTTGCGCGACGCGCTCGCGGTCGCAATCGAGCGACGCGGGCCGCGCGTGCGACGCGACCGTCACCGCGGTGCCGCGCGCGTCGCCGAGCGCGATGCGTGCGAGCGCCGCGCATTCGTCGGCGAGCGCGTCGAGCGGGACGTCGGCGCGCGCGATCGGCAGCGTGCGCGTCTCGGCGCGCGGTGCGTCGACGACCGCCTCCAGCAACTTCGTCTGCTGCTCAATGCCGGTCCGGACCCCGTCGAGCGCGCGCGCGAGGCTCTCGTCGCTCGCCGCGAGCCGGCGCTCGAGCACGTAGGCCCAGCTATGCATCGCGTTGAGCGGGCTGCGCAGATCGTGCGACGCGATCGACAGCGCGTGGTCGCGGACGAACAGCGCCACCTCGGCTGCATAGCGCGCGGCGCGTTCGCGCAGCAGCGCGGCGGCCGGATCGGCGGCGGACGGAATCACAGTGTTTCCCTTGTGTGAAATCGTGATGACGGTCGAATCGACATTATAGGGACCGGACAGGCGCGTGGCCTCCGGCGCGCGTCAGGCGGGAAGCGCGTCGTTGTCGTCCGCGCGCCTCGCGTGGCCCGGCAGCAACTGGCAGACGAGGAGCCCGGCGAGCATCAGCGCGCAGCCCGCGAGCGCGCGCAGCGACAGCGTCTCGCCGAGCGCGGCCCAGCCGGCGATCGCGGCGAACACGCCTTCCATGCTGAAGATCACGGCCGCGTGCGCGGGGGCGGCGTCGCGTTGCGCGACGACCTGCAGCGTGTAGCCGACGCCGACCGACAGCAGCCCGCCGTACAGCAGCGTCGGCAGCGCGCGCACGAGCGTCGCGCGGTCGAGGGGCTCGGTCGCGAGCCCGAGCGCGAGACACAGCGCGCCGCAGACGACGAACTGCATGAACGACAGCGCGAGCGGGTCGTGCCGGCGCACGAGGTGCCCGACCGCGATCACGTGGACCGCGATCACGATCGCGCCCGCGAGCTGGAACCAGTCGCCGTACAGCATCGAGAAGTGCTCGTCGACGCTGAGGAAATACAGGCCGATCGCCGCGAGCAGCGCGCCGAGCCACGTGCCGGCGCCCGTGCGATGCCGGAAGAACACGCCGATGATCGGCACGAGCACCACGTAGAGCGAGCTGATGAAGCCCGCGTTCGCGATCTTCGTGTACTGCAGCCCGATCTGCTGCAGCGAGATCGACACCGCGAGCAGCCCGCCCAGCGCGAGCCCCGGCAGCAGCAGCGTCCGGTCGCGCGCGACGGCCGCGCAATGCGCGCGCGCTGCGCCGTTCAGGCGCAGCAGCGGCACGAGCACCGCCGCGCCGAGCAGGAAGCGCAGCCCGGTGAACAGGAATGGGCCGATCACGGCGAGGCTCAGCCGCTGCGCGACGAACGCCGATCCCCAGATCGCGGCGGCGGTGAGCATCAGCAAATTGGCGCGGAGGTGCTTGCGGGCGTCGTGTTTCATGCGGCGGAAGAGCGGGCGAAAGCCGTGCGAAAGGCGGCAAATCGGCAAACGAAAACCTGACAGTCTACTCGCGTCCGGCCGATTGCGCCGGCCCGGCCAGGCTGTCGGCGAAGCGCCGCAGCGTGTCGACCGAGCGCGCGTCGCGCACCCGCGAATACAGCGCGACTTGCGAGTCGGGCAGCGCCGGCAGGCCGAGGCGCGCACCGACGTCGACGAGCGAGCGCGGCGCGACACGGCGCGCCAGCGGACACACCGCAAGACCCGCGGCGGCGGCGGCCGCGACGGCCGCGATGCCGCCGCCCGTGAAGCGCTCGCGCCACCGCACGCCGGCGCGCTCGAGCGCGCGCAGCGCGGCCGCGCGCACGCCGCACGGGCCCGCCAGCACCGCGAGCGGCAGCGGCTCGTCCGCGCGCGGCGCCCAGCCGGGTGCGGCAAGCCACGCGAGCGGCTCGGTGAAGAGCGGCGTCGCGTCGTCGCGCGGCGGGTCCTCGCCCGGCTCGTGGCGCACGAACGCCGCGTCGAGCCGGCGCTCGTCGTATTGCGCGAGCAACCCGGCTGACATCCCGACGTGCATCTCGAGCGCGAGCCCCGGATCGTGCCGGTTCAGGCCGGCGAGGACGGCGGGCAGATCCGGCACCGCGACGTGTTCGCTGACGCCGATCACGAGCCTGCGCTGCCCGGCCGACAGCGCGGCGAGCGCGCGCTCGTGCGCGTCGAGCAGGTCGCGCGCGGCGGGCAGGAACGCGGCGCCGACGGCGGCGAGCGTCACGCGCCGCGGCGTGCGTTCGAGGAGCGGCTTGCCGAGCTGTGCTTCGAGCCGCTTGAGCTTCAGGCTGACGGCCGATTGGGTGGTGCCGAGCGCGTCGGCGGCGCGCGTGAAGCTCGCGAGGTCGGCGACGAGAACGAACGCGCGAACGGCGTCGAGATCGAGCGGTTTCATTTCAAATGAAAATGGATGAAATATTCATTGATGTCTGTTTATTATAGATGACGAGGCCTAAGCTGCATGCGTATCCCAACCGTCAAGGAGAAACACGATGCCGTTCACCCGTATCGCATTGCGCGAAGGCAAGTCCGCCGAATACCGCCGGGCGCTGTCGGAGGGCGTTCATCGCGCGTTGCAACGCGCGTTCGACGTGCCCGTCGACGATATTTTCATGACCGTGACCGAGCACAGCGCCGATAATTTCTTTTATGGTCGCGACTATCTCGGGATCGCGCGCAGCGACGATCTGGTGATGATCCAGATCACCGCGAACAACACGCGCACGCTCGAGCAGAAGCGCGAGCTGTACCGGCTGATCGCCGACCATCTCGCCGAACGCCCGGGCGTGCGCCGCGAGGACGTGTTCATCAGCCTCGTCGAGGTGCTGAAGGAGGATTGGTCGTTCGGCAACGGCATCGCGCAGTATGTGAGCTGAAACTCGGCGCGCTCGGGCCGGTCGGACGGCTGAAGGCCGACGAGCTGACATGACAAGTTGAAACGCGGTGCGCCGGCGCGCAGGCGATTCGCTCGTCCGCACGCGGCGTTCCGCCTCATTGGCTGTAAAAAGGGCCGTGTACTATGGAGAACGTCGGAGTCCGTCGACGCGCGCGAGACGCGCAGCGGGCGGCCTGACCTACGCCGGAGCTTCCATGGCGCGCGTTCTGGAAATCGTATTGGACTTTCCGCTGCAGGGCTGGCAAGCCGGGCGCGGGTCGCGGGCGCGCACGGCGCGCGATCTCGGCGCGGAGCTTGCGCGGGCATGGCGGATCTGTCCGCCGGTGAAAATGCGCCGCGGGCACGAGCGCGTGACGATCGAGCCGTGCCGGTTCGTCGAGGCGCAGCCCGACGACGGCGGTCGCTGGCAGACCTGGATCGAGGCGACCGCGCAGGCGCGGCGCGTGATTGCGGTGCGCTCCCATCCGTTCGTGCCGGGCGTGACGGTGCGCGAGCGTTTCGACGACTACCGCGGCGACGTGCGGGTCGCGACGCCGGTCGCGGAGCATCATGCGTCGAGGGCGGCCCCATCGGCGTCGGATTCGCGCGATGCCGATGCCGATGCCGCCGAGCACGGCGCCGCGCCCCCCGAACTTCGATCCGCCGACCAGCCCGCGCATGGCTTCGTCGCCGAGCGCCGACACGGGCGCTGGCTCGACGCGGACGGCATCGAGGTCGAGCTGACGCTCGACGACATCGCGTTTGCGCCGGCCGCCGCGTTGTCCGAGACCACCCGTGCCGTCCCTTCGCGCATCTGCGAATTGCGTCTCGCCGTTGCCGATCCTGACGATCCCGCCGCGCGCGCCGCCGCGCTGCGCGCGCTCTTCAATGCGGCCCGCGAGCTGAGCGGCGCGTGGCCGGCGTCGCTGTCGCCGACGAGCGTTCTCGACCGCGCGTGCACGGGCGACGCGCCGGACGCGATCGGCGCGCCGGCGAAGGCGCAGTCGGTCGACTTGTCGAACGTGCGCACGCAGCGCGCGGCGTTCTTCGCGCTCGGCTGCGGCGTGACCGGGCAGTGGCTCGGCAACGAGGCCGGCGTGCGCGACAAGGCGGACCCGGAATACGTCCATCAGATGCGCGTCGCGCTGCGCCGGCTGCGCACGCTCGCGCGACTCTTCCCGCGCTATGCCGATGCAGCGTGGAAGGACGCGTTCTCCGGCGATATCGGCTGGCTCGGCGGGATGCTCGGCGCGGTGCGCGACTGGGACGTGTGCGTGACGTCGACACTGCCCGCTCTCGCCGCCGCCGACGGCGACGAGGCCGCGTGGGCGGGCACGCTCGATGCCGCCTGCGCGCAGGGCGACGCGGCGCGCGCCGAGTTGCGGCAGGCGCTCGGCACCGCGCGCTACACGCGGCTCGTGCTCGCGTGGCTCGAATGGCTGAGCCTGTTTCCGCTCGGGGAGGCCGATCCGGCGCACGGCAAGGCGCTGTCGCTCAAGCGGTACGCGGCGAAGCGCGTGAGCCGGCTGTTCGGCCATCTGTACGGCGCGGGGCGCCTGACGGCGCTCGACGCGGCCGCGCGTCACCGCGTGCGGATCGACGCGAAGCGGCTGCGCTACGCGCTGGAGTTCTTCTCGTCGCTCGCGTCGCGCCGCACGCGCGAGGGCACGGTGCGGCTGCTCGCGCGCGTGCAGAACGCGCTCGGCGAAGCGAACGACGCGGCCGTCGCGCTGCGCTGCCTCGAGCGGCTGTCCGCGCCGCCGTACCAGCTCGGCTCCGCGCGCGGCTACGGCGCAGCGGCGCAGCGCTATGCCGCGGAGGCGGCCGAGCAGATGCTGCGCGGGATGCGCGCGCCGAAGATCGGCGGCAGGAAGGCGTGACTATAATGGCCTCCCGTCTTGCTTCGCCGCGCCGATGACCGCCGATTCGTCCTCTTCCCGTCCCGATGCGCGCGCCGCGCGCGAGCCGCTCGCGCTGCGCGGCGAGCTGTGGTTGCGCGCGGGCGGGCAGACGCTCGGCGGCGCGGCCCGTATCGCGCTGCTCGCCGCGATCGGCGAGACCGGCTCGATCACGCGCGCGGCGAAGGCGGTCGGCCTCAGCTACAAAGGCGCGTGGGACGCGATCGACACGATGAACAACCTCGCGGGCGAGCCGCTCGTGCTGCGCTCGACGGGCGGCAAGGGCGGCGGCGGCACGACGCTCACGCCGCGCGCGACCGCGCTGATCGCGGCGTTTCGCGCGATCGAGCGCGAGCATCGGCGCTTCATCGACGCGGCGAGCGCGGCGGTCGAAGGCTTCGAGGTCAATTGGGAACTTATCGGGAGAATCGGCATGAAGACGAGCGCACGCAACCAGTTGTTCGGCAAGGTCCTGGCGGTCAAGCACGGCGCGGTGAACGACGAAGTGGTGCTCGCGCTGCCGGGCGAACACACGATCACGGCCGTGGTGACGCACGAGAGCACGCAGGAGTTGGGGCTCGCGCCGGGCGTCGAGGCCTGCGCGCTCGTGAAGGCGTCGTGGGTCGTGCTCGCGGTCGAAAACGGCTCGCCGCTCAGGCTGTCGGCGCGCAATCAATTGCACGGCGTCGTCGAGACGGTCACGCGCGGCGCCGTGAACAGCGAGGTGCTGCTTTCGCTCGACGGCGGCATGACGCTCGCGGCGATCGTCACGAACGACAGCGTCGACGCGCTCGGGCTTGCGAAGGGCGCGAGCGCGGTGGCGACATTCAAGGCGTCGAGCGTGATCCTCGCGGTCAACGGATGACGTCGCGGCCGCGCCGGCCGGGCGGCGAACGGCGGCACGCCCGCAGAGCCGGCTCATCGCTGCCGGCCTTCCGAATCCGCGGGCCGATTCGGGGCGACGATCGACGCCGCCGTCACCGCATGCTCGTCACCCATTCGGCGACCGGCGTATCGGGCAGCACGCGCCCCTCCTGGAGCCGCACGACCTGATCGCCGAACGCGGCGACGTCGTCCGGATCGTGCGTGATCAGCACCATCGGAATGTCGAGCCGCATCTGCAAGTCGGTCAGCTCGCGGCGCATCCGCTGGCGCATCGCGACGTCGAGCGCCGAGAACGGCTCGTCGAGCAGCAGGATTCGCGGCTGCGCGATCAGCGCGCGCGCGAGCGCGACGCGCTGCTTCTGCCCGCCCGACAACTGCGCAGGATAGTGTCCCGCCAGCGCTTCGAGCTCGAACGCGCGCAGCCAGTACGCGGCGGCGTCCGGCAGTTCCTTCGCGCGCGGATTGCGCCAGCCGCGCTTCAGCCCGAATGCGAGGTTCTGCCGGACATTCAGATGCGGAAACAGCGCGTAGTCCTGGAACAGGTACGCGACGCGGCGCGCCTGCGTCGGCACGTCGATACCGCGCGTATCGTCGAACAGCGTGTCGCTGCCGATCGAGATCGTGCCCCGATCGGGCGCGAGCAGGCCGGCGATCGCCTGCAGCGTGAGGCTCTTGCCCGCGCCGGACGGCCCGAACAGCACGATGCGCTGCGCGTTCGACACGAACGACACGTCGAGCGTGAAGCGCCGCTCCGGTGTGACGAGCGTCTTGCGGATGTCGACGACGAGGCTCATCTCATCTCGCTCCGACGAGCGCGCGCTGCGGCACGAGCCGCCCCGCGACGAGCAGAATCAGCACGCAGGTCGCGGACGTGACGAGCACGAGGAAGTTCGCGGTCGTGTCGTCGCCCGCCTGCACGGCCGCGTAGACCGCGACCGACAGCGTCTGCGTGCGTCCGGGCAGATTGCCCGCGATCATCAGCGTCGCGCCGAATTCGCCGAGCGCACGCGCGAACGCGAGCAGCGCGCCCGCGAGAATGCCGCGCGCGGCGAGCGGCAGCGTCACGCGAAAGAAAATTCCGGCTTCGCTGATGCCGAGCGTGCGGGCCGCGCGCTCGAGCTGCGGGTCGACCGCCTCGAACGCGGCGCGCGCGGATTTCAGGATCAGCGGAAACGCGACGACCATCGACGCGATCACCGCGCCTTGCCACGTAAACACGAGCTGGATGCCGAGCCGGTCGAGCCACGCGCCGAGCACGCCGCGGCGGCCGAGCAGCACGAGCAGGTAGTAGCCGAGCACTGTCGGAGGCAGCACGAGCGGCAGCGTCAGCAGCGAATCGATCACGTCGCGCGCGCCGGAGCGCCAGCGCGCGAGCGCATAGCCCGTCGCGACGCCGAGCACGAGATCGAGCGCCGTCGCCCAGCCGGCAACCTTCAGCGACAGCAGCAGCGGAACCCAGGCGTCGTGCATCGCGCATTCCGGTCAGTTCGAGGCGCTCGCGCCGTTCGCGGCCGGCTTGAAGCCGTACTTCGCGAGCACCGCCTGGCCCGCGGGCGACAGCACGAACGCGACGAAGCCCTGCGCGGCGGCCGCGTGCCGGCTGTCCTTGACGACGGCGATCGGATAGGTGATCGACGTTTGCGTCGGGACGGTCAGCGCGACTTTCACGCGCTCGGGCATCACGGCCGCGTCGGTGCCGAACACGAAGCCCGCGTCGACTTCGCCGCGCGCGACGTAGTCGAGGCTCTGGCGCACGTTCGCGGCGAGCACGCCCTTGGCGCTGACGTCGTTCCACACGCCGGCCGCCTTCAGCGCGCCCTCGGTGTAGCGGCCGACGGGCACCGACGCAGGATCGCCGAACGCGACGCGCTTCACGGCGGGCGCGGCCAGATCGCGCAGCGAGCCGAACGTCGCGCGGCTGTCGGCGGGCACGATCAGCACGAGCGAGTTCGCGGCGAAGTCGCGGCGCGTGCCGTCGGCGATCACGCGCTCGGCGGTCGCGCGATCCATCGCCTTCTGGTCGGCCGACGCGAACACGTCGGCCGGCGCGCCCTTCGCGATCTGCTGCATCAGGACGTCGGACGCGCCGAAGTTGAACAGGATCTTCGTACCCGGATGCTGCTTCTCGTAGGCATCGCCGACTGCCTTGAACGCATTGGTGAGGCTCGCCGCGGCCGACACGACGAGCTCGTCGGCGGCATGCGCGGCCGGCGCGGCGAAGCCGGCGGCGAGCGCGAACAGCGTGGCGACAAGCAGGAACAGGCGGCGGGCAGAACAGGCGGGAGCGGACATGGCGGGAAACGATGAGGTGGACGGAAACCGTAATCGTAATATACGCGAGGTGATAGCGGATCGGATTGCCGGACTGTGCCAGGGCTTCCGCATGAAGGCCCCCATGAATCAAGGCTGAGAGCGGAAAAGGTTGTTGTAAACATTTGGCGTCTCAGGTTTACTCTCGATTTTTGCCGGACGAGAGATGCCAACGATCATGGACGCGTTTGCCGAACTGCGAGACCCGCGCTGCCGCGCCTGCCGTTATCCGTTGCAGGAAATCCTGTTTGCCGCCCTGTGCGCGGTTTTATGCGGCGTCGAGGACTGGGAAACGATGACACTGTGGGGCCGCACGCAGCTTGCTTGGCTGCGTAGCCATCTGGCGTATGAGAACGGCGTGCCGTCGCCCGATACGTTCCGGCGGGTATTCGGCGCGCTCAGTGCGAAAGCGTTTGAGCGCTGCTTCATCGACTGGGTCGGGCAACTGTGTCCGGCGCTGGCTGGCCAGCATGTGGCGATTGACGGCAAGGCGGTGCGCGGCAACCGTAGCGGCACGCATGCGGCGCTGCATTTGGTGTCGGCATGGTGCTCGAACAACGGCTTGAGCCTCGGGCAAGTGAGCACGGCCGATAAGAGCAATGAGATCACGGCGATCCCGGAATTGCTGGCCGCGCTCGATTTGCAGGGCGCGACGATAACGATCGACGCGATCGGCACGCAGCACGAGATCGCACGCACGATCGTGGAGGCCGGGGCCGACTACGTTCTGGCGGTCAAGGACAATCAGCCGCGACTGGCCGAAGGCGTGCGCCAGTGGTTTGCGGCTGCCCAGGACGGCAAGCTCGAAAGCTCGTACTGGGAGCACACCGAACATGACAAAGGCCACGGGCGGCTGGAGACCCGGGTTTGCCGGGTCAGCGATGATGTGGCGTGGCTGAGCGGGACAGGACAGCACTGGGCGGGTCTCCAGCGGCTGGTGATGCTTGAGCGCACACGCCAGATTGGCGAGAAAGTGACGACCGAGCGCTGTTACTACATCAGCTCGAAAGCGGTGAAAGCAACTGAGATGGCTCCGATCATCCGTGCTCATTGGGGCATCGAAAACCAACTGCACTGGGTCCTCGATGTCTCGTGGGGCGAGGATGCCAGCCTGATCCGCGACACCCTGGCCGCCCGCAACATGGCCAGTCTGCGCAAGATCACACTCAATCTCGCCCGGCTGGCTCAGAGTCGGCAGCCCAAGAAGGTGAGCCTGAAGAACATCCGTAACCTCGCCGCATGGGATACCGCTATGCGTGACTCCATCCTCGGCCTTGCCTGACATGCCTCTTCATGCGGAAGCCCTGCGGACTGTGCTGCTGCATGACGCCGCAGCGAGGCGGGGGGCGGGGGATTCGGCGTGGGGATTGGCGGAGCGGCTGATCGGAGGATCAGCGAGGCAGAAAGGCCGATCGGCGCCCCCACGGGCCTGCGGCCCCTCCAGCGGGCTGTCGGTGATCCTTACGCGTGCTCGACGGCGGCGGGCATGCCGAACGTCTGCTGCTGAGCCGGCCGCGACGCGGGCCGGTAGTTCGGATTCGCCTTCCAGCGCGCCCGCACGTACGGCCGTTCGTGACCGGAGAGTTGCAGTGCGACCGCAGTGACCCAGCGGTGCGACGGCACTGTGACGCCGTGCAGCGCGATCGTGACGGCCACGAGACTCGTCACGACGGCGGGCGCCGACCAGCGGTGCGGCGTCGCGCGCCAGGAGCCGGCGATGAACGACAGCGCGGCGAGTGCGCCGATCACGCAGCCCGTGACCGCCTCGGACGGCGAATGCGCGTCGAGCGCGACGCGCGACAGCCCGACGGCCACTCCCGCCGCAAGCCCGACGACGATTCCCGCGATACGCACGGCCGGCTTCGCGCGGGCGAGCGCGAGAAACATCGCGACCGGATAGACTGATGTCGACAGCATCGCGTGGCCGCTGAAGCCCGTGAAATCCCACGCGCGCACGCCGATGCCCCAGCCGAGGAACGCGATTTTCGTGAGCGCGACGGCGCCGATCGCAACGCCGAGCACGGCGAGCCATGCGGCGGCGCGGCGAAGCGAATAGCCGAGCGCAAGCCAGACGGCGATCGTGACGGCGAGGGGCAAGGTCAGGCCGACACCGCCTAGGGCGGTGATCGAGATCCACAGACGGGGCGGCAAATCGAACATCGGGGCTGCGGGCAGGTACGGAGAATGCGGGATACTTGCTTAACGCATGAGCCGGAAATAGCGACTACAACGAAGACAAGCGCGAGCGCCCAGTATACCGGTCGTCGCGGGCCGCGCTCCGATCGTAAGCCGGCAGGGAACTATCGGGTGTCAGGATAAATCCCAGAAACAGTGGTATTGTGCATTGCACAAACCAAAACGATTGAACCCATTGCGGTGTCCCAATTTTCTGACTGCGAGCCCCGACCGATGACCAAAAGTCTGACGAAATTCTGGCTGGGCGGTGTGAAACGCTTGCTGCACATGCCGAACGCGCGGACGTCGAAGTCCGCTCTGAAGGCTGCCCAAAAGATGGCGGCCGACTGGCCGTTCTCCGAAACCACGGCCGCTGTCGCGACGCCCGCCGAGCCGGCCCCGCCCGTCGCGCGCGAGTCGCGCGTGCGGCCGCGCGCCGCCGCATGGGCGGGCGGCGAATGGATTCGTGCCGATCACCCGCTGCCGCCTGCGTTCGGGCGCTTCGTCAAGCATCTCGAATACGGGCTGTACGTGCCGCCCGGCGTGAAGACAGACGGCCTGCCGCTCGTCGTGATGCTGCACGGCTGCAAGCAGGACATGGATCAGTTCTCGCAAGGCACGCGGATGAACCTGCTCGCGGACCGATACGGCTTTGCCGTGCTCTATCCTGAGCAGTCGCTCAGCGCGCACGCGCACGGTTGCTGGCATTGGTACGAAGACACCGTGCATGGCGGGCGCGGCGAAGCGCAGGCGGTCGTTGCGCTCGTCGACGCGCTCGTCGCCGAACGCGGCTTCGACGCGTCGCGCGTCTATGCGGCCGGCCTGTCGGCGGGAGCGGGGCTCGTGACGCTGCTCGCGCTGCACTTTCCGCAGCATTTCGCGGCCGTGGCGCTCCATTCGGGGCCGGCGTTCGGCGATGCGCATTCCGGGATCACCGCAATGGACGTGATGCGCCGCGGCCTGCACCGCAATCCCGCCGTCGTCGTCGACGCGCTCGTCGAGCCGGGCTCGCATCCGGGGATGCCGGCCCTCATCGTGCATGGCGATGACGATCGCGTCGTCGTGCCGAAGAACGCGGACGAACTTGCTGTACAGTTCCTGCGGCTGAACGGCCTCGCCAATCCCGACGGCGAACCGGCGGGCGTCGAGCGCTTCGAGACGCGCGCAGCCGACGTGCGCACGATCGACTACCGTTGCGACGGCGAATCGGTCGTGCGCCTCTGCCGGGTCCACGGTCTCGCGCACGCGTGGGCGGGCGGCGACGACAGCGTGCCGTTCCATTCGGCGGCCGGTCCCGACGCGAGCGAATTGATCTGGTCTTTCTTCGCGTCTCGCGCGCGGGCGACTGTCGCGTCGTAACGACGCACGCACGGGAACGGCTGGCACCAGTTCAGGGTTTTCCCTATAATGCGGGTAAATACCTAAGAGAAAACCCTTGGATTGGAGTGACCGATCATGTATCTGCTGAGCCGCCTGTTCCTGTTCCTGACGAAGTCGCCCGAGCAACGCGCGAAGGAACGCGCCGATGCGTATCTCGCCGGCGCATCCGATCTGTACGATCTCGAATTCCGGATGCGCAAGCTCGATCGCGAAGCCGCACTCGATCGTGCGTAATTTCGCGTTAAACGCATACTGAATTTATACGCATAAAGTCGCCAAAGCGAAAAAAGGGCGCGCCGGCTCTGGCCTGCGCGCCCTTTTTGTCATGCCGGTGCTCGCGCGCTGCCCTTACTGTCGTTACGCAACGACGAGGCGCACCGCGACGTTGTTGCGCGTCGCATTCGAGTACGGGCAGACCTGGTGCGCACGATCGATGAGCGCCTTCGCGGCCGCCACGTCGAGCCCGGGCAGCGCGACGCGCAGCTCGACGTCGAGCGCAAATCCCCCTTCCTCGTTCGGGCCGATGCCCACTTCTGCGGTGACAGTCGTGTCCGCGGGCAGCGTCTGCTTGTTCTGGCCCGCGACAAACTTCATCGCGCTCAGGAAGCATGCCGAATAGCCGGCGGCGAAGAGCTGCTCGGGGTTCGTGCCTTCGGCGCCCGCGCCGCCCAGCTCGCGCGGCGCGGCGAGCTTCACGTCGAGCTTCTGATCGTGGGACGTCGCGCGGCCGTCGCGGCCACCGGTGCTGGTTGCTGCCGTTTTGTACAGAATGTTCATGCTGGACTCCTGTTTCGTGAGAGGAATGGGCCTCGACGAATCGCAATGCTCGGGCCACGACAGAAATATAGCTAGCTAATCATTAGTGTGCAAATTAATTTTTGAGGGTGTGATCCGATAGGCGAAGGCGAGGGTGGTCAGGCGTCGTCGGCGTCCGCCAGCGCTTGACGCAGTCGCGTCAGATCCTCGCGCAGCCGGATCAGGAAATCGGGCGTCTGGCGCATCGCGCAAAACAGCTCGGCGGGCACGGACCGGGCCTTGTGCTTGAGCGCTGCGCCTTCGGCGGTGAGCCGGGCGTGGACGATCCGCTCGTCGTTCGTGTCGCGCACCCGCTCGATGTAGCCGAGCGCCTCCAGGCGCTTCAGGAGCGGCGTGACCGTCGCGGGATCGAGGCTGAGCCGCGCGGCGATGTCCTTGACGGCCATGTCGTCGGATTCCCACAGCACGAGCATTGCGAGGTATTGCGGATAGGTGAGCGCGAGCTTGTCGAGTAGCGGCTTGTACGCTTTCGTCATCGCGAGCGACGTCGAATAGAGCGCGAAGCAGAGCTGGTCGTCGAGCGTGAGCGGGAAAGTCGGCGAGTCGTTCATGGCGAAAGTTTCGATAAGGTGCAAAAGATTCGTGTGCTAACGATTTTGCGCCTAACCATGCCGATTGGCGAGAGGCGAGGATCGATCAAAAGGGGAGCCGGCGAATCGGGTGATCGCCGCCACGGCGGCAGCGGCAGCGGTATCGTCGAGCTCAATGGCAGCGAGGCCGACGGCGCCGGACCTGGCGGACGGCGAAAGCCGGCGGGCGCGAATGCGCCGCAGCGGGCGGCGACGGAATGCGTGTCGAGTGCGGGAGCGTGTGGAAAGAGGGCGAGAGGACGCTATGGCGATGCCGTTTCGCGGGAGGGGCGTTTTCGTTGCGATGCGGCGTCGCCGTCGGGCGATTCGTCGATTCCCTCATTTGACGCCGCGTTCGTGCCGTTTTCCTCGCTAAAGCAGCATCGCGGCCCTGCCGGCCAATCGGCGCCGGACGATGACCTGCGCGGGACGCCCACGCTTTCGCGCGGCCATCCCGCTTCCCGCCGGGGCGCTCACCGATCGGGGGCGTTCGGCAGCTTCGACGCCCCGGGCTCCTGCACGCCGAAGCAGCCGCGATAGGTCGCGTAGAACGAGCAGTAAAGCATCGCGGTGATGACGATCGATGCCGGCATCATCACCGCGAGCGCGTACGCGCCGGCGCCGAGCGCCTGCATCAGCGCGGCGAGCCCGAACGACACGCCGAGCGCGAGCCCGAACCACAGCAGCCCGTAGACAGTGAACGCGCCCTTGTTGCGCCAGCAGCTCACGACGCTGAAGAACAGCGCCTTCACGGGCGGAATGTCGTGCCACGCGGTCAGCACCGGCGCGAACCAGAACATCATCGCGACCGGCGCGTACAGCGCGGCCGCGATCAGCACCGCAATCTTGACGCCCGGCGAATCGAGCGCTTCCGGCCCGAGGTTTTCGGCGCCGAGGCCGAACATGATCTTCAGCAGCGTGCCGCCGTCGCCGAGCGCCGAGCACGCGAACACGGCCGCCATCGATACGATGTAAAGCCCGCCGAGCGTGAACAGCCGCTGCGTGACGATCGGCCCGTACGAGCGGAAGCCGTCGATCAGGATCGTCGGCAGCACCTGCTTGCCGGCGATCGTGTCGCGGCACGCCGCCATGAAGCCGACCGCGATGCCGGGAATGAACAAGAGCGGCAGCGCGGCGCCGATCACGGGCACGAGCGACACCAGCATCATCGCGAGCAGGTACGTGAAGAACAGCGTGACGAACGCGAGCGGATTGCGCCGGAATAGCCAGATGCCCTGGCGGAACCACACGTAGCCGGTCTTGGCGGAGACTTCGATCAGTTGCATGCGTGGGTCTCGGGGAGCGCGCCCGCGTGCGCGATGCGTTCGCGCAGGATGCGTTCGAAATGGCCCGGGTCGTGCGGCTTCAGCATCTGCGCGGCGCGGGGGAGGTGGAAATCATACAGGCGCGATACCCAGAAGCGGTACGCGCCCGCGCGCAGCATGTCGCCCCAGTGGCGGCGCTCGTCCGCGGTGAACGGGCGCACCGTCTGGTACGCACGCAGCAGCGCGTCGGCGCGCGCGGCGTCGAGCGCGCCCGTCGGCAGATCGACGCACCAGTCGTTGACCGTCACCGCGACGTCGAACAGCCATTTGTCGCAACCGGCGAAGTAGAAATCGAAGAAGCCGCCGAGCCGCACCGAGTGGCCGGTGTCCGGGGCCGCGTGCGCGAAGAGCGCGTTGTCGCGGAACAGGTCGCAATGGCACGGGCCTTCCGGCAGCGCCGCGTAGTCGTCCGATGCGAAGAACGCGGCCTGGTGCGCGAGCTCGCTTTCCAGCAGCGCGCGCTGCTCGCCCGTGATGAGCGGCGCGATCGCAGGCACCGTGTCGCGCCACCACGGCAGGCTGCGCAGGTTCGGCTGATGACGCGGATAGTCGCGGCCCGCGAGGTGCATGCGCGCGAGCATCTGGCCGACTTCGACGCAGTGCTCGACGCCGGGCGCGAGCTCCGCTGCGCCTTCGAGCTTCGTGACGATCGCGGCCGGCTTGCTGTGCAGCTCGCCGAACAGCGTGCCGTCGTCGCGCGCGACGGGCGCGGGCACGGGCACGCCGTGCTTCGCGAGATGGCTCATCAGATCGATGTAGAACGGCAGTTGCCCGGCCGTCAGGTTCTCGAAGATCGTGAGCACGTATTCGCCGCGCGTCGTCGTCAGGAAGAAGTTGCTGTTCTCGATGCCGGACGGGATGCCGCGGAACGCGACAACGTCGCCGAGATCGTAGTGGCGCATCCAGAGTGCGAGGTCAGCGTCGGAAACTGCGGTGAAAACGGCCATGCAGGAAACATCGGTTCGGGTTGGCGCGCCGGCGGCGCGCCGGTGTCGCAAAAAGGGCGGAAGGGAGCCGGCGCCGCGCGGCGCCGGCGGTGCGTCAATAGTGCAGGTTGACGGACGGAAGGCGGGTGACCGGCACGCCGGCGTCATGCGGGCGCGGCGACGTGTCGGGCGACGCGCTCATCTGATAGCGGGTGCCGAAGTTCGACTTCACGTTGATCTCGACCGGCTTGCCGCGATCCCGGAATTCGGTGACTTCGGTGCCGTTCTTGCTTTTTTCGTGAAAGCTCGGCGTGCGCCGCACGTCGTTGAAATCGACCTTCGACGTCACTTCGGCGCCGGGGCGGTTGATCTTCGTGAGATCGGGCAGCCCGGCCGCCTCGTTGGCCGCGGCCTGGGCCTTTGCGTCGGCGGCTGCCTGGGCGGCGTCGGCGGCGCAGGCGGGGCCGCCGAGAGCGAGTGCCGTCAGGGCGGCGGCGAAAAGGAGCGGCTTCATCGTGTTTCTCCCATTGAACCATTCGATTTTAGCAAATACCGGCGTCATGCCGATGCCGTTCGGCGATGCGCGGGCGGCCTTGCCGTCGCGATGGGCATCGGCCGCGCGAGCGGGTTCCGTGATAATGTCGAAAAGACCAGAAGAGGCACAGCTCCATGAAGAACGATCCCAACCGCCGTTTCCGGACGCATACGCCGGGCAGTCCATCCGTCGAAGCGTTCGACGACCCGATCGCCGCCGTCGCGCGGCTCTCCGAGATCTACGAGACGAACACCGCGTTCCTGCGCGACGCGTTCGCGCGCTATCGCCGCAACGATTCGTTCGACGAGCGCGTGCGCGCGTGCTATCCGTTCGTGCGCATCCGCACCGACGTCAACACGCACATCGATTCGCGCCGCTCGTACGGCTTCGTCGCCGGCCCCGGCGTGTTCGAGACGACCGTCACGCGCCCGGACCTGTTCGCGAACTACTACCGCGAGCAATTGCGCCTGCTCGCGAAGAACCATCACGTGCGGATCGAAGTCGGCGTGTCGGCGCAGCCGATTCCGGTTCACTTCGCGTTCTCCGAAGGAATCCATCTCGAAGGCGATCTCGACCGCGACCGCCTCGTCGCGATGCGCGACGTGTTCGATACGCCGGATCTCGCGTACCTCGACGACCGGATCGTCAACGGCACATACGAGCCCGCGCCGGGCGAGCCGCATCCGCTCGCGCTCTTCACGGCGGCGCGCGTCGATTTTTCGCTGCATCGGCTGCGCCACTACACGGCGACGCTGCCGACGCATTTCCAGAATTACGTGCTTTACACGAACTACCAGTTCTACATCGACGAATTCGTGAAGCTCGGCCGCACGATGATGTCGGCGAGCGACGATCCCGACGTGCGTGCGTACCGCAGCGAATATACGGCGTTCGTGGAGCCGGGCGACGTGATCACGTACAACGCGAACCTCGGCGACGAGGAGAGCGAAGGCATGCCGCCGCCGCGCGCGCCGCAGATGCCCGCGTATCACCTGAAGCGCGCGGACGGCAGCGGGATCACGATGGTCAACATCGGCGTCGGGCCGTCGAACGCGAAGACGATCACCGATCACATCGCGGTGCTGCGTCCGCACGCGTGGGTGATGCTCGGCCACTGCGCGGGGCTGCGCAATACGCAGCGCCTCGGCGACTACGTGCTCGCGCATGGCTACGTTCGTGAGGATCACGTGCTCGACGCGGATCTGCCGCTATGGGTGCCGATTCCGGCGCTCGCCGAAGTGCAGGTCGCGCTCGAGCGCGCGGTCGCGCAGGTCACGCAGCTCGAAGGCGTCGAGCTCAAGCGCGTGATGCGCACGGGCACGGTGGCGAGCGTCGACAACCGCAACTGGGAGTTGCGCGACCATCGCGAGCCGGTGCAGCGGCTGTCGCAGAGCCGCGCGATCGCGCTCGACATGGAAAGCGCGACGATCGCCGCGAACGGCTTTCGCTTCCGCGTGCCGTACGGCACGCTGCTGTGCGTGTCGGACAAGCCGCTGCACGGCGAGCTGAAGCTGCCCGGGATGGCCGATCAGTTCTATCGTGGGCAAGTCGATCAGCATCTGCAGATCGGCGTGAAGGCGATGGAGATACTCCGCACGAACGGGCTCGACCGGCTGCATAGCCGCAAGCTGCGCAGCTTTGCGGAAGTGGCGTTTCAGTAACGACCCTTACGGTATAAGGCTCCCCGGCTGGTCTGGGAAGCCTTCGTGTCTAACATGGCCGCCAGTGTCTAACTTGCATGCTTCATTGGCACCGGTTGGACGCGCTCCACCTCTCGAGCCTTCGTATAGTGCGCGGTCATGCCTTCGGTTGTATGGCCGGCCAATGATTGGGCCGCCGCCGCTCCACGCTGCCGCTTCAGATCGGTCAGTGCCTTTGCTCGCAGATCGTGGAAGTGCATCCCGATCAGGTGCTTCGGATCTGGCGCGATCCCTTTCTCTGCACATGCTTTCTCGTATGCTGCGCGTGCGCGATCGCAGGCGCGCTTCCATCCGGAGTACGCGCCGATGTACGTGAAGCGGCCGCCAGTGTGCGTACAAATCACCGGTCCGATGGCCATCACCTTTCCTCCGCGTGCCTGGTCGAGTGTTGCTCGAAGATCATCCGTCATCTCGATCAGGAGGCGCACGCCACTACTGTTGACCGTTTTGCTTGGATGAAACGAAATTCCCTCGTCGGATACGTTCTGCCAGTTTAGCGCCAGAAGATCGCCGATGCGTTGGGCGGTTTGGTAGGCCAAATCGATCAGGCATAGAATCGACCGTGCTGACGATGTCTTGTAATCAGCACTTGCGATAACGGCCGCGCGCACCGCATCCAATTCTGCATCCGTAATATAGCGGTCGCGCTTCTTTTCCCTAGCGGCACCGATTTCGCGTGCTGGATTGCGATCGCGCAAGCCTCGACGAACAGCGTGCATGAAGATCAGCGACAGCAATGCCTTGTACTTGTTACTGCTACTTGGCTTGTCGTGAAAATGCTTGTCCAGGAAACGCGCGACATCTGTTGGGCGGACGTCTTCGATTAGCCATTGCGGTCCGAATTCTCTGCGGATTAACCCGATCATCTTGAGGTAGTTCGACCGAGTCTTCGGCGCGTATGTGGGCAACTTCCTTTTGATCCAGTCATCCAGAAGGGTCGGCATGGTGTTCTCGAGGGCAGCCTTGCCATCAGAATCACGCGTGTACTCGGCGAGCGATTCATAAAGTCGCACGATACCTTCTTTGACGCGGCAGAGCTTATGCCACTTCCTGTCCTTATCGACGAACCACCATGTCCCGTGTTTTTCGTAGACGCGGGCCGGAAGGTGAGATGGGGTTTTGCGTCTACCGATCATGTCGTGCCGCCTTCATATCGGACGTGAGCTGCGGGCGTCGCCGAGACGCCTTGCGATCCGCCTCGGGTTGCCCGGCAAGGTGATGGCGCCATACCCGGACGCTGCCATCGGGGCGGCGATCCGCCGGAATGCCTGCTCGCTGCAATGCGATCAATTGCCGGCACGGTTGCTTATAGCCCGTCGCCTCTACGATTTCTTGCTCAGTCAGGGTGAGGGATTCCATTGTGCGACTCACATTCAGAATACGACAAGTGCTTGTGCTACGATTGTTCGCATCACAATTTGCCGTGAACTAATGAAAAAGGTATTTGTGATGCGCGGCTACGCGATGAACTGCGATCTGCGCGTGACCGAGGACGGCGGGTATGCCGCGCAGGTCGAGGTAACGAAGTTGGGATTCAGCCAGGATGCTGCATTCCGGAATCTTGGCAAGTTCGACACAGAAACCGAATCAGTGGAATATGCGAGAAAATTTTCAGAAGAGTGGCTTAGCCGTTACGGCTGACCATTCGTCTGCCCTCGGGTTTGGGTCCGCGACACTATATCAAGGAGGCGTTATGCAGCAACCAACTGTGCAAGAGTTTGTAAATGGCAAGGTGGTTATAGTTGCTTTGCTGGCTGGAACTGCTGAGGCGGTTATCACGGTCGGTCCTGCAGGCCGGCCATCTCATCCCGATAAGGTAAGCATTCGACCGTTTCTTGATGCCGGTCTAAGCGAACATGAAGCCCTGCAGCGCGTGCTGCAGATCGCAATTATCAGTGCTCGCGGATCCACTTCGTAGGACTATCCGACGTTCCTAGCCTTCGGCAGCCGCCTCAATTACGAGGCCGATGCTCATTTCTGTTCTCCCTCGCTAGCAGGGGTGCGGCGGTATTCCGTCACATCGTTAGGCCACGGGTTGTCGTCCGGGAATTCATAGTCGTGCGTGATTTCGGTCGGCTCCTGAATACCCATTTTTCGGGCATTTATCCGAGCGCGCAGGACTTCCATCGCACGATCTCGAAGCTTGCGTATTGATGCGTTCAAGCCTCCCTCGGCGTACACCTTGATCCCAGTCGGAACGTGTATGATTCGCACGCTCGTGATGTATCTGCACCATCCGCTCACGATCCTTCTCCCTGTCGTTGCGCGAGTGCGTCGAGCAAGTCATCAATAGACTTCCCCTCCTGATTGACCTGATACCGAAGCTCCGCAAGTTGCTGGAGGTTGATTTTCAGAAACGTCCGATACCGCCCCGCATCTTTCTCCGCTGCTTCTAGGCGGTCGCAAATGACGAGGATGGTTGCTGGGTTAGCGGCAGCAATATATTCAGCATTCGCCATACGCTGCTTACTTCGCACAAGGCAGTTTTGGAATACTTCGAGGATGCGGCCAAGCAGATAGTCCGACCGCCCCTTGGATACATAAAGACGGCCATGACCATCAAGGCATTCAGTGTCAACGGCCCACGGCCCCGGCGTCGCCTTCTGCGCCAACTCCCGCAGTTTCTTCACGTCGATTTCAGCCATTCCCTTCTTCCCTCGATGCGGCGGTGGGAGTGGTCTTCAGGGCGCGGATTTTCTCGGCCTCGTCGCGATAGATGAGGGCCATCGTGTGTGCGGTCATGTTTCCGCACGCCTCAATCTCGGCCGCGCGTTGTTCCATGAGCACGGCTGCATCCTCAAGGCCCGCGTCCCTGTCGGGAGTGGTGCGGCGGGCGGCAACGTATGCGGCCAGTTCCAGCGCAGCCGCATAGCTTGCGCCATCCATTGAGGTGCCACGTTCGCGAATCCACTGCGAGACGATCGGCTCCATCTCCGTCAGCATGTCATCGGTGATCTTCATGATTGGCGTCCCTTCAGGCCGTCGATGAATTCCTTGGCATCCTCGTCAGTTTTGAATCGCTTTAGACCGCGCTTCGCTGCATAGATCGCCAGCCACACCTTGAACTCAGGGTGATGAACTTCGACCGAGTACACCGGCTTGAGCGTCTTCATGTTGAGCCACGGTCGAACTCGCATGCGCCACTTCGGGTTGACCGTACTCAGTTCGATTCCGGGGATCTTCATGATTGGCCTCCAATCGCACGGAGCTCAGACAAAAATGCGGCGACGAACTTCTGCTCATCGCTGGTCCACGTCTCCGGTTTTTTCTGGCCGATTCGAAAAAGTCGGTCGTGCAATTCGCCGACTTTATGCTCGGGGCAGAAATGTGCCTGAGCGGGTAGATAGATGTGAAACCAATCCCAGGCATAGGCGGCTGGCATGGTTTTCTCGGGACACCGTTTCCGGCAGACGAGGCACTTTTCCGGGAATCGCTCACGAGATGCGCGCGTCTTTTTCACGATTCGTCTCCTGAGCGGGCGGCATCGACCGGGGCGCAAGGCATCGGCATCCAGTGCGTGACCGCCGCAGTAATGTCTTCATCCGCGCGCCAGTCATAGAGGCACGTGAAAGCCTTCGGCTTATACGTGTATGCGTCGAACTCGACCTGAAGTGGCGTGTCGCTCATCAGACCCCAATCGTTGTCGGGCTTGAGCATCACGAGATACCAGCCAGACGTAGTCGGAAGGCTTTCTCTTACCGGCGTCCATCGCGGGACTGTTGCGGCTATCTCATCGCCCCAGCAGCGCGTCTCTATCTCGCCTTCGTAGCCGACGAGGAGATATGCATCGTGCGCCGAACGCTCGTCAAACACCTTGGGCATCCAATACGCGAGCGCTTTCTGGAGCGCCTGGATCAGGGTGGCGCGATCGGCATTCGTCATCTCGCCGCTCCACTGCTGCGCCGGGGCGGCGGTGAGACGTTCTTTATAGATTGGCTTCGTCGCCTCTTGATAGCAATGCTTGCATGCTCCATCGTCAATGCCATGCGGGCACTCATCGCTTGTATGCTGTGCCCCCTGAAGCTGCCACCTCATCGACGCGAGCGCAGCCTCAAGTTCCCGAACTTCTCGCTTGTAGGCGTCGATTTCGACTTGCCGGGAGGCGTCGAGGTCGAGAAGGAAGCTCTCAATGTCGCGCGCGAAGCGCATCAGCAATGAGTGCTGGAAATCAGTCGTGAACGGATTGAGATCCTTCCATTCGACGTGATTCCAGATTTCAACGATCTGGTCGGCCGTCAGCTTGACAGTCATGGTCGGCTTATGCACCATCGTTCTCCCAATACGACATGTCATCGTCGGCTGCGTCTTCAGGTGAATCTCGGTCGTCCATCCGGTTCTCCCAGCAAGCTAGCGCGAAGGCGTGAGCGGTCTTGCTATCGACGCCGCCGCGCTCTTCATAGCGCTTCGCGCAGCGGTCGATCCATTTCTCTTGCCGCTGCTCCGGAGGGATACGCAGGAATGCCAGCGACCACGAAATGAGGTCTTCAAGCATGGTCGGCTCCATTGAGAAGTGCGCGCAGTTCGCGGACGAGCTGATGTGCGTGTGCATCCCATTGCGATGCTGGGCCTGGTTCGCCGTCGTATCCATCTTGAGTGAGCGTGACAGCGGCATCTAGGCAGTTCATCGCGTTTTCGATTACGTTTCTCTGCTCGTCCGTCAGGCTTGCCACCTTCGCGGTGGGCGGGGCGGTGTAGAGTGGATAAGCATCCTTGCGGCCCTTTGCCTCGTCAGGTGACACCAGCCTTGAGCCGTTTGGCGTGAGGATTGCCCAGCAGTCCGGCTCGCGCGCCTCTGCCGGTGCGTCGGCCTGCGCGCGGTAAAGATCGACTTCGAGTCGGAGAACCTGAGCGGCCCGCACGACACGCTCGATAGCGTTGAGGTCGTCGTCGGCGTCAACGGGGTCATCTCCGATGATCGTTGCGTAGACGGTGGCCAGCGTTTCGGCCATGCGCTTTGCGACGTATGTGTCTTCGTCCCGAGCGTCGGCCTGCGCGGGTTGCGGGACGGCCAGCAGAGCGCGAAGTTCATTAGCGCAAGCTTGTGCGTTGTATCCACGCTCCAGTCTGCGAACGATTCCCCATAGGTTTTCCGTCACTGTCTCCGCAGCGGGCGATGCTGCCGCGCGGGCTTCTTCGGTCGGAATGAACACGGGTGCGCCGCTGTAACCTTCGGCGAACGTTTCCGGCATCGTCCCGTTGAGGCGGACATGAATGGGTTCGCCGTGTTGAAGCGTCGCGTAGCCGATACGTCGCAATCCAGTCGCCCGCTCGTCGGCCGGCGCTGCTGCCACCATAGCGGGGGAGCGGGATTCGATGAAACCGAGAGCGCGGCTGCGTCCATACTTGGGATCACATGGTTCTTCTGCGAAGTAATGCCCGAGTTCGGGCTCGTCGGGCCAGTCGATGAACCATGCGATCGGCTTCGCCCCTTCCGCACCTGTCTCATTGGCAGAGGTGGCGCGATCTCCTATGCGAAACATCATGTCTTCGAGTTCGTTGAATTTGGTGCACCATTCCTTCGCGCGCGCCTTCCAGATTTCGACTTGTCGGCGCTCGCCGGACAACTGTGTTTCGAGCATGCGGATACGTTCTTCGATCGGCGCTGCTGCGGGCTGCGAAGATGGGGTGCCTGAACACGCTTCGTCGAGACGACCGGTGTAATACCAACGGAATGCGTCCGCTGAATCGGGATGGCAATACTCTCCTCCAAATTCCTCGCGGGATAGGTCAAAACCCGCCGCGTTCGCCTGACGCTCGAAATCTCCGCGCCAATCTGCATGCTGTTCAGCCTGCGCCGTGAGCGGTGCGGGCTGCTCGATAGGGGACGCAGTGGTATTGCCATAAACGATCACAGGGCCAAGACGATGCCAGGCCGGATCGTCTCGCGTGAATGCGGCGTCTTCTGCGGTAGATGCGACTGCATAGCCCCCGTCATCGTGTTCATAAAGAAGTGCATCAGCGCGGCTCTGTTGGTGGTCGTTCATGGTGGTGTTCTCTGTGGGTCAGGCCGCGGCGTGCGCGAGCTGTTGTTCATGGGCGAAGTTCGCGCGGATCAGTGCGGTCGCGACGTCGGGAGCCACACTGTTGCCGATCATGCGGACCTGTGCGGACTTCGAGAGCGGCTTGCCATTGACGATCGGATCGAGTACGTAGCTGTCGGGGAACCCCTGCGCGCGCGCGAGTTCGCGCGGCGTCAGCATGCGCATGCCGATGTCGACGATCGCGTAGTCCTCGCCGTGGATCGTGACAAGGCCGAACCGGTCGTGTGTCGGCACGGTTCGCATCGGATCTCGCAGATCAGCGCCGTCCTTGTCGTTGCCGTAATAGGCGACGAGGAACGCGCGCACCTCGGCGTGATGAGTGCCGCCGGCGCTGATCGTGTGCAGCGGTTCATCGACGCGCGAGCCGTCGCGGCAGGTGCCGCGCAGCTTGACCAGATGAGAGACGGCTACTGCCGTGTCTGCCTTCGCCGTGATCGTCGCTGTCGGCTCACCGGCGTCGCGCGGCCGCGATTGGGCGGCACGGCCGCCGCATCCGACGAGCTGCGCAGTTACCAGATGGTGATGGTCCTGCGTCGTGATCGTGCTGATCGGAGCGCCGGCCGCCGCGCCAGGGGACTCGTGGCCGCCGTAGTGTTTCGCGAGGAAGGCTGACACGAGCGCGTGCTTTGCGCTGCCCGCGACAACCGTGCCGAGCGGCTTGTCGAGGCCGGGAACGCGCGGCGACTGGCCGGCTCGTTCGCCGTAGCCGGTTTGCACGAGTGTCGGTACGACGAGGCCGAATCGCGGTGCGCCAGCCATCACGGTATGGAATGGCTCATCAAGCATCTGTCCTGTGCTGTTCTGCGAGAACTTGACGATGAATGGATCGGCGCTGTTCACGACGAATTTCATGATGCCGCGTGCGATGCGGCGCAGCGTGGCATCTTTCAGAGGCCGCTCGCGCTCGAAGATCGACGGACACGGAATTGACCAGTCGATGCAGTCTGCCGCGGTGCGCCACGGTTGCAGCGCGCCGGCACGCACTGCCGCGCTTTTTGGATCGCCGTGCGTCGGCGCCGGCCAGACGATTGGCAGATGGTCGCGTCGGCCAACTACAAAGAGGCGCTTCCGGATCGTCGGTGCGCCGTAGTCGCACGCGCGCAGCATGCGGTATTCGACGTCGTATCCCAAGCCCGCGGCCAAGCGATCGGCTTCTGGCCCATCGAGCGGTATTCCGAGCACTTCGCAGGCTTCGGTCAGCGCCGGGTGATCGCGACGGACACCCGTGGTCAGCATGTCGATGAACGCCTCGAACGTTTCACCCTTCTTCGCCGGGTCGGGAATCCACTTTCCGGGACTGATCTCGATCAGGTCGGCCCACGTCACGAATTCCTCGACATTCTCGAGCATGAATGCTCGCGGGGACGTCTTCAGGCACCAGCGCAGCGCGATCCACGCGAGCCCGCGGATCTTCTTCGATACCGGCTTGCCGCCCTTCGCCTTCGAGAAGTGCTTGCAGTCTGGTGAAAGCCAAACGAGGCCGACGGGCTGGTTCCCCGTGATGGCGACAGGATCGACGTCGAACACGCTTTCGCAGTAGTGCGCCGTCTGCGGATGGTTCGCCGCGTGCATCGCGAGTGCTTCGCGATCGTGGTTGATCGCGACGTCGACGGGGCGGCCAAACGCGCGCTCAAGGCCAGTGCTCGCGCCGCCGCCGCCAGCGAAGTTGTCAATGATCAGTTCACTACCGAGATCAAGAGGTAACGTCATCAGGTCGCGCTTCATGCGTTCGAACTCCGATAGGTTTTTGTGAGCGCGCCATCGACGGCTTTGCCGCGTGAGCGCACGACGTTCGCGAGCTGCGCGCGGTCATAATGACTGGCCGACGCCTGCCGCATCAGCCCGAAATAGGAATTCGCCATCGGCATGAGATCCTCGCTCGGCGTCGCCGCGACACGTCGGTATGCCTCGTTGCGTGTGCGCTTCCGCGTTTCACGGCGCCATGGTTTGATTACCTGACCGACGAAGTCGACGCCGCGGTCTACCGGCTGCAAAATCGTCTTTCGCTGATTGATCCGCACGCCGAGGCGTTCCGGAAGGAATGTCGTCACGTCGGCGAGAATTTCATTCAGGCGCGCCGGTGAATCGTGCAGGAACACGAAATCGTCGACATATCGGATGTAATGCCGCGCGCCGAGAATATGCTTCGCGCGCTGGTCAAGCACGTCGAGGTATACGTTCGCGAAGAACTGGCTCGACAGGTTTCCGATCGGCAGTCCGAGGTTCTCGGCTTGTTCCATCAGGCGCTTATGCGGTGGCACGAGTTGCATCATCACCGGATCGCCGTGGTATTCGAAGTCGTCCCGCGGATCGTGCATCAGCACGCGCTCGGTCAGCGCGCGCCAGAACGGCTCGGAGATCTTCGCGAGCAGCAGGTCGAGCAGGATGCACTTGTCGATGCTGACGAAGAAGTTCGCGAGATCGCACTTTAGATAGAACGCGCGTATCGACCAGTTCTGCGTGATCGATCGCACCTTCGATTCCAGACGTTCGGCGGCATACAGCGTGCCGCGTCCCTTGATGCATGCGCACGAGTCGGCGATGAACGAACGCTCGAAGCGCGGGCCGATCCGGTTGTAAAGCAGGTGATGCACGATGCGATCGCGAAACGCTGCCGCCCAGACTTCGCGCGGCTTCGGTCGCGTGATGACGAAGCACTTCGAGCGGCCCGGCGTGTAGCTGCCGTCGGCCAGCTCGTCGTACAGTCGGCGCAGGTTCCGTTCGAGCCGCATCTCGAACGCGAGCGCCGCATTGCTGTTTCGCTTCGTTCGCCGACAATTGAGATACGCTTCGACCAGTTCGGCGAACGATAACGGCCCTCGATCTGCGGACGGCGCGGGCGCGCAACTCGTTGTTCTGGTGGTTGTTGTTCTGGTTGCCGTTGTTGAAGTTCTGGTACCACGCCCAGCCGGAGGTATCGTGCAATCTACGTCGCCCAGCCGATTGCTCAGTCGGGAAACTGCGCTGGACCTTTCCGCACGCCGGCGGTCAGTTTCCTCATTGCGCATGGCGGTGGCCTTGTGAGCCAGCGGCACGACCAGATTGAGAGATCGCTCAGTCATGGCGGCCTTGACCTCCACGATGCGGGCGATACGCGGCGTTCTTCCAACCGTTGGCCTGCTTCCCGATGCTCGTCGTTTTCTCGACTGCGCCGGCGTAGCCGTCGCGCGAGATGAGTCTCTTGTCCATGCTGAGCCGAAGGAGGAGTTCGATCACCTGTAGGCGTTCGAGCAGCTCTGTCAGATGCGACGACTTGTCCGACGCAACGTTCGCGCGGAACACCAAAACCATGATCTCGATGCACTCCGCGCTGATCTTCTCGCCAATGGAGCGCTTGAAGTCGCGGGGCATGTTCTTGACCAGGTTGGTCACGTCATCGAGAAGCCCGTAGGCCGCTCGATAGATCGGGAGTTGTGTGTGCAGGGCCACGGTGGATTAAATGGTCAAATTACTGAAGGAATGAATCTGCGGACGGCGCGGGCGCGCAACTCGTTGCCCTGGTGGTGGGTGCTCTGGGTGCCGCTGGTGAAGTCCTGGAACCACGCCCAGCCGGAGTTTTCCGCGTGCCGCTCGGCTGACCAGTAGGCCCGTTCCTCGAACTCGCCCTTCAAGTTCGCGAACAGCAGCGACTGCTCACGGCGCGTCGGAAGTTCGCCCCCGCGTTCGGCGGCCCACGCCTTCGCCGCTTCCCAGTCCAGATCTTCGGCTTCGCCCGGCAGGAGAATCAGGTAGTGGCTCAGCGAGCCGTCCTCGAGCAGAATCTGCCCGGCGATGCGCTCGCCGGCCGCGAGCGGGACCGTGACGGCGTCGACGTGATACTCGGTCGCTCGCGGCTGCTTCTTGAACTCGTCGATCAACGCGCCGATGCGCGCATGATCTGCCTCGATTTGTTCGAGAGTGATCGTCATTGCATGCTCCGATTGTGAATGGATGAAGGATTAAATCGACAATCTGCGGACGGCGCGGGCGCGCAACTCGGTGACCTGGTGGCGGTCGTGCTGGTTGCCGTTGCCGAAGTGCTGGTACCACGCCCAGCCGGCATAATCCGGATCGTCGTCCGGCGTGTTCGACCAATACGCAGCCTTCTCGAACAGGTCACGGTGCTGTTCGTAAGCGATCACGAGTTCGGCGCGCGTCGGCAAATCACCTCCGATGCTCTTGGCCCAGTCCATCTGTTCCTGCCAGGTGCCGCGATCGTTATCGCCGGGCAGCAGGACCGTGTGTGTGACGTCGCCGTTCTTGTCGACAAAGCCACCGAGGTAGATCTCGCCGTCGGCGAGCGTGGGAAGCTGGATCTGCATGGTTTCTCCGGAAAAGAGAAGGGCGCCGATCGGCGCCCTTCGAATGCCGCGCGGACCGAGGTAAGCCGCGCGGGATAGGCTCTGTCGAATCAGCGGGGCATCCACTGCGTGCCGCGCACAATCCGGCCGACCGGTTCGAGCACGAGCACCTCGGATTCCTGTTCGCTGCGCACGAGTGCGCTACCTCGTTGCTGCGCCTTCTCGAGTGACGTATGGCGCTTCGGCTTGCATTTGCGGCCGACCGTCACAAACAGCGGCGCACGTGCGCCGACCGGACCGAGCGTCAGCTCGTCGATACGCGCCTCGAGCGTCGCGGCGTTTGTGCGCCAGGTGTCGGCCTTCAGCTGCGCGGCGTCGCGCTCGGCGGTGAGGCGCTCGACGTCGGCGCGCAGGTCCGCGATGATCCGCGCGACGTCAATGACGCTGCAATTCGGGTCCACCGAGTTCTCGACGAGGCCGACCGATACGAGCGTCGGCGCTGTGGCGGGCGGCGGCGTGTCGCTGGCCGGCGCGGCGCAGTCCGCCGCGCGCGCGAGCCAGTACACGTACTCGTTACCGCCGCCGGCCCGCTTCTCGCGTTCGACCAGCGCCTCGCCGAGCATCCGGTTAAGCTCCTTCGTCACGTCGAGCTGCGGGAGCCCGGTTCCGGTCGCCACGGCCTTCGCCGTGGCTTCCGACGTCGCGGCGAGATATTTCTCGATGTCCTCTCTCACGCTGCCTCCCGTATTGCATGTTGCGCGGCCGGCGCGACCTGACCGCCCTCGACCCAGAAAGCCTCGATGGCCTCCGGCAGGCCACCGGGCGGCGTTTTCAGGCTCATGAACACGAGCGCCGTGTCGATCTGACCGGCGTAGGCCAGATCGTCGAGCCAGTAGAGCAGTCGATCGCGCTCCGGGCCGACCAGGACGTCGGCGCGATCGAGCACGAGCAGCTTCAGGCCTGAGAAGTGGCTGATCGCTGCGGCGATGTGTGCGTCGACGCGCCAGCGTTCCGATTCGGACAGCAGGGCGTACGCGCGCCCGTCGGCGAAGATCTCCATCTCCGACGTGATCGTCACGTCGGCCCATTCGGACATCTCGGCGAGCGCGACGAGGCGCTCGTTCATCGGCGTCAGCGCTTCGCTGAGCAGGTCGGCCGGGATTCCGTTCGGCGTGAGCGCGTCGGCGATCGCCTCGTACGCCGCGACGTCTTCGTGCAGTGCCGCAGCCTGCTTTGCCAGATCGACAGCGCTGGCGGCGCGCCGTTCGATTTCGCGAAGCGTAGCGATGTCGATGTCGAGCTGCTTTCGGCGGCGTTGGAGGTCGGCCAGTTCGGAACGCGCGGCGTCGCCGCTCTCGCGTGCGGCGGCCGCGCCGCTGTCCTCCACGTCGTCTTCGAGTGCCCGCAGCTGCGTCGCGGCCGCGTCCGCCGCTTCGACGTCGCGTTTGCGATTCGCGGCCGCGTTTTGCAGCGTTTTCAGACCCTGCTCGTACTCAGGCAGCTTTGCGGCCGCGTCAGCGTCGCGTGCGCCGGCTGCGGCCGCCGCAGACAGGACGCCGTTGAGGTAGCGCAGGAGCGCGCCGCATTCCGGGCACGTACATTCGGTGCCGGCCGGCGCCGCACCGGCGCGGACACGAAGCGCTTCGACCTTGGGCAGGAATTCGGCTACCTGCTCGTCGGCGAGCTGCGCGAGCTCGACCGCCTTTGCGTAACCGGCGGCGCGGGTGCGCAGGTCGGCGATTTTCGACGCGCGCGCACGTGCCGCGGTGTCCGCCGCGTCGGCCGCGCCGATCTGCTGCTGCAGTTCGCCGATCCGGTCGTCGAGCGCCGCACGATCGCCCGTGAGCTTCCGCAATGCTGCTTCGTCGAACTCGACCGGCGCCGGGCGCCAGGTGGCTGCCTTCTGGCTGCCGTACGTCTCGCCGGTTGCGTTGCGCCACGACTGCTTCGCGCCGCGCGCGCGGTCGGCCGCTTCCTTCTGCGCCGCTTCAAAGCCGGCTCGCAACATCGGTGTGATGGCTGCTAGCCGCGCGGCGGTGGGGGCGGGCACCGCATCGCCACGGACCCCGAGCTTTTCCAGCAGCCGGCTGCGCATTTCGTCGACGCCGATCTTCACGCCCATCAGGTCGTACAGGAACGCCCGGCGCTCGGTCGCGCCGAGGTGAGCGAACCGCTGCGCGTCGAGCACCAGCGGCAAGCGCGGATCCTCGACGAACTCGCGCTTGAGCTTTCCCGACGGCAGCGTGACGCTATTCGCTTGCTCGCCGCACGCGACCACGATCTGGCCGCCGTCAGCCCCCTCGGTGACGAGCGAGCCGTATTCCTTCTTCAGCGCGACGCGCACGGTGTCGCCGGTGAGCGCCATACGCACCGCTTCCTGCAGGCTGCTCTTGCCGGCGCCGTTCGGGCCGGTGAAGAGGGCGACAGGCTTCGCGAGCCGGATATCCGCCGTGCGGATGCCGAGCACGTTCGCCACGTAGATGTCGGTGATTTTCACGCTGCTTCTCCTTGCGGTCCGCGCGGCCGCAGCACCGTGCGGCCGCCGTCCGAATCCATCGCACTGACGACGCCTTTCGTTTCGAGCAGCTCGACCAGGCGCGCGGCGCGGTTGTAGCCGATCTTGAACTGGCGCTGCACGCTCGAGATCATGACCTTCTGCTGTTCGATCACGAACGCTTCGACTTGGGTGTACAGCGGATCCTCGTCGCCGGCGGCGGCTTGCTGCTCGTGCCACTCCTTCCAGCCCTTCACCCATGCGATGCAGAGCTCGCCGGCCATCACGGGGCATTCGCTTTCCGGCTTCCCTTCGGCGGCCGCCTGCCGGCCGGCTTGATGCTGCTCGTCGAGCTGCGCCTGGGTCGGGCCATCGCCGAGCTTCGGCACCTCTCGGAACTCCGCGTCGACAACGTCGTCGCCGTCGGGGCGCTGGCCGTCCATGCCGTCGCCGTCATCGTCGGTATATTCGCGGCCGAGGTCGAGGCCGCGCTGATCCGATTCGCCACGGACCTCGTCCATGCCGCCGGTGTGCGCGGCAGCGTTCGCGACGACGAGCAGTACGGCTTTGCCTTGCGCGTCATACAGGTCATGGAGATTCGGCGCGGCGCTGCTGAATTCCACCGCCGCTTTGACGCCGTCCTTGATCGTGATCTGCACGAGGTCGCCTTGGACAACGACACGGCCATCGCTCGCGATCAGGTGCGTCGCCATCTTGACGTTGTGCTCGACGCGCGCACGCAGCCGGTCGATGACGTCGTTCTGCTTGTTCTGGGACAGCTTGACCCAGAGGTCCGGCAACAGCTTGATCTCGGTAACGAGCGCGGACAGCAGGTCTTTGCCGATCGTCTCGGCAGTCATATGGAGGACGTTCTTGTCGGTCATGTCGAAATCCTTGGCGGCGGGAGGCGCGCGTTAGTCAGCGTTGATCGGGTTGCGCGGGCGGCGGCCGGCCGGCGCGGTCGTCTGGGCAGTCGCCTTGCCGGCGGCCGATTGTTCAGCCGCGGCGGTGATGGCGCGCATGCGTGCCGAGGCGAGGGCGTTCAGTTCGGCCTTGGCGGTTTCGTCCGGCACACCGCTGATCGCGCTACGGGCGAGGTCGAGGTCTTCGGGCGTCTTGGCGGACTCGATGTCCTCGCGGATGCCGCGGACAAGGCCGGCGGCATCGAAATCGAAACCGCCTTGCGGTGCGTTGTCGGCGTCGCCTGGTGCGTCGTCAGTCGCCTGCGCTCCGACTTGACCTGCGCCGTCACCTTCGGGAGACGACTCATCTGCCGGCGCGGAAGGGCCTGCCACCGTGGTGCGCTGCACCTCTTCAGCGGGCTGAGCGGGGCCCGCTCGCAGGGTGTCCAGCGTCGTGGTCTGCACGGTGAACGAGCCGTCGGGGTAGACGTCCACGATGTCGGCTTCTTCCTCCGACGTGCGACCCATGCCCATGACGATGTCGGGCGCGTGGATGTTGCCGAAGAAGCTGCCGGCGCGGTACTGGAACATCAGCGTGCGCAGGCCGGTTTGCCACTTCGATCCCGCCTTCCCGTACCAGCCTTCCTCGACGACCATTCGCATGCTGACCGGCGCCGATTCGATCACGGGCATGCCGATGTCCCGGTAGAGGTCGAGCATGCGGCCCGCGTACTTGCGAACCTGCTCGGGTGCGAGGCGCGGTTCCGGTGTGCCCCGCGGGAGCGCCCAAGCGATGCACTCGATGTCATCGACCTCGACCTCGCGCTCCTCGAAGATCGGCTTTCGAGCCTGCTGATTCCAGCCGGTCTTTTCCTTGTACTTCGCCGTGATCTTGCCGCGGCTGATCATCTGGAAGCGCAGCGGCGTGAAGCGGCCCGATGCGTTGATGGCGGCGATCACGAACTTGCCCGACCACCGCAGCTTGCCCTCGATCATGTCGGCGTTCTGCATCACGGCGGTGATCGACATGCGAACGGCGCGCGCGACCTCGATCGCGACGAGACAGTTGCCGATGGCAGACGGGTTTTCGACCCAGTGCTCTTCGATTCCAGCCTTTTTCAGGTTGTGCGAGCGAAACTGCGCGGGAACGGCATCGCTGCTTGCATATGCCTTTGCGATACGGTTCGCGAGCGAAAAGCCTCGCTCGGTGAACATGTCGACTGCCTGGTCGGGTGTCAGGGAAGGGACGCCGCCGGCGCTCTTGACGTCTTTCAATTGAACGGGGGTGCTCATGTCGATGAACTCTCGTTATTCGTGGAATTGACAGGTGCCGTAGCGCGGGCAGTACTTCTTGTCGCACAACAGCGATTTCGGATTGGGGTAGAAGCGACCTGAGCGGAACATGTCGGCCGCAAACTGGATCAGTCCGGGCGTTTCCTCGGTGCCGACCATCACGCGCTTCGCATTCGCGATCGGCGCGGTCGCGACCTCGGGCGTGCCTTTCGTTTTCAGGCCGATGATCTCGGCGGTATCGGCGATCTGCTCACCGGTCGTGTGCTCGTACAGCAGTTCGTACGTGCCGATCTGCGGACCGTGCCCCTTTGTGACGGCGACGCCCTGGGCGACAGCCTTCGAGCCGCTCTTCAGGTCGGCGATGCCCGGACCAAGTGCCGTGCGGCGGACGCGGGCGCGGTCCATAGTGCCGGTGAGGCGGATCACGATCCCGCCGCCACAGTCGATGTCGAGCGGTTTCGTCTCCATCTCGACCGCGACGAAGTCGTACCGCGGCGTGATCTCGAGGCAGTACTTCGTCGTGAGCGAGATGCCGATCCGCTCGGCTTCCTTCAGGTTGAGATCGTCGCTCGCGGGGTTGTACTCGTTCGATGGGTCATACAGCTTGTCGATGAACGCCCCGGCTGCATCGTCGACAGTCAGGCCAGATCCGTCGAGCACGCTCTGGTCATAGGTGGCCGTGCCTGCGTGGATCGCGGTGCCGAGCGCGGCACGCAGGCCGACGACGTTGCGCATCTTCAAGAGGTGGATGGCTTCCCATCGATAAGCGCATTCGAACAGTGCGCCCCAACTCGACGCGCGCACGGTGTAGACAGACGGGGTCATGCTGCACCCGCGGTTTCAGCTTCGGCGTCCGCGGCCGGCGTCGGCATCTTCTCGACGAACACGTACGGGAAGCGCTCGGGAAACGGCTTGATGTGCTTGTAGAAATGCGAGCCCAGCGAGTCGGCCGCCTTGAGCGCGTCGAAGTTCGCCTGCGTGAAGTTCGAGTAGTGGTACAGCGACGTCGGCTCGCCGGCGCGACCCTTGAAGCGGATCGCGAGCGTTTCGGATTCGGCGTCGTAGCCGATGCTGTGGATCTGCGACGACTCGATGGGTTGTGTGTCGATGGTTTTCATCTCGAGGTGCTCCTGGGATGACGATGGTGGGACGCGAATGGCGAGCGAGCGCGTGGCGCTGCAGCGTCGGAATTAGATGTGTGCGGCGGAGGCGGCGCCCTCGTTGGACGCGGGTGCGGCACAGGAGACGAGCTACAGAATTCCCCAGTGCTTCGTGAGGCTGTCGGCGGCGACAGCGAGAAGCGCGACCGCAACGAGGATCGCGACGACGAGCGCGCGTGCGGCGCTCGGGTGCCGGCGTTCGATGCGTTCGGCGTGGTCAGTGAAGCGGCTCATGCAGACCTCGCGACGATTGGGGCGACAGCCGAGCCGTCGGCGCTCAGGTGCGCCAGCACGAGCGTGCAGACTGCAGCGATCGCGAGCGCCGCAAGGTACCCGGCTATGGGATTCCATTCGTGAATCCGGTCGAGCAGCGCGCCGAGATAGTCGAAGGGCGTCATCGCGTTCTCCTGCGTCGTTTGCCGTGCCATTCGGGCTTGATCGGCCATTCGGTCGGATACGTCACCGCGGCGCGGATCGCGTCCCAACTTGCCTTCGTGTTCGGTACGCCGTCTCCCGCGAGGTCGAAGAACCCGGCCGGGATCGACGTCGCCAGTTGGTCGACCGCGCTCACCGGTACCGCGATGTGGTCGCCGGTGTTGTAGTAGTCGAGGTGCGATTCAATCCGCTGCCGGTCGTACATGCCGGCGCGCGGCAGCACGGGCGTGTAGCCGCAGTCATCCGGGCGCCAAAGCGTGATGTAGTGGTGGTCGCGGATCGTGTGGCAGACTGCGATGACGTAGAAGTCGCTCATCCGAGGCTCCGGAGATAAGGCCCGGCGAGGTGCGCGCCGAACCAGAGCGCGCCGACCGCGGCGCCGTAGGCCGCAGCCCAGACGGCGCCCTCGATCACGTAGCGCATGCGCGGGCCGCGCGCGGCGGCGCGCAGCAGTGCGTTGTCGGCTGCCGACCGGTGGAGGGAGAGGGCATGCATCAATGACCCCTTCGCAGGTTTCGCTCGGCGTACGTCGCGACGTTGTACTTCGTCCGGTCGAGGATCTGCTGGGCGATCGTCTCGCTGCCGACCATTGCGATGCCGAGCGCCGCCTTGCTGATCAACATCTCGATCACGTTTGCGAGTGCCTGAGGGTTGCCGTATGCGCCGCAGTTGCGCACGTAATCGGCGATCAGCTTTTCGGCGAGATCGCCACATTGGGCGGGGGACTTGAGGGATGACATATCAGGCCTCCTTCCAGCAGGACTCGTCTTCGTCCTGGTTGCGTGGATTACCCGGATGGGTGCAGAAGCTGCACGGCGGGCTGATGAAACACGAGCAACCGCGATCGCGGTAGTCGGCGTCGAATTCGTCGCGATCGGCCTGAGCATCTTCGATCAGCACGCGTTCGTCGCCGTCGAAGGTGCCTTGCGTTTGCTTCCGCGCGCTCATCGATCCACCCCCGCGACGGTGATGTGCCGCACGGGCTCCGGCGCGCTGTGACCGGCCTTTGCGAGTGCGGCGTCGACGATTGCGCGGATCCCCGACGTGAGCACAGTCTTTGAGGCGACGAGGCGCAGTGCCGTCACGAGATCGGGCGACGCAGCGCACAGCTTCGCGTTCGCCTTCGATGCGTCGCTGGTGCCGAGCACCACGCAGATGCGAATGTCTTCGCCGAGCACGACGATGCAGTTCCCGTCGTAGTCGAGGTAGTCGCCGGGCTCGCATGCTTCCCACGGTCCTTGCGTGTGGATGGTCTGTCCCATGTGGTCTCTCGGTGTGGTGTGATTGCCCGCAGGGCGGGCGCGGTTGGTCAGGCGTCGTCGCGCGCGGCCGGATTTTCGAATCGCAGCGTGCGTTCGAACTTGTCGCGGAACTGCGTTTCGTCGAGCCCGTTCAGTTCGCAATGCGCCGCGACGAGCAGGTCGTACGTGTGCGTCATCGGGCAGATGTAGTACGCGACACGCGGATCGTCTTTCAACTTGCGCATCATTGCGGTGATTGCCGCCTTGGCTTTTTCGCTCATGTCTGGCTCCGGTGGTTATGCCTGCGCTACTTCGTCAGGAGTTTCTTCGCGCACCTTGAACGCTCGACCCATCCGGCTCCAGGGCGCAACAGCGCGCTCGGCGTCCTCGCGCAATTCATAGCGTTTGGCGTGGCAGATGTACGGGCTACCCGCGCCGACTTCGTACAGGCCGTTGAAGTAGAACGGGCGACCTGCAAAATTGATTTCGTGGGCGATAAACATGTCGTTCTCCTGTAGCGGGCGCGGTTGGTCAGGCGGTTGCGCGCGCAGCCAGCCAAATTGCCGCCGCGTCATCAGTCCGCGCCCGGGAAATGTCGTCGCTGTCCAGTAGTGCGGCTTTGCTGACACGCCAGCCGAATGCCTCGCAGATGGATGCGATGGCGGCTTTGTATTCCTCGCTATCGCGGTTCATCTGCTCGGGGGCGCGGGCTGCATTCATCGTCGTTCTCCTGTAGCGGGAGGGGTCGGTCAGTCGGCTTGCACGACGCGCAGCGCGCGTGCGCGGTGATCGGCGAAGCTGCTCACGCCCGCGTTGCCCGGGCCGATCTCGTCGCCGCACACAGAGCGGTGCCTGTGCGAAGCGTGGCCAGCGGCGCCGAGGTCGGCTGCAGCGATGCGCCGCTTGATCTCCGCATCGAGGACGTCTTTGCAGGTGTTCCAGACCTCGTGTACATCCTCGATGCGGCCGCGGCGCAGCGCAGCGTCTAGCACGGCGATCTGCTCGGTCGAGAACGGCAACACGTCGAACGTGACGCCGTCGGCGATCGCTTCGTTGCGCTCGTCGCGCGCCTGCGCCGCATCGTCGGCTGCCGCTTGCTGGCGATCGGGAGCTGCATCCTTCCGTGCCGGGAGGGTGCGGACGTTTCCACCAGCGGAATTGTTCAGATGCATCGCACCCCCCATGCAGTCGAAATGGCTGAAGGGTTAAATCGACAATCTGCGGACGGCGCGGGCGCGCAACTCGAGGCTCTGGTGGTAGCCGTCCTGGAGGCCGTTGGTGAAGTACTGGTACCACGCCCAGCCGGAGTAGCTGGGATCGGTATCGGGCTCGTTCGACCAGTAGGCATCGGGCTCGAACTGATCGCGGTGATTCGCCAGCAAGAACAGGTGCTCGATCCGAGTCGGAAGATCGCCGCCGATCGACTTCGCCCAGTCCATCTGGGCTTGCCAGCTGGCGTCGTCGTTGTCTCCCGGAAGCAGGATGACGTGATGCAGTTGGCCAGCCGTATTGGCGACCACGCCGACATAGATCTCGCCCTCGGCGAGCTCGGGAACGGTTGCAGCCGCGATACTGATCGTGCTCATGGAGACTCCATATATGAAGAACTACTAAGTAAATTTTGGCGTGAGACGTTGCGGATTGCTTGCTGCAGCAGCTCTCATCGGTGACGCCTCGAGAGAACGAACCGCCACCGATCAGAACTGCGTCACTCGCGCGCCCGGCTACTCCCGGCCGTGCCGGCTCCGGGCCGCGCGAGGTTTGCGCCGATTACCAAGCCATCGGTCACGTGTTGCTGGCTGTCTTGTGTCAGGTCCGTTCAAGCCTGCATGCGGTAGCCGAACATCGGCCTAGCGCGCTGCGCCTGTCCTGACTCACGACGCAGATCGCGTCGGCCGGTTGCTCCGCGTGTGCGGTCCCGGCATACCTTCGGTTGTTAGAGAGCGATCCGCCTGGGGCGGTGGCGCGGCGACGGTGCCGCGTTGAAGTGAATTATAACCAAGGTTATCACCATGTCAACAACCAAAGTTATTGAGAGGGGTGAAAATTTGTAACAGCCAGATCCGGGGGCGGATTGTTAAGCGTCTACTGACGGCAGTTGAAAGACTTCCGAAACTAGGGCTACACTACTGTACATATATACAGTTGTGTGGCGAACCAAAGACGAGGGCGGCCAGTGGAAGAAGAATCGAAGACGCGCCTGCGCTGCAGGCCCGGGAACTTGGCGAAGGTGGTGGCGAGCAGGAACCCTGCGCTGATCGGCACGATTGTGGCGATTCAGCGGATGCGGGCTGATGGCAGGTGGGATGTGCTGCTCGAAAAGCCCGCGTTCGGATTCACGGGCCGGATGAAGCGGCCAGTCTTAACGCGGGAGTTTTCGTTCTGGGATGCGTCGCTGGAGCCGCTTCCTGATGAGGCGCGGCGAATCAGTCGCCAAACGGCCTGTCTTCGTCCTGAACAGGCGAGGAATGCGGAGTTGACTGGGCTAGCAGCCCACTGATGTACGCCTCGACTTTGGCTCGGCCGATCTCGTCGAGCCGATCGTAGCCAGGAGGTCTCGGTTGAGCCTCATCGCCGAATTCGAGCCACTCCAGGGTAGTTTGAAGTGCCCGCGCGAGTGCGAACCCGTTCGTGGTTGTGGTGCTGCCGCCTCTTTCAACCTTGGCGATCGCCGGCTGCGATACGCCGACAAGTTCCGCGACGTGCTTCTGGGATAAGCCCAGTGCCTCGCGACGTTCCTTTGCCCGGCGCCCGAATTCAGGATTTTCCATAGCGGGCATCCTATAACCTTGGTTGTAAGCCGGCAAATAACCAAAGTTCTTGCGAATAAATAACTTTGGTTATAGTATTGCGGCATGAAACCGACCAATTGCTCCGCCCCGGCGCTGCTACGCGCGATCGAGAAAGCTGGCTCCCAGTCGGCGCTGGCTCGCCTGATCGGCAAGAAGCAGCCGCATATCCACAAATGGCTGCACTCGCCCAACGCGATGCGTCCCGAGAACTGCGTTCTCGTCGGGGCAGCCGTCGGCATCCCTTACCGCGACTTCCGGCCATACGACTGGAAGCTAATCTGGCCTGAGCCCGCCGAGCCGGCGAAGGAGAGGGCGTGAAGAAAACCCGCAAATTCCGACCGGTTCGCGCCGAGCAGAAGCCGTCGGTGCGTTGGCTCTCGCGTCCGAGCGTCGAGCGCGAGCTATGGCGGCGTTTTGCTGAGCAGGCAGCAGCGGACGTGCAGGTAGTGCGCGAGCAGCCGTGTCCCGAAGAGGAGAGACGGTATGCGATCAACGACACCGGGAAACCGGTCGAGTTTCGTTCGGGCGCGAAACCGGAAGGATTCGCCGTTACGAAAGACCTCGAGATCGTCAGTTTGTCTGCATCGATGACCGGGCGCCGATTGGTCGCTGTTGTGCTGTTCGGCCCGGACGATTTGCCAACGGCCGAGTCGATTATTCGGTCCCGGATTGCTCCGAACAAAGACGATCGAGCGCTTCGTGATTGTCTCCAAGCCGCCGTACGTAGATGTCGGGAGAGTCGCCGGTCACAGGATGAACAACCTTGACGACTTCGAACATGGTTGCCGCATCCGGTCCGTCCGGTAATTCGATCCAGTCGCCAGCCCTCGGAAGCACGACGAAGCTGTACTCGCCGATCGCCGTCCCGCCTGGTGCAGTGATAACCATGATTTCGAGTTTTGTGTCCACGCGAACCCCGTGATGTGGTGGTTGAAGAGGTCAGAGGCTTCGATTTTCGCATAGCGGCGGTTCGCATCTTTTGTAGTCGGCCAGGTGTTGTCCTGGCCATTATTTCGCCCCGGCGCCAACTGGGTAAGCAAGTGGGTATTCAACTGGGTAACGATTGAATTTTCGAATGAACCAGACCGAATTCAGGATGTTCGCGCCGTGGGTACAGGCCGCGACGCTGCCCGAGGCGGAGATCGAGGCGATGACGTTCGAAGAATGTCTCGCGCGCGCTCTCGATCTCGGCCTTCGCCGGTTCGACCGGAAGACGCTCGCGCGCAATTGCGACATCCACTATCCGCACTTCGCGGACCTCGTCGCCGGCCGCCGGCCGTTCCCCGCAACGAAGCTGCACCTGTTCTGCATGTTCACCGGCTGCGACTACCCGCGGCAGTGGCTTGCCATACAGGAGCGCAAGGCGATCGAGGAATATCGTCGACTCAGCCAGCAGGCAATCGGCGAGTTCGTCCAGCAGGCTTTCAGCCAGCGGCAGGCGGCGGCATGACGTTGACGCTCAGCAACCGCGACGTCGGCAAGCACTTCGCCCGCAAGCTTGGGCGCCCCATGACGTACCTCGGCCTCGTCGAGGAAAAGCACCTTTTCATCTTCCGCGAGCCCCCACAGGACTATCTCGCGTTCCGTCCGGACCAGCTCTGGATGCTCGAACGCGTGCGTCCCGAGGCGGCGCCGATCGACGACATAAGGGAGGGCTGCGAGTGCTGACCCTATTCGAACGCGCGGCGTTCCGCGCTGGCTGGCGCGCAGCCCGCGCCGGTGTGCCATTCCACGAAAACCCGCTGCGCGGTCCGCTCGCGGGCTTCGCGCAGCAGTGGGGGCGTGGCTGGGCGGCGGCGAACGACTGCCCACGGCCGTACAGCTTCTACGACTGGGAGTTGGGCATCTGCGCGACGCCGGCTGAGCCGTATCGGGCGGCAGCATGAGCACGCCGACCACCTGGAATCCTCGATTCCTTGCCTACGCGCAGTCGCGGGGCCTGACGCCCGAGCAGGTTCGTGAGGCAGACCGCGTCGCGTTTCCCGGCGGTCGTTTCGCCGGCTTCATTTGTTGGAACAGCGCGCGGGTCCGCGAATTCGTCGCCGAGACGGGGGCCGACCGGAGCGACGTGACGAGCTTCGGTGTCTACGACGCATGGCTGGCCGCGCGCTTCGGCGCCGCGCAGCTCGAACTGCCGCTGGAGGTCGCATGAACTGGGCCCACGACACCCTGCAGGACGACCTGGCCTCTTACGTGCGCGAGCGCACGCAACGCATCGTCTGGACGAACATGCAGCTCGGTCCGGCCGGCTCGCCGCGGCCAGACGTGTACGCGGTGCCGCTCAGCTTCTCGCGCTTCACGCCGCTCGCGTACGAGGTCAAGGTGTCCGTCGCCGACTTCCGCCGCGACGTCGCGGCCGGGAAGTGGCAGAGCTACTTGCGATACGCGTCCGGCGTGACGTTTGCGGTGCCGGCCGGCCTGATCGGCAAGGCCGACGTGCCGGACGGCTGCGGCCTGCTCGCGCGGGCCGACGACGGCTGGCGCACGCTGAAGGCGCCGACACTGCGGCCGATCGACAGCCTGCCGCGCGACGCGTGGATCAAGCTGTTGATCGATGGCATGGAGCGGGAGCGCGAGCGCGTCTCCGCGCATCGGCGCGCCGAGTATGCCGTGACGCTGGAGGTCGAGCGGCGTGTGGGTGCCGATGTCGCGAAGCTGATCCGCGACCGTGATCTCGCGCGGGTGCGGTACGAGCGCGCGACCAGAAATCTGGAGACGGCCGCCGCCGACGCCGATCGGGAGTATCGCGAACACATGCAGCACGCGCGCGAGCGCGCCGAGCGCGACGCTGCGCGGCTCGACGAAGCGCGCAGCGAGCTCGCTGCGGCACTCGGCCTTATGCCGGCCGCGTCGGTGAGCGAAATCATCAGGGCCGCGCGCGACGCCGCGGACCGCCTGTCCGAATCGCGGGAGATCGCGCGCTTGTCGCGCACGATCGACAGCGTGTCCCGCGCGCTTGAGCTCGCGCGCGCCGAGGTGCCAGCGATCGCGGGGAGGACTGCAGCGTGAGCCTGATCATTGCCCCGATCTCGCTCGACGAGGCGAACGCTTTCGTCGCCACTCACCATCGACATCATCGGCCCGTCGCCGGGCACAAGTTCAGCATTGCCGTCGTCGATCCGCTTTCACTCGATTCCATCGTGGCGCAGGACCCGCAGGTCTGCGGCGTCGCCATCGTCGGCCGACCGGTAGCCCGCGGAAACGACGACGGCCTGACGCTCGAGGTGACGCGCTGCTGCACCGATGGCACACGGAACGCCTGCTCGGCGCTGTACGGCGCGGCGTGGCGCGCGGCCCGCGCGCTCGGCTATCTGCGCCTGATCACCTACACGCTGGCCGGCGAGGGCGGCGCGAGCCTGCGCGGCGCCGGCTGGCGACTCGTCGGCGCGCGCGGCGGCGGCAACTGGAACACGCCCGCGCGGCCGCGCATCGACACCGCGGCGCACCTGCGCGGGCAAAAGAATCTGTGGGAAGCACGATGAACGACCTCCCGAATCCTCTCACCGTAGCTCGGGGATCCTGATGAATTACTACCCCCACCACATCGGCGATTTCCGGTCCGGCACGGTAAACATGAGCCGTGTCGAGCGATGGATCTACCGTGACCTGATCGACGTCTACTACGACACCGAGAAACCCCTCCCGCTGGACCTGGATGCAGTGTGCTACGCCGTGGGCGTAAGCGCCGAGGAAGAGCGCCGCGCCGTGGCGAATCTGTTGCGTTTCAAGTTCACGCAGACGGACGCCGGATACGTTCACGAACGATGCGAAATCGAGATCGCTGCCTACCGTTTGCGCGCCGAAACCGCCCAGGAGAACGGGAAAAAGGGCGGCCGGCCGAAAAAGCGGACGGCTAGCGAGCCGGGTACCAAACAGAACCCAGCTGAAACCCAAGAAAAACCCAGTGGGTTTTCGTCGGGTTCCGATCCGGTTGCCAGCGGCCCCCCAGACATAACCGGTTCTAAAACTAACCAAGAACCAAGAACCAAGAACCAATATGTAAACCATAGCGGCGGCGGCACAGCACAGGCAGTAGCGGACGATGCGCAAAACGCCGCCGCCGCTTTCGTCGAGATCCTGCGCACATCGGGAGTGAGCGTTGCCGCGAGCGACGAGTGCGTCGCCAACTGGCCGCTGCGCGGCGCAACGCGTGAGGACGTGCTGACCGCCGTCGCCACGGCGCGCCAGCGGCGCGCGAAGGACGGCTCGACGCAGCCGATCAACGTCGGCTTCCTCGACCGGATTCTCAGCGACGCCATCGCCGCGCGCTCCTCGAACGCTGGCGGCGCGCCGCGCGTCGCGGGCGACTGGTGGCGCTCGTGGGCCGGCATCGTTGAGCGCGCGCGCCAGCTCGGCCACGAGCAAGGCCCCGACGAGCACGCATTCGAATTCAAGCTGCGCGTGTTCCGCGCTGCGGGCGACGGCCCGTGGTGGGACGACCACAACCGCGCGTTTCGCAACAGCGCTGGCCCAGTCGCGGCTGGCGCACTGCTGGGGGAAGGGCGATGAACACGTTTATGGGGCTAAAAATCGTTGTCGATTCGATCTTCGATGACTGCCCGCGGATGCAGGTGTCGAGTCGGTTCGCCGAACTGATGCCCGAGCAATTCGTGATCGACCTGAACGGCTGGATGCGTGAGTTTTTCGGTACGGAAAACCGGATGGTGTCGGTCGGTGACGAAGCGCTCTTGATGGGCCCGAAAGGATACGAGGTGTTGCTGCGGGAGTGCACGCGATGAACTGCAAAATTGGCGACATGGCCGTGATCACGCGTGGCGAAGCCCGCGACCGCATCGTCGAGGTGAAGGCGCCATACGGCGAGTACCTGCACCTCGGCTTCTGCTGGTACGTCGAAGCGCCCACGCCGATCCCGGGGACGGACGTTGTCACGTTTCGACCGTGCGAGCTCAAGACCGGATGGATTCCCGATGCTTGGCTGCGCCCGATCAGCGGCGTGCCGGTGACCGACGACGTGAGCGACGAGGTGGCGGCATGAAGATCCGAATCTCGAGCGACACATTCTTCGTCGTCCACCGAAAAGGCTTCTTTTTCCGTCTGCGCGGCAAGGGACTCGCTTTCGAAATCGATCGCGGGTGCTACTTCTCCCAGCGCTACGGCCACAGGAAGGTCTACCGGTTCGGCCGGCTCTCGTTGGAGGTGCTTCGGTGACCCAGCAGTCCCTCATCACGCCATCGCCGATCGCGCGCCGCGTCGTGTTCGTCGTGCCCGGCAAGCCTGTCGCGAAGGGCCGACCACGCTTCGCGCGCCACGGAGCGCACGTCCGCACGTTCACGCCCGAGGCGACCGAGCGCTACGAGAACCTCGTGAAGATGGCCGCACGCGCGGCGATGCGCGACACGCAGCCGTACGAGGGCCCGGTGCGCCTGATCGTAAACATCGGCCTGCCGATCCCGGCGAGTTGGTCGCAGAAGCGCCAGGACGCGGCAGCCGCCGGCGCGATCGGCGCGACGAAGAAGCCGGACTGGTCGAACGTTGCGAAATCCATCGAAGACGGCCTGAACGGGATCGTGTACGTCGATGACGCTCAAATCGTCGATGGGTGGGTGTCAAAGCGCTACACCCGCACCCCTGGAGTGCGAGTCGAGGTTATCGAATTGAATTTGCAGCGTGCCTAGGAAGTTGACGCAAACGGTATTCGGAGGTTGTGGAATGAGCATCGAATGGGATAGGGGCGCGGTCAACAACGTTGCCCCGGCGTTGAAGGACGGCATGAACGGGGGCGTGTATGCGGACGACGGCCCGGTCGTCGACCTCTGGATCTCGAAGCGCTACGCGCGCGTGCCCGGCGTGCGCATCGAAGCCATCGAATTGAATTTGCAGCGAGCATAGGAGCGGGCCTTGAAAACGAAAAACGGAAAGCTGACCATCAACGCGGTGCTGAAGACCATGAGGCCGGGCAGCCGGTACACGGCGACCCGTCTCGCCGAGAAGCTGGAGGTGCCGCTGTCGTCGATGCGGCAGCTGCTGGCGACCGACGTCGCGCTCGCGCGGCTCGATTCGAGCAGCACGCGCCGCGGCCGCGAGTACTCGATCGCCGGAACCTGCCGCGCTCCGGACGCGCACGTCGACACGCGGGTCCGGCCGGACTTCACGAGCCACCTCACGGGGTACGGTAGCTGGCTCGGCAGCGTGCAGGCGCTGGCCATGACGACGCGGGGTGCACGATGAGCGACGTCGTCGAGTTCAAGTCGGCGTTCGACGCGGTGCGCTTCGCGCTCTGCTACTCGTCGCAGCAGTACGGCGAGACGATGTTGGCGAAGCGGTTGCGCGGCGAGTCGATCGGCACTGGCATGGGCCTGGTCGGGCTCGACGGTGCCGGGCAGGCCGGCGAGATTCGGCGGCACCTCTGGGATCTTCCCGAGCTGCACCTGTCCGTGATCGTCGCGCGGGCGGCGCCGCACGACCTGCCGTGCTCGTGCGGTGCGGCATGCTGCAGTGGCCGCACACCGAATATTGAATGGCAGGCGGCGATCGGCTGGCTGATACGGGCGTCCGCTGCGTACTGCTCGGGGTTCTCGCACTACCGCGTGCGGCGCGCGATTATCGAGCGTCTGTTCGGGGTGAAGTGCGACCTGGTCGACATCGCACAAGACTGCGAAGCGCACGTGAACACCGTCAGCAAGCAGAACGCCGTGGTGCGGAAGTGGATCGAGGGCGACAAGAAGGCCGGCGAGGCGGGCGTCGAAGGGCTCGCATGGTCCGTGATCGAGCGAAGGTTCAGCGAGCTCGGATTGCTGCAGGAACGATCGACCGCTTGACAATGTGTGTTTGGCACACAATAATCCGCCATATTCGATACACGTCATACGTGCGTCCGAAGCAAAGAAGCCCGCGAAAGCGGGCTTTTTTGTTGCCATGGCGGCGCGCTATACTTGACTCGGCCTCAGCTGCGCCGGCGGGGAAGACGCAGCGAGGTGATCAGCCAGCGCGCCGAAAGGTGCAGACGGGTTTCCGCCGCCCTGCTGGCACCAGATTCGTTGAGCCCGCTGAGCGAAAGCCAGCGGGCTTTTTCGTTACAGCTTGTCGAGTTCGTCTGTCGCGGCCTTCACTGCAGCGGCTATGAGTTTTCCGAGCGCGTCTCCATTTTTCTCAGGTTCGGTCAGCCATGCATTCGGCGAACCCGGTTGAAAGGCCAGCTTGGAGTGCAGCCTTTACGAGTTCGGTCGCTCGATTCTTTGCTTCCATTCCTGCCATAGATTCACTCCCGTAGCGTGAGCCGGCGAACTCCGGCTCGGTAATTCTACGCCGGCTGCATGGCCTTTCCGAGCTCACGAAAAACATGTCTCGTTCGAAGCGAACCGATGTCGCAAAGGTAGCGCACGCGTCTCGGCCTGCGCCGCCCGACATCGTCTTCGGCGATTCGAACTGGACCAGGCGCATCGTGCCTGCCGACGGCGTTGCCGAGTGGGTGAGCGAGACGCTGCTGCGCGCGGGCGCGCCGCTGCACAACCCTGATCACGCGCACCTGATCGACGCCGACGTGGCCTACCTCTGGGCGGCCGTCGAGAACGTACGCCAGATGCGGCGCGTCGTCGGCCAGTGCGAAGAGGTGATGATCCGCGCCGGCGGCTGGCAGCGCGCGCGGCAGGAGCAGCAGCTCTGCGAATGGTTCGGCCGCGTGCCGGCCTTCCTGATCACGCTCGACGCGCATTATGCGCGCGAGTGCAGCGATCTGGAGTGGTGCGCCCTCGTCGAGCACGAGCTGTATCACATCGGCCAGCGCCTCGACGATTACGGCGCGCCGGCATTCACGAAGGACGGCATGCCGAAGCTCGGCATCCGTGGACACGACGTTGAGGAGTTCGTCGGCATCGTCCGGCGCTACGGCGTGGCCGGCGGCGCTGGCGATACGGCAAAGCTGGTCGCTGCGGCGCAGCGCGCGCCGGAGGTCGGTCACGTCGACATCGCGCGCGCCTGCGGCACCTGCATCCTGCGGGCCGCATAACCCGAACGTTTTCCCGCTATGGCAGCACTTCCCGACGCGATCAAGGTGTTCATCGTGCAGTCGCTGGCGTGCTTCGACACGATCTCGCGCACCGCGAAGGCCGTGCGCGAAGAGTTCGGCGTCGAGGTGTCGCCGCAGCAATGCGAGCGCTACGACCCGACGAAGCGGGCGGGACAGACTCTCAGCAAGAAGTACCGCGAGATCTTCGAGCGCACGCGCGAGAAGTTCCTCAACGACACGTCGGGCATCGGCGTGTCGCACCGCGCCGTGCGCCTGCGCGCGCTCGACCGAGCCGTCGCGGAGGCAGAGCGGCGCAACAACTTGCCGCTGATGGCGCAGCTGCTCGAACAGGCTGCGAAGGAATCCGGCGACGCGTTCACGAACAAGCGCCGCCACGAACTCACTGGGGAGAACGGCGGCCCGATCGAGAACAGGACGGTCGTCGTCGATGAAAGCCAGGTCGCAGCCGCCGTCGCCAAGCTCGAAGACGAGTATTGACCCCGCCATCGAGCGGGCCGTCCTGAAGGCGAAGTGCGAGCGGGACCACCTGTTTTTCAGCCGGTACTTCTTCAAGCACCGGCAGGCGATCAAGTTCCGCGTCAACTGGCACCACGTGCTGATCGCCGACACAGTGCAGCGCGTGATCGACGGTACGCTGAAGAACGTCGTCATCAATGTGCCGCCGGGCTCGTCGAAGACCGAGCTGGTCGCGATCAACCTGATCGCGCGCGGCCTCGCGCTGAACCCGCGCGCGCGGTTCCTTCATATCAGCTACTCGGACGACCTGGCTCTGCTGAACAGCGAGACGGCACGCGACATCGTTGCGTCCGGCGAATACCAGGCGCTCTGGCCGCTCGCAATCGCCGACGACGCGAAGTCGAAGAAGCGGTGGAACGTGATGATCGACGGCCGCAAGGCCGGCGGCGTATACGCGGTCTCGCTCGGCGGCCAGATCACCGGCTTCCGTGCCGGGCACATGACCGACGGTTGGCAGGGCGCGATCATCATCGACGACCCGCTGAAGGTCGACGACGCATATAGCAAGACCGCGCGGGACAAGGCGAACCGCAAGCTGTTGTCGACCGTGAAGAGCCGGAAGGCGAATCCGGACACGCCGATCATCGTAATCATGCAGCGGCTCGCCGAGGAAGACCCGACGGGCTTCATCAAGGCCGGCAAACTGCCGGGCGACTGGGAGTTCATCGAGATCCCGGCGCTGATCACCGACGAGTACGTCGCGAAGCTGCCGGCGCACATCCGCGATCGTGTCGAGTGCGACGAGCGGGACGCCGACGGCCGGTACAGCTACTGGCCGTACAAGGAACCGCTGCACGAGCTGTTCGCATCCGAGAAGGCCGACGCGTACGTGTTCAACGGCCAGTACATGCAGCGCCCGTCGCCGCTGGGCGGCGGAATCATCCAGAGCGGCAAGTTCCTGCGCTACGGCGCGCTGCCGCAGCTCCAGTACCGCAAGATCTTCGCGGACACTGCGCAGAAGACCGCTGAGCGGAACGACTACAGCGTGTTCGAGTGCTGGGGCCTTGGGTACGACAACCGTCTGTACCTGATCGATCTGGTGCGCGGGAAGTGGAAGGCGCCCGAGCTGAAGCGCCGCGCGATCGACTTCTGGAACAAGCACGCGGCCATCGGCGCCGACGACCCAGGCGCGCCGGTGCTGCGCCAGATGAAGGTCGAGGACAAGTCCAGCGGCACGGGTCTGATTCAGGATATTCAAGCCGAGGGCGGCATCCCGATCGAGGGCATCGAGCGCGTGAAGGACAAGCTGACGCGCGTCATGGACGTCGTCAGCCATATCGACGCCGGAAACGTCGGCGTCCCGCTGGATGCCCCTTGGGTCAGCGACTTCTTGACCGAGTGCGACTCGTTCACGGCTGACGACACGCACATGCACGACGACCAGATTGACCCGATGGTCGACGCGATCAACGACATGCTGGGAGGCGCGAAAGACCTGTCGGTCTGGGAGCGGCTTGCCGGTTGAGCACGACAGGATTTCCCGGAATGTCGAAACGGAAACAGCAGACCCGGCCGCCGCGCGCGCCGGCGGCGACGCACGCCCATCGCACGGTCGACTCGTTCGCCAACTTCGAAGCGCGGCTCGGATGGGGCGCCGACAACCAGGCGTCGGCGGCGCAGTACACGCTGACGTACCAGAGCCGCAACCGCGTCTGGCTGGAAGCCGCCTATCGCGGATCGTGGATTGTGCGCGCCGCGGTGGACGCGATCCCGGAGGACATGACCCGCAAGGGCATCGAAATGTCCGGCCTCGATCCTACCGACGTGTCGAAGATGGAGACGGCACTGACGCGCAAGGCGATCTGGGATCAGCTCTGCGACACCGGCAAGTGGGCGCAGCTGTACGGCGGCGCGATCGCGGTGATGCTGATCGACGGACAGGACATGTCGCAGCCGCTTCGGCGCGAGACCATAGGGAAAGGCCAGTTCAAGGGCCTGCTCGTGCTCGATCGCTGGATGGTTGCGCCGCCGGTCGGCGAGGTCGTGACCGAGTTCGGTCCCGATCTCGGCATGCCGAAGTTCTACGACGTGCTGCCGACGGCGATCGGCTTGCCCCAGGGACGCATTCACCACTCGCGCGTGCTGCGAATGGACGGCGAAGCGCTGCCGTTCTACCAGCGCATCAGCGAGAACGGTTGGGGCCTGTCGATCCTCGAGCCGATGTGGGACCGGCTGATCGCGTTCGACAGCGCGACGGTCGGCGCCGGCCAGCTCGTCTACAAGGCACATCTGCGCACGCTGAGCGTCGAGAAGCTGCGCGAGATCATCGCGGCCGGCGGTCCGGCGCTCAACGGCCTGCTGAAGCAGGTCGAAATGATTCGGCTGGGGCAGTCGAACGAGGGCATCACCCTCATCGATGCGACCGACAAGTTCGAGACGCACCAGTACACGTTCAGCGGTCTGTCCGACGTCATGCTCCAGTTCGCGATGCAGCTTAGCGGCGCGACCGGAATTCCGCTTGATCGCCTGTTCGGCCAGCAGCCGGCCGGCCTGAGCGACACCGGCGAAGGGTCGCGCCTGCTGTATCACGAGAAGGTGCACACGCGGCAGGAGCGTCGGCTGCGCAACCCGTTGCACAGCCTGCTCGACGTGATGTGCCGGTCGGAGATCGGGCAGCCGTTGCCCGAGGATTTTTCGTACGAGTTCAACCCGCTGCAGGAGATGTCGGCCGCCGAGAAGGCGGAGATCGGCAACAAGACGGTCGACTCGGTGACGAAGGCCGTCGACGCGGACCTGATTCCGCGCAGCCAGGGTATGCGCGAGCTGAAGGCATCGTCGCCCGACACCGGCATGTTCGGCGACATCCCTGACGAAGCGATCGAGCAGGCCGAGCGCGACGAAGAGGGCGAGGATCCGCCGGGAATTGATCCGGTGCTGCCGCTTGGCCAGGCCGCGCCGGGGACGCCCGCGCGGACGAACGATTCTCTTATTCGCAGGCTTTTCCGACGTCGATGATCCTCACCCTCGATCGAAAGCGAGACCGGCGCAAGAACCCCGTCCGGCTGAGCGGCGCCGAGCGGAAGTACGGCAGCCAGTTGCGAAAAATCGCCCATCAGGTCGGCGTGCTGGTGAGCGGCTTTCCGCCCGATGACCCATCGTACGCGCCCACGATCGAGGAACTGCTTCGTCGGTATGCCGAGGCGCTCGCCCCGTGGGCCGAAGCGACCGCGGCGCGCATGATCGCCGACCTGAATCGTCGCGACGAGCAAATGTGGATGAAGCAGGCCGCCGACATGTCGCGCGCGCTTCGCGACGAAATCCGCGGGGCGGCCACCGGCGAGACGATGCGTGCGCTCCTGTCCGAGCAGGTGCGGCTGATCAAGTCGATCCCGCTCGATGCAGCCGAGCGCGTCCACCGGCTCACGCTTGAAGGAATCGTCGACGGCGCGCGCGCCGCGCAGATCTCGAAGGCGATTCAGGAGTCCGGGCAGGTCGCGAAAAGCCGAGCCGACACGATCGCGAGAACCGAGGTCAGTCGCACCGCCGCGACCCTCACCGAGGCGCGTGCGCTTGACGTCGGCAGCCCCGGCTACTTCTGGCGGACGTCCGGCGACTCGGACGTCCGCGAGGACCATCGCGAGCTGGAAGGCAAGTTTTTCACGTGGGACAAGCCGCCGGTCGCGGATAAGCGGTCGGGGGCACGGGCGCACCCGGGCTGCATCTACAACTGCCGATGCTGGGCCGAAGTCGTGCTTCCGAAGGGGTGATATGGCGAAGATGAAGCGGGACAGCAGCGGATCGCTGCTGTTCGAGTGCCCATGCGGTGAGCTGCACGTCGTCTATCCGCACGGTTGCGATTCTCCGAACCCGGCGCGATGGAGCTGGAACGGCAGCGTCGAAACCCCGACGTTGTCGCCGTCGATCCTCGTGTCGTGGCCCGGGCCTGGCGATCGACAGAACGTCTGCCATTCGTTCATCACGGACGGTCGGATCCAGTTCTGCGGCGACTGCACACACGAACTCGCCGGACAGACCGTCGAGATTCCTGAGTGAGTGGACTGAGCATGCCGACACATCGAACGACATTGCGCTTGCGAGTGCGCACCGCATGGTGGTTGCCGCTGTACGTCCGGTCCCTGGCCGTCTGGTGCCGGCTCGCGCGCACCGAACCCGACTACGAGCGAGTCCGCGGCGTCATCGCGCGCGGCGTCCGAACCAGCATCGAAGACTGATATGCGCATTTTCACCACTGACCACGCGTGCACCTGCGGCTCGCACGCGGCGCGCGCTCGCGCGCATACCCGCGACGGCATCACGGCGTCCGGCGTGTACGCGACCGAGCAGCTCGGCGAGCGGCAGTCGATCACGCCTGAAGGCTTCTTGCTCTGCGAGGCCGTGCCGATCGCGCGCGTCGGCGCGCAGGACTACGCCTACTTCGAGCTGCCGGAGATCGAGGCGAAGGACGGCGTCATCGTCGCCGAACGCACGGCCGACGTGCTGTTCAGCCCCGAGACGCTCGCCAGCTTCGAAGGCAAGCCGATCACGATCGACCATCCGCCGGATTTCGTGACGCCGGCGAACTACATGTCGGTGGCGCGCGGCACGGTCCGCAACGTGCGGCAAGGCGAAGGCGACCAGGCCGAGCTGATGCTCGCCGACCTGCTGATCACTGACGCCGAGGCGATCCGCCGTGTCCAGAGCAAGGGTGCGGACGCGCTCACGCAGGTCAGCAACGGCTACGACGCCGATTACGAACAGATTGCGCCTGGGCGGGCGCGACAGGTGGTGATCGTGGGCAACCACGTCGCCCTCGTGAAAAGCGCCCGCTGTGGCCCCGTGTGTTCGATCGGGGATAGCAGTTCCAACCTACTCCCGACAGGAGATGCAAGCATGGCAACCAAGAAAGGCTCCAAGTTCGTCGACGCGTTGCGCAAGGCGTTCATGACGCGCGATTCCGAAGCGTTCGAGAAGGTCGCGAGCGAGATGACCGGCGACGAAGGCGGCGAGGGTGGCGACGGCCAACCCCAGATCCACATCCACATGCCCGGCACCGGCGCCGATCCGAAGGCGGGTGTCTCCACGACGGGCGACGAAGGCACGGGCGGTGGTGAAGGCGATCCGCTCAAGCAGGTGCTCGACGCGATCCAAGCCACCAACGGGAAGATCGACGCACTCGCCGATCGCGTGACGAAGCTCGAAGGCGGCGGCACGACGCCGACCAGTGATGATGACCTCGACGACGATCTGGACGGCACCGGCACGATGGACAACGGCGGTGCCGGCGAAGGCGACGACAAGTCCGGTGCGCGTACCGGCGACAGCGCCGCGCTGCGCGACCAGTTTCAGGACGCGCTCTCGCGCGCCGAGATCCTCGCGCCCGGCGTGCGGCTGCCGACGTTCGATGCGAAGGCGGTCCGCAAGAAGACGGTCGACGCCATGTGTGTGCTGCGCCGCCGCGCGCTGCGCGCCGCGCTGGACAACGAGAACGCCGAACTGGTCAAGTCGGTGGTCGGCGGCGCGAACGTGGCCAGCATGACTTGCGATTCCGTCGCGGCGTTCTTCAACGCAGCGTCGGAGGTCGTGCGCAGCAAGAACTCCGGCGTCACGCTGCGCCGGACGAACGATTCCACTCAGACCGAGCGGAAGGATATCAACCAAATCCATGCGGATTTCTGGAAGAACCGCAAGTAAGGAGCCGACATGCCCTCGTATCAAGCCTATCAGTACCGCATGCCGGCGGGCTTTGCCGGCGATCTCCAGCGCGCCGAAGTCGCCACGATCGAGACGCAGCTGATCGATCCGGCTGCACCGCCGACGGCGTTCGGCGTGCCGGTGAAGATGGTGAACGGCAAGATTCAGCCGATCAACAACGCGGCCGACACCGCGGCGCTCGTCTACGGAGTGAACTTGCGCGCGTATCCGATTCAGGGTAACGGCACCGATCCGCTCGGGACTTCGACGCCGCCGACGAGCGGCCCGACCGACATCCTGAAGCGTGGCTACTTCAACGCCGCGCTGGGCGGCACCGCGCCGGCCACGAAGAACGGTACGGTGTACGTGCGCGTCGCGGCAGCGGCCGCCGGCAAGCCGCTCGGTGGTTTCGAAGCGGCAGTCGACGGCACGAACACCGTCGCGATGCCGGCGAACTGGTACTTCACCGGCCCGGCCGACGCATACGGCATCGTCGAAATCGCCGTCAACATCTGATCCGGCGCTGAACAGCGCTTCACCCGAAGCCCCGCAATCGCGGGGCTTTTGCATTTCTGGAGCCATTACATGGACATGTCCGAACTGAAGCACCTGCGCCGGGCCGGGGCCTCGATCCCGATGTCGGCGGCCGTCGCGGACGCGACGCGCCGGCTGATCCGCGCGCGTACGCAGGACCAGCAGTACACGTACGATCGCCAGACGATCGACTCGACCGGCGCATTCCTCGTCGGCCAGCTCGAACGCCTCGATCAGACGCTGAACGAGCCGCTCGTCGAGTACACCTGGTCGCGCGACATCTACATCCGCAGCGACGTGTCGGCGGCCGACGAAGTCGCGTCGTTCACGAACTCGGCGTTCGGCATGAGCGGCGGCATCAACCCGAACGGCCTGAACTGGATCTCGAACGAGGGCAATGCGCTCGCGGGCCCGTCGGTCGACATCGGCAAGACCGCACAGCCGATGCTGCTCTGGGGTGCCGAGGTCAAGTACACGGTGCCCGAGCTCGTGAAGTCGCAGGCGCTCGGCATGCCCATCGACTCGCAGAAGGTCGAGGCGATGAACATGAAGCGCAACATGGACCTCGACCAGATCGTCTACTACGGCGATCCGCAGATGAGCTTCACCGGCCTGGTGAACTCGATCGGCGCCGTCGGGAGCGTTTCGAACGTCGCGAACGGCGCGGCCGGCACGCCGCAGTGGAACACGAAGACGCCGGACGAAATCCTGAAGGACGTCAACGAGATCCTGACGTCGGCATGGCAAGCGTCCGGCTGGAAGGTGAAGCCGAACCGCCTGATGCTGCCGCCGGCCACGCTCGGCGGCATCGCGTCGCGCCTCATCAGCACGGCCGGCAGCAAGTCGATCCTGACATACCTGCTCGAGAACAATATCTGCACGCAGCAGGGCACGCCGCTCGAAATCCTCGAGCTGAAGTGGCTGATCGGCGCCGGCGCCGGCGGCACGCAGGGCCAGCTCAACACCGTGGACCGGATGGTCGCGTACAACAGCGACAAGAAGTACGTTCAGTTCCCGATGACGGACCTGCAGCGCACGCCGCTCGAGTACCGCTCGCTGTTCCAGATTACGACCTACTGGTCGCGTATCGGCCGCGTCGAATGGCGCTATGGCACGACGGCTGCTTACCGGGACGGGATCTGAAATGGCGAAGATGGTGAAGATCAACGTTCTGACGGCGTTCACGATCCGGCTGCTCCACGAGGGCGAGGAGGTCGTCCGCCGCGTCGAGGCCGGCGTGCAGGAGGTCGAGCATTTCATCGCCGACCACTGGTACGCGAAGGCGCACACGGGTCCGCTGCCGGAGAAATCCGCCGATTCGGATGGCTCGCAAGGGGGCACGCCGGATCAGGCTGACACGCTGGCCGCGACGAAGGCCGATCTCCAAGCCGAGTCGGACCGCCTCGACAAGTTGCGGGTCGAGCTCGACACGTTCAGCAAGGGGCTGGACGAACGTGCGGCGGCACTCGACACGCGCGAAGCTGCGGTCGCGGCGGGCGAGCAGGATCTCGCCGCGCGGGTCGCCGCGTTCGAGGCAGCGCAGAAGGACGCCGCGGCGGCGGCAAAGGATGGCACGGCCGACGGCGCAACCCAGAAGGCCGGCAGCGGGAAGAAGGCATAATGGCCTCCCGGCGCTGCACCATGCAGGCGCGCGCCGGGCATCCGCATTTTTGCAAGGTGACACGTGGACATCGCCCAGTTCCGACAGTCGTTTCCCGAGTTCGACGATACAACGACGTACCCCGACCCTCTCGTCCAGTTCTGGATGACCGTCGCGGTGTCGCTCGTCAACGCTGACCGGTGGCGCGAGCTGACGGATCTGGGTGTCGCGCTGGTCACCGCGCACCATCTCGCGCTCGCGCTGAAGGACCAGAAGACGGCCGCCGTCGGCGGCGTGCCCGGGCAGGTGACCGGGCCGCAGTCGTCGAAGGCCGTCGACAAGGTGAGCGCGAGCTACGACACCGCGGCTGTCGCCATAAAGGACGGCGGCTTCTGGAACGCCACGATGTACGGCGTTCGCTATCTCAGCCTCGCGCAGATGATGGGCTCGGGCGGTATTCAGCTGTAACGCTGTCGCCGCCCGTCGGGAGAATCCCATGGACGGCATGAAAATCGACCGCCTCGATGAGGTGCTGAAGTCGATCAGCGGGCTCGTGCAGAAGGAGGTGCTCGTCGGCGTGCCCGACAGCACCGCCGGCCGGAAGGACGAGGGCGAGCCGCTCAGCAACGCCGAGATCGGCTACATCATGGAAAACGGCTCGCCGGCGAACAACATCCCGGCGCGCCCGCACCTGGTGCCCGGCGTGCAGGATGCCCGGCCGACGTTCGAGCCGCAGCTGCTGAAGGGCGTCGAAGCGGCGCTCGACGGCGATCTCGAACAGGTCGAGCGCCGGCTGAAGCTGGCCGGTCTCGCCGGGCAAAACGGCGTGCGCGCGAAGATCAACGGCAACATCGCTCCCGAACTGGCCGATTCGACGCTGGCCGCGCGCCGGCGCCGCGGCGTCACGCGGGAGAACACGCTGGTCGACACCGGCCAGTATCGCAACGCGATCACGTACGTGGTCCGCAAGAAATAGTTTCCAGTCTCCCCGATCCAAGGGCCGCCGTGTGCGGCCTTTTTTCGTTGGTGCGCTCGCTATGGCCTTCCTCGACGTAACCGAGGTCCTGCTCGACCCGGATTTCATGGACACCGGCCTGATCTGCAATCGCATGACGCAGACGGTCGACAGCCACGGCCGCGCGCAGAACGCCGCGGCATCGACGCCGTTCGCCGCCGTCGTAACGAGCGACAAGGGCGACATCCTGCATCGGAACGCGGACGGCAGCCGAATCATCGGCTCGATCACCCTGCACACGATATTCCGGCTGACCGACGGCAGCGCCGGCCACGACGCCGACGAAGTCGTGTGGGCGGGCCGCACCTACACCGTCGTCAACGTGAACGACTACTCGCACTTCGGCCGCGGCTTCGTCTGCGCGACGTGTGACCTGAAACCCCTCTCGGGATGACCTCATGAACGACAGCTCGACCGGCGGTTACCTGGCACCAGCCGTCGATGCGCCGCCGGCCGAGGACGATGAACTCGACGATCTGGTCCATGACCTCATCGCGGGCATCACGGCATTGCCTCCTGACCTTGTGCGGCCGCGCTGGCAGTCCACCGTACCGAAGCAGCCCGAGCCGTCCGTGAACTGGTGTGCGTTCGGCCTGCAGGAGCAAGAGCCGGACGCCGGCCCGGTGATCCAGCACGACGGCACCGGCGACGGCCACGACACGTATATCCGACATCAGGACATCGATGTGATGTGCACGTTCTACGGGCCGCTCGCGAAGGGATATGCGCAGCGGCTCGCCGACGGCCTCGCGATTCCGCAGAACCGCGAGCAGTTGCAGCTGCAGGAGATGGCGTTCGTCGGCGTCGGCGCGATTCGCGCGGCGCCGGACCTGGTCAACCAGCAGTGGGTGCGCCGGTACGACATGACGGTAACGCTGCGCCGCAAGATCACCCGGACCTACGCGGTCCTCAACCTCAAATCGGCCACCGTGGCGACGACGACTGACGCGTCGACGCCGGTGGTCGGCGTTTCGAACATCCACTCGTAGGGGACCAGCATGTCCAACGGATTGCCGGTATCGCGTCTGATCAACGTGACGATCAACCTCGCCGCTCTCGCGGCGCAGGGCGCGAACATGAACACAGGGCTGATTCTCGGCCCGTCGGCCGTGATCGACACCAACGAGCGTGCGCGCTCGTACGGCAGTATCAATGATGTGACGGCCGACTTCGGCACGAACACGCCCGAGTACTTCGCGGCCGCGTTGTACTTTAACCAGGTGCCGCAACCGCAGCAGCTGATGATCGGTCGCTGGGCGAAGACCGCGACGTCCGGTTCGTTGCGCGGCGGCGTGTTGTCGACCGCGCAGCAGGACATGACGGTCTGGAAAGCCGTGACAGCGGGCGCGTTCAACATCACCATCGACGGTACCGCGAAGACGGTCACGGCACTCGATTTTTCCGCGCAGACGAACCTGAATGGCGTCGCGACGGTGATCAACGCGAAGTTGACCGGTGCGACGATCGCGTGGAACGGATCGCAGTTCGTGATTACGTCGGGCACGTCCGGTACCAGCTCGACCGTCGGGTATGCGACTGCGCCCGGGAGTGGCACGGACGTCTCGTCCATGCTCGGCCTGACCAGCAGTCTCGCCGGCACGCCGGCAGCCGGCATCGCGCCCGAGCAACCGGTCGATGCAGCTGCGGTGTTCATCGACCGATTCGCCAATCAGTTCCTCGGCCTCGACTTCGCCGATGCATCGATCACGGATGCGCAGCACATCGCGGTCGCGAACCTCATCGAGGCGGACCAGCGTCACCTCTACGGCATCACGACGCAGAACCCGCAGGTGCTCGACTCGACCGTGTCGACCGACATCGCGAGCAAGCTGAAAGCGCTGAACCTGAAGTACACCATCCTGCAGTACTCCAGCTCGTCGCCGTACGCGGTGTCGTCGCTGCTCGGCCGGCTGCTGACGGTGAACTTCAACGGCAACAACACGACGATCACGCTGATGTTCAAGCAGGAGCCGAGCGTGGCGGCCGAGCAGCTGACCAGCACGCAGGCGAACGCGCTGCAGGCGAAGAACTGCAACGTGTTCGTGAACTACAGCAACGACACGTCGATCATCCAGTACGGCGTGACGCCGAGCGGACTGTTTGCCGACTCGGTCTACAACGCGATCTGGTTCCGCAACCGTATCGAGACGGACGTCTACAACCTGCTGTACCAGAGCCCGACGAAGATCCCGCAGACCGACGGCGGCAACGCCACGATCGCGGCGACTATCTCGGCTGCGTGCGAGGCCGCGGTGAACAACGGCTATCTCGCTCCGGGCGTGTGGAACTCGGCGGGCTTCGGCGCGCTGAATCAGGGCGACACGTTGGCAAAGGGCTACTACGTCTACGCACCGCCGATCGCGACGCAGTCGCAGGCCGACCGCGAGGCGCGCAAGTCCGTCACGTTCCAGGTCGCGGCGAAGGAAGCCGGGGCGATCCACAGCGTCGACATCCTCGTCAACGTCAACCGCTAACAGGGGCATCTCAACATGACGACTTACAGCTTTCAGGACGTCGCGGCGACGCTCGTGGGCCCGGGCGGCGCGTTCTCGCTCGGCTACGGCGAAGCGACCGCCGAAGAGGGCATCACGATCGTGCGCGCCGGCGACAAGAACACGATGACGATCGGCTCGGACGGTGAAGGCATGCACAGCCTGCATGCCGACAAGTCCGGCCAGGTCACGCTGCGATACCTGAAGACCGCGCCGATCAACGCGAAGTTGATGGCGCTGTACGACGCGCAGTCGCTCGACAGCCGCCTGTGGGGCAAGAACCTGATCGAGGTTCGGCAGACGGCTGCCGGCGACGTGACGACCGCGCGCAGCTGCGCGTTCAAGAAGGCGCCGGACCTGAAGTACGCGAAGGACGGTGACATCGTCGAATGGGTCTTCGACTCGATCAAGATCGACAACATCCTCGGGACGTACTGAACATGACGACCGAAGTGCAACTCAATGGCGTGCGATACGCGGTCGGCAAGCTGAGCGCGATGCAGCAGTTCCACGTTTCGCGGCGCATCGCGCCGATCATCCCCCCGATGATCCCGGTGCTGATGAAGTTTTACGCCGAGCTCGAGCAAGCTGACGTCGCACGCGATCAGGCACGCGCGAACGCAGCGCTCGCGGCGCTTGAAGGCGCCGGTGACACCGAGGCGCCGGACGACGACTCGCCGGCCCCTGAGGCCGACCGCTCGCGCGAGCTGCTCTCGATGGTCGACGCGATCGCCCCGGTGCTGCAGCCATTCGCCGATGCGCTGGCCGGTTTGAAGGACGAGGACGCCGAGTATGTCTTCGGCACGTGCCTGTCCGTTGTCGAACGCTGGCAGGGGCCGGGCTGGGCGAAGGTCTGGAACACCATTCACAAGACGTCGATGTTCGACGACATCGGCATCGACGTGATGCTGCCGCTCGTCGTGCGCGTCGTGGTGGCGAACCTTGGCCCTTTTATCAGCGGGCTGCTTACCAGCCAAGCGAGCAGCCCGGCGGCGACGTAGGCTGGATCCGCACGCTGCCCGGCGGCGAGGACTGGCTGCTCGCGCCGGTGCACGCCCAGATGTGTCGGTACGAGTCGCTGCTCGACGGAACGCTCGGCCTGGCCGACGTCGCGCTCATGAACGATTCCCTTGCCGTCCGGGCGGACAACGAAGCGGCGTACCGCCGCAAGATGGAAAGAGAAAATGGCTGATTCGGTCGTCATCCGCGAGTTCCTGGTCGCGCTCGGCTTCAAGGTCGACGAGAAGGGCCTGAAGAACTTCAAGGAAGGCGTCGAAGGCACGACGAAGGGCGTCAAGCTGCTGATCGCCACGGTGTCCGGCGCGGCGCTCACGGTGGGCGCGGGCGTCGCGGCATTCGCGTCGAAGCTCGAGCGCCTGTACTTCGTGTCGCAACGGACCGGCGCGTCGGCGACCAACCTGCGAGGCTTCGAGTTCGCGGCACGGAACATGGGCATCTCGACAGAAGCGGCCACTGGGACGATCGAGAACCTCGCGCGCTTCCTGCGCAACAACCCGGCTGGGGAGGGCTACCTCGCGACGCTGGGCGTGCAGACGCGCAATGCGAACGGTGAGCTGCGCGACACGGTCGACATCATGTCCGACCTGGGGAAGTCACTGGCGAATAAGCCGACGTGGCTTGCCAGCCAGTACGGCAACATTCTCGGCATCGATGAGAACCTGATGCTCGCGATGCGCAATGGGGACTTCGAGAAGCTCCTGGCGCAGTACCGCGAGATGTCGAGGTCGACCGGCCTGGACAAGGCGGCTGACGACTCGCATCGCTTCATGACGCAGTTGCGCGGCATCGGCACGTCGTTCGAAAATCTCGGCATCCGAGTCGAAGGCGCGATGCTGGGAAAGGTCGGGCCCAGCCTCGATCGGTTCCAGCGCTGGATGGACGAGCACGGCGACGAGGTCGCGAACAGAATTGCCGACATTGCGAGTGCCATTCTGAAAGTGGCAGAAGCGGCGGGACCGCCGCTCGCGAAGCTGGTAGACCTGTTCATCGAACTCGACCACTCGACGGACGGCTGGTCGACGAAGATCCTGCTGCTCGGGGTGGCACTGAAGGCGCTGGGCGTATTCAAAATCGCCGGCGGTATCTGGAGGATCGTGGGAGCGCTGCGCGCGGGCGGTGCGGCGGCAAGCGGCGCAACGGGCCTGCTTTCGGCGATGGGAGTCGAGCTTGCCGCGCTCGCATCGAGCGCGGCCGCCGTGGGTGCCGCATTCCTTGGCTGGAAAATCGGTGACGGGGTGCGCGACCAAATCGATGGCCTGATCACGAAGCTGTCGGGCGGCCGCTTCCGCTCGTTGTGGGACATCCTGACGCTGAAGGATCGCCGCGGGCTCGACGCTACCGGCGGATACACACAGGCCGAAATCGACAGTGTGAAGGACGGCGGCGGCGCGAAACTGACGCCGCCGCGCACCGAGCAGCCACGAGCCGCTACACCGCCTTTGGCTGCACCGGAACCGACTCTGGCGCAAGGTGCCGAAAGGCCGTCGACACCGGGGCCGCAGCCTTCCGGCACACAGAGGCCATCACCGCAAGTCGTTCCGGCGCCGGTGTTGGCGCCGCGGATCGAGCGTGTTTCGGCTTCCGACGACGGTGGTCTTGCCGGCCGTCTCGGACAGCTTGCGGATACGGCGTTCGGGAAGCTGATCGCACGCGGCGAAGGCGATTACAACAGCGTGAACCGCGGCGCGCGAGGCGGCTACCGAGCCGGCACCGAGAACCTCGAAGGCATGACGTTGGCTCAGGTCATGGCCGCGCAGCGAGCGGGGCAGTTCAACGCGGCGGGCCGCTACCAGATCATCGGTAGCACCCTGGCCGAGGCCGCGCGCGGGTTGAAGCTGAAAGGCGATGAGATGTTCGACCGCCGGCTCCAGGACCGGATCTTCGAGCAGTACCTGGTGCGCAACAAGCGGCGCGCCATCGCCGATTACGTCGAAGGGCGCAGTGACGATCTGCGCGGTGCGCTGCGCGCGGCGTCGCGCGAGTGGGCGAGCGTGGCGGATCCGGAAACCGGTCGCAGCTACTACGCCGGCAAGGGCAACAACCGCGCGAGCATCACGGCTGCCGAGATGGCTGCGGCACTGCGCAACACCCGAGCGACTTACCAGCCCCCGGCCACGCTGGCAGCGCAGTCGGCTGCGCGCGGCGGTGCTGCGAAGGTCGAGCTGCATCAGTCCACGCAGATCCATGTAACCGGCGCCAGCGATCCGAGTGTGGCCGGCCGTGCGGTCGAGCGCGAGCAGCGCGCGGTGAATGCCGACATGGTTCGCAATCTGCAGGGGGTGATCGCATGATCCTCGACATGATCATGATCTCGCCGAAGAAGATCGGCAGCATTGCGGTGCAGGTCGCGATCGAAGAGGTCTACAACGACGAGTTGACCATCACGGAGCATCCGGTCGAGCAGGGGGCGCAGATCACCGATCACGCCTTCAAACGTCAGCCGGATGTCGTGATGCGGTGCGGTTGGAGCAATGCCGATTACGAGGCGCTGCTCGGCACCGCGGAAGCGACTTTCGATGGTGGCGGCTTGCCGTCGGCGCAGTACGTGAACGCGATCTACTCGCAGCTGCTCGCGCTGCAGCAGGCCCGCACACCGTTCGACGTGACGACGAGCCGTCGCTTCTACCAGAACATGCTTCTGCAGGGGCTACGGCTCACAACGGACCCGAAGACGTCGAGCGCGCTGATCTTGACCGCGACGCTCAAGCAGATCCGGATCGTCTCGACGCAGGTCACGAAGCTGCCGCCGAAAGAGAACCAGGCCGATCCGGCGTCGACAGCCGAGACGGCCAACGGCGGTACCAAGGCAGCGATGCCTGCGACGCCCGCGCCCGGCGGCGCAGTGCCACCGGGGAGTATGTGATGCCGAGCTACTTCGAAATTCCGTTTTCGCCGCGTCCCGAGCGGTTCACGGTAACGCTGAGCGGGACCGACTACCGCCTGACGGTGCAGTACCGGAAGGCCGGCGGCGCGGGGTGGGTGCTCGACATCGCGGACGCGTCGGACAATCCGCTGGTGTCCGGCATCCCGCTGGTGACCGGTATCGATCTGCTCGGCCAGTACAAGCATCTGGGCTTTCAGGGGCGCCTGTGGGTGCAGGGAGCTGAGAATCCGGACGACGTACCGACGTATGAGGATCTCGGCATCGGGTCGCACGTTTTCTGGGTGACGGACCAATGAGCGTTCTGCAGTTCGGCCGCAAGGTATCGTTGATCATCGGCTTCGACAGCGGCGAGGCTCTCGACCTGTCCGAGCTGCGGATCGTGTTCCGCGTGCAGCGGGGCGACCTGCAAACGCCGAACTCGGCGCGTATCCGGGTCTACAACGTCTCCGCGACGACGGCACGCCGGGCGCAGAAGGAGTTCACCCGCGTGGTGCTGCAGGCGGGCTACGAAGGAAACTACGGGATTATCTTCGACGGCCAGATAAAGCAGGTGCGGCGTGGGCGCGAGACTCAGACCGACACGTTCCTCGACATCACGGCGGCGGACGGCGACTCGGCGTACAACTTCGCCGTGGTGAACACGACACTGGCGGCCGGCTCGGTCGCGAGCGATCACGTTTCGGTCGCAACGGCGGCCATGAATCCGTACGGCGTGTCGCTCGGATATATGCCGCCGGTGTCGGCGAACCCGCTGCCTCGCGGTAAGGTTATGTTCGGGATGGCGCGCGACTTCCTCCGCGGGATCGCGAAAACGACCCAGACGGTCTGGAGCATTCAGGACGGGAAGGTGGTACTGGTGCCGGAGACAGCCTACATGCCCGGCGAAATACCGAAGATCACGTCGGAGACCGGCATGGTCGGACTGCCGCAGCAGACGGCGAACGGCATCGAGGTGAAGATGCTGCTGAATCCGAGCGTGAAGATTGGCCGCCTGATCTGGCTCGACAACGCGAGCATCCAGCAATACGAGTACAGCCTCAACGTCGGCCAGCAGGCCGAGAACGAGCGAATCGAGATGCAGGCGAAGCTGCAGGACGACGGCTTCTACTACGTGATGCTCGCGGAGGTAAGCGGCGATACGCGCGGCGAAGAGTGGTACACGAGCGTGATCTGCCTCGCGGCGGACGTCACGGTCCTGCCCGACTCGTTCAAGGATAAGGCGGCGGTGCCGTCCGCGGACGTGATCAAGAGGTTCGGCTAGCGGCCGTACGTCGGCAGCGCCTTGATGGTCATCGTCGTGCCGTCGCCGTTGCGCTTCACGTCTGCGCGCGCGAGCACGTTGAGCGGCATCGACTTCGGTGGCATCTTCGGAACGATGATCACGGCGTCGCCGTCGATCGTCTCGCCCCAGCAGCCGATGTCCCAGACGCCGCGGTAGGACTCGTAGCGCCGCATGTTCTTCGCGTTTGCAAGCGGAAGGTCGCACTTCTTCGCCGTGTACAGGATGGTCGGGAATTCGTTTTCGACAGTCGCGCCGACTTTCATGCCGGCGAACGGGTAGACGTAGGCGTCGGCAGCGACGGCGGCGAGCGGCGCGAGCAGCGCGGCGGTCAACAGCAGTTTCTTCATTTTTCATCCCATGGATCGACGTGAAAGGGTAGGCGACCCAGAGGTCGCCCTGCGTGAAGCGTTTGACGGCGTCCGCGCGGGTATCTGGACGGCGTTGCCCGGCATCATTCAGTCGTTCGAAAGCGCGCCCGATCGACCGCCCACGTGCAGCGTTCAGCCGGCTATCAAGGCACAGGTGCGTGGCATCGACGGCACGATTCAAAGCGTCGCGCTACCGCTGCTGGTCGACTGCCCGGTCCAGTTCCCCGCCGGCGGAAATTGTACGTTGACGTTTCCGGTGAAGCAGGGAGATGAGTGTCTGGTCGTGTTCGCATCGCGTTGCATCGACGCTTGGTGGCAGTCGGGCGGCGTGCAGGAGCAGGCTGAGCTGCGCATGCACGATCTGTCGGACGGGTTCGCGCTGCTCGGCTTTCGATCGCGGCCGCGCGCGCTTGCCGGCGTCAGCGGCACCTCGACGCAGCTGCGCAGCGACGACGGCGCGACGTACATCGACCTGAACCCGACGCTGCAGAAGGTGAAGATCGTGGCGCCGGGCGGTTTCGACGTGGTCGCGCCGCTGTCGACATTCTCGGCGGCCGTGACGATCACTGGCCTGTTGACGTTCGTCGGCGGGATGGTGGGGAGTGCCGCGAGCGGGGCCGCCGCGGTGTTCAACGGCATCCTCAACGTGATCGGCCAGATCACGGCGAACGGAAAGCGCGTCGATGACACGCATACCCACCGCGAGAACGGCGCGGGCAGCAATACGAGCCCGCCTAACTGAAGACTCCCATGCGATACCGAAAACTCGACGCTGACGGCGATTACGTCTTCGGCGGGGGCGCAGCCGACTTCCTCGTGAACACGCCCGAGACGGTCGCGCAAGCCGTGCTGACGCGCTTGCGCCTGTTGCGGGGCGAATGGTTCCTCGACACGACGGCCGGCATGCCGTGGGCAACGGACGTGCTCGGGAAGTACACGAGCGGAAAGTACGACGCGGCGATCCGGACGTGCATTCTCGGCACGCAGGGCGTGACTGAGCTGACGAGCTACTCAAGCACGGCGGATCCCGAGACGCGCCTGCTGACCGTCACCGCGACGATCAACACCATCTACGGCACCACCACGGTACAGGCGACATTGTGACTCTCACGACCATCGCACCCACCATCGACGCGAACGGCATCACCGCTCCGACGTATGCCGACGTGCTTGCGTTCCTGCAGGACCAGTACCGGTCGATCTACGGCGCCGACACGTACCTCGAGCCGGACAGCCAGGACGGCCAGCTGCTCGGCGTGTTCGCGAAGGCAATCAGCGATGTCAATTCGGTCGCGATTGCGATCTATCGCTCATTCAGCCCAGCTACCGCGCAAGGCGATGCTCTGTCGAGCAACGTGAAGATCAACGGTATCGCGCGGAAGATCGCATCGTATTCGAGCGCCGATCTGGTGTTGGTCGGTCAGGCCGGCAAGACGATTACAAACGGCGCGGCGAAGGACGCCAACGGCGTGCAGTGGATGCTACCGGCGACGGTGACGATTCCGCCGAGCGGCACGATTACCGTCACGGCGACGTGCGCGGCCATCGGCGACGTGTCCGCGCGTGCCGGCACGATCAACCAGATCGCGACGCCGACGCTGGGCTGGCAGACGGTGACGAATCCGGCGGATGCGGCGGAAGGTGCGCCAGTCGAATCCGATGCTGCGCTGCGGCAGCGCCAAATGGTGTCGACCTCGCTGCCGTCGCTCACAGTGCTCGACGGCATCATCGGCGCTGTCGCGAACGTTCCGGGCGTTACCCGCTACGTTGCATACGAGAACGACACCAGCGCGACGGACGCGAACGGCATCCCGTCGCACTCGATTTCGCTTGTGGTCGAAGGCGGCGATGCGACGGCGATTGCGAATGCGATCGCGGCGAAGAAGGCGCCCGGCGCGGGCACGTACGGGACAACGGCGGTTATCGTCACCGACATTTATGGCCGCCCGATCACGATCCAGTTCTTCCGACCGGTGGCCGCGCCGACTGGCGCCGTCGTCACGATCAAGGCGCTCACCGGCTACACCAGCCAGACGGGGCAGCAGATCCAGCAGGCTGTTTCCGACTACATCAACGGCGTGCAGATTGGCGGCGGCCTGTCCGGCAGCGTCGAATGGGGTGACGCGCTGACTGCGGCGAACAGCGTCGGTGGCGGCGTCACGTTCAAGCTGTCCGGTCTGACGCTGACCGGGCCGCGCGGCGCCGGCGCGCCGGACGTCGCGCTGCTGTTCAACGAGGCAGCGTCTTGCACGCCGGCGAATGTGACACTGGTGGTGACCTGATGGCCGAGCTGAACGATTACACCTCGCTGATCACCTCGGAGCACAGCGACAAGCCGCGATTCATGGCGACGATCAGTGCGCTCGTGCAGCCGCTCGTCGATCAGATGGGCGTGCTGCAGAGCATGCCGGGAAAGTTTGACCTCGATAACGCTGTCGGCGTCCAGCTGGACGATGTTGGGCTCTGGGTCGGCGTGTCTCGGAAAATTCGCACGCCGCTGACGGGCGTCTATTTCTCGTTCGATATCGCGGGCCTCGGCTTCGATCAAGGCACGTGGAAAGGTCCGTTTGACCCTGATACGGGCCTCACGATTCTCGACGACGACACGTACCGGCTGGTCATCCGCGCGAAGATTGGCGCGAACCACTGGGACGGGACGCTCGAGCAGAGTGCCGCGATCCTGAACAGCATCTTCGACGCCGACACGCACGTGTTCATTGAAGACCACCAGGACATGTCGATGACGATCGGCATCGCAGGGAAGATCCCGCCCGCGACGTTCCTCGCGCTTCTGTCAGGCGGGTACATCCCGCTCAAGCCTGAAGGCGTTCGCGTCAACTACACGATCGTGACGACTGTCGACGACGCACCGTTGTTCGGTTTCGATATGAACAGCGCGCTCGTCGCCGGTTTCGATGTCGGAGCGTGGGGCAGATCCGTCTAACCGAATTCACGAAACAACCGCTCATAGCCACCTTCGGGTGGCTTTTTTTATGCTCGGAGCATTGATGGCAACCAATGACTTTCTCGTTTTCGGCGGCGGCAGTTCGCCGAACGTCATCGATCAGGCGACCTACGCAGCGCTCGCCGCACGTCTGTCGGGTTTCGTGTCCGGTACGGCTCAGTCGCAGCAACTCAACAAGGTGTGGCGGCAGAGCTCCATCATGGCGGCCGTGCTCGCACAGTTCACGGCGAACTATTCCGGCCAGAACTCCGTCGATGACGGCACGACCGCGACGCTGTTGGCAAACCTCGTGGTAGCGCTCAATGCGGCGGGTATTACGGCCGGCCAGTTCGACAACAGCACCAAGCAGGCAACGACCGCTTTCGTTCAGCGGGCACTCGGCAATTTCCAAGCGTTTTATTCGTTCAATACGACCCCGCAAAACCTGACTGCTTCTCTCGCAGGTAGTTTCATCGTGTATTTCGGATCCTCGGCCGGGACGTTCAATCTTCCTGCCGAATCTGCTGTCCCGGCTGGCGGGGCATTTTTCATCCAGAACATTTCGTCGGCATCGCTGACGATCAATCGTGCGGGAACGGACACGATCATTGTCGGTTCTTCGACGGTCACAAGTTTGACACTCGGCCCGGGTGACTCAGTCTTGCTGACGGGCGTCAACAATAGCTCGCAATGGACTGCGGCCGGAATCGCTCAACTTCCGTACGCGGCCGTCATGTCTGGTCCCAACTTTACGACGGCGGCGCAGTTCGACAGCTCGACGCGGCTGGCAACGACGGCGTTCGTACAGCGGGCGCTCGGTAGCTTCTCGGGAATCAAGCTCGTCCAGAGCACCAATACGACGCTGGACGCGACTGCATTTGGTACTGCGATCCAGATCAGTGGATCATCATGCACGATCACTTTGCCGTCAGGAAACGGTGCACAGCCCGGTTCGACGATCCGCTTCTACGCGCAGGGAGCGGCAGGCGCTACATACACGATTAAGGCCGTTGGGGGAGCATTTATTTACGCGCCCGGCGCTGGTATGGGGTCGTCGAATACGACGTTGACGTTGAACAATAACGATACCGTCGAGCTCACGAACCGTAGCGGAAACGAGTGGGATGTCACCGGTGGCTCGTGGATCATTTCGAATGAAGCCGTCACGCTCGGCCCCAATGCCACGGGGACCACGGCCGCCTCTGGCGACAACAGCACGAAGCTCGCGACGACGGCGTATGTACAGGCAAATGTGAACGCCGGAAGGTTGCTGAACGTTCAGACATTCACGTCCAGTTCCACGTACACCAACACGCCTGGCACGAACAAGATTCGAGTTCGTGGGCGCGGTACCGGCGGCGGTTCGGCGGGAGTTCCGTCGACAAGTTCCACTCAGGTTGCCGCGGCCGGCGGTGGTGGTGGTGGTCCGTACATCGACGTGTGGTTCACGTCAGGATTTACCGGGGGAGTCCCGGTGACGATCGGCGCGCCGGGAACTGCCGGCGCTGCTGGGCTGAATAACGGGGGCAACGGTGGCACGAGTACGTTTGGCAGCCTAGTGACGCTTCCTGGTGGTGTGGGGAGCGCGGCCACGGCCGCAGGTGTTCCACCTCTTATTGCTGGCGCCGGCACGATCAGTTCACCTCCGACAGCGACCGGCGGGATCATCCTTGATTCGGCCGTTGGAGGCCCTGGGTCAGTCGGCCAGGTGTTTGCCTCGGGCGCAGGGGTGGGTGGGGACGGTGGAGCGTCTGGGGACGGACGACCGGGTCCGGGCGGTCGTATCCAAGGTCAGCCCGGAACCCCTGCTCAGTCGTCCGGGACGGGTGCTAGCGGTGGTTCCCAAGGAAACACAGGCGGTGCGCTCTCGGGAGGTGCCGGGGGCAATGCCTATTTCATCGTGGAGGAATGGTCATGACGAGCATGTACGCGATCGTGAAGGACGGGATTGTCGACAACACGGTCTTGTGGGATGGCGATACGGAGACGTGGCAGCCGCCCGAAAATACCGAGGCGATCCCGGTCGAGGAAGGGGTATCGGTCAGCGCGGGATACTCGTATAGCGACGGCACTTTCGTGCCGCCGTCGACCGAGTGATCATTCGTGCAAGGATGACTGGAGCCGATATGCGACGATCTGGGCGAGTATTTTATGACCCAGATCGTTCGGGTGAATCGGGTCAGCGGTGATGTCGACCGGGTCGAGTTGACCGCTTTTCTCGAGCGGAAGAATCGCTTCACGGACAGCAACCATCGGCACGTTGAATTCCTTGCCGACCGGGATTTGATTGTCCTCGGAATTTGTGCCGTCACGCGCCATCGTGAACAGCATCATCACGGCCGGGTGTGACGGCGAATCGAGGATCATCCGGATCAGCGAACGCATGCTGTCCTGCATCTGCTGCGTGATTGCGTCGTTGTTCGCAAACTCGACGATCACGAAATCCGGGTTGTACTGAAACAGATCGTGTTGGGCGCGCTGCTGTCCGTACAACGAATTCGTTTGTCCGATGCCCGCGTTAATGAGCGTCATCTTGCTCTGGGGGAAGGTGGCTTGCCACCACCCGAACATGCGATTCACGTAGCGATTTTCCGGAGCCGTCGCCCATGCGCCCTGTGTGATCGATCCACCAATTGCCGCGATCGTGATCGGTTGCCCCGAGCGTGCTTTCTCAAACACCTGCTTGAGACGCGTTGAATCGCCGAACTGTACGACCGAGCGCGCGAGGGCTTGATCGTCCAGAATGCAGGCCGATCCGGCTTTCGCACCCTCGACATAGCACGTCGAAGCTACCGATTTTGACGCCGACTGAGTGGGCGGGTTGACGCCGGGATTGTTGCCGTCGCCCCCACACGCGCTGCATGCCATCACAATCATCCCGAGAAACGATGCAATTACGCCTTTGGCCATTTTTTCTTTGATGGTGGTGTGATTCCAACGCGGGATGATACCCGCAACGGCTGAAGAGGCCGTTATAGAGGCGCTGCCTACGCTTCCGGCTCGTCGTTCAAGTCGATCGTGGCGCCGATCGATCTCATGCGTGCCAGCACCCGCTCGATGTCCGCCGGCGACAGTTCCAGTCGTGCCGCTGCGAAGAAAAGGATATGCGGGCTGATGTCGCGCGGTTCTTCGCCACCCGTGTACTTGCGCCATTGCCGGCCACCCTGCACACCGAATAGGTCCGCCATCTGCGCGCTGCTGAATTGCAGGTCGTGTTTGAGCTGCTCCAGGTCTTTCGGGGTCGGCGGGTCGTATCGCATAGGGGAAAAGGCGGCGCAACGCCGCAACGATCGTGGTGTGCATGGAGTCCTCTCGGATGTGTGGGCCGCGCGGTTGCGCTTCCTCTGGTGATAAATCTAGGACCAACGGTCCTATCTGTCAAGAATATTCACTGCCGCCATCGCGCGGCTTTTTCATTTCGGGGACTCGATGAAGAACGATCTCGCGGTGAGCGCTGCCAAGGCGGCGCCGGCGGTGGGAAGCAATTTCTGGTTGTGGCTGACCGGCCACGACATCAACTGGTGGGTAGCCGTCGCGACGATCGCGTACATCGGGCTGCAGGCGTACTACCTGATCAAGAACAAGGGGAAGAGGGCATTGCTCGATGGCTAACGTACCGAAGAAGACACTCGCGGGTGTTGTGGGGGCTGCTGCGGCAGCCCTTCTTTTTTCCATGGTCCCGAAGTTCGAGGGGCTCGAGCTCGTCGCGCGGCCGGACCCGATCGGGATCATCACGGCGTGCAACGGCGACACGAAGGACGTCCGGGCCGGGCAGCGCTTCACGCCCGACCAGTGCCGCGCGCGCCTCGAACAGCGGCTCATCGAGCATGCCGAGCCGGTGCTGAAGTGCACGCCGGTCCTGAAGGGGCATACGTACCAGCTCGCGGCCGCCGTGAGCTTTGCCTACAACGTCGGCGCCGGCGCGTACTGCGGCAGCACGACGGCGAAGCGCTTCAACGCCGGCGACTGGAAGGGCGCGTGTCGCGCGCTGAACGAGGCGGACAACGGCCGGCCGCAGTGGGTGACGGCCGGCGGCCGCGTGCTGCCGGGCCTGGTGAAACGGCGCGCTGAAGAGCGCGCATTGTGCGAGCGCGACCTATGACGACCACGAAGACCCATGAAACGCGGCGCACGCTGGCCGAGGACGTGTTCTACCCGGACCACGAACCGCGCACCGAGTCGGCGACGTTCCGCGCGAGCAAGCGCGCGATGAAGGCGGCCGGCGGCTACGTCTGCGCGGTCTGCGGCGACGACCGGACGGTCGAGTCGCATCACCGGTTCTTCGAGTGGGCGTTCTCGCACGCGATCGACTGGAAGTGGATCCGCGGCGTCGCGCTGAACCAGGTCGACACGATGTTCAGCCACAAGCTGCAGCGCATCGTGCCGATCCCGCGCCAGCACCCGGTCTGGGACGTGATTCGTCTGACGCAGGGATTCGACTGGGGGGCGTTCGACCCGGCGCGGCCCGAGGCATTCGTCGACTCGACCTACAACCAACTGCTGCTGCGCGCGCTCCATCACCGGGGCAAGGACCACGGCCGGCACGAGGAAAGCGACCCGGTCTGGAGCGTGCAGGCGTTCCTGCTGCCGGGCTTCGTCTACTCACCGGACGAGCTGAAGCAACTGCATGCGAAGGAGCGGAAATGACTTGGTTCGATCCCCGTGTCTGGCTTGCCGTCGTCGTGGCGGCTTTCGTCGGCCTCGCCGGCGGGTACTTCAAGGGGCACGCCGACGGTGTGCGCATGACGGCGGCCGCCGCGCAGAAGGCGCAGCTCGACGCCTTCGCGGCGGCGCGCGCCGAGGAGCAACGCCGCACCGCGGCTCAACAGGAGATTGCAAACGATGCGAACCAACTACGAACTGCCGCGCTCGCGGACGCTTTTGCTGCTCGCGCTGCCGCTGGCAGCCTGCAGCAGCGTGTCGACAAACTCGTCGCAGCCGCCCGCCATCCCGCCGCTTCCCCCGGAAGCCCGCCAGCCGGCGACGCCCTCGATCTGCTTGCCGACGTGCTCGGCCGCGCTGATCAGCGCGCGGGCGAGCTGGCAGAGTACGCTGACCGTGCCCGAATCGCCGGCCAGCAATGCGAGCGCGACTACGACGCGCTGACGGCGGTACGTTGATCCACTAGACTTCCACCGTCACGGTGGAGGTCAGCATGGTCGAGTTCGAGGTTGACTGGAAGAAGGCCCCTAAGGCTGCTCGCTGGTGGGCGATGGACGCGAATGGTGAGGCACATTGGTTTCTTGCGCCGAATGTTGCTGCCTATACAGACTTCTGGTTCTCGGAGCCTATCCGAGCGCCGAGCTTCGGCTTCATGGGCGACTGGCGTAAGAGCTTGACGGAACGCCCCTAGAGCCCAAAAACTGTCTAACTTGATATTCCAACCCCCCATAAAATCCCTTGAAATATCTCCATCTACTTTGCCTTTCAAGTTAGAAAAAACTCCATAAGTACATGATTTTAAACTGGAATGCGTCTCCAAGCTGCGGAGTTTTGCGGAAGTGGCGTTTCAATAGCGCGGCGAAGCCGACGAGCGCGGCGTTGCGGCGTTGCAGCGATTGCGCGAATCGCGGAAAGCAGAAAGGCCGTCCATGATCCGATCATGGACGGCCTTTTCATTTCGCGTCGACGGCATCGCCGACGGTCGCCGCGCGGTGACGGTGACGCGCCACGTCGCCGCGGCGCGATTAGTCGCCGCGCGTCAGCACTCGCCTTTCTTCGCGTGTCCCGGCGGGCAGAAGCCTCGATGGCGGTGATGCTCTTCCCACTCGCGACGTTCCCAGTAGCGATTGCCATCCCAGTAGCGGTCGCCGTGCCAGCCGACGACGATCGCGGGCGCGGGGGCGACGAGGACGGGCGCCGGCGCCGGCGCGACGACGACAGGCGCGGGCGCGCCGATGTTGACGTCGACGTTCACGGCATGCGCCGCGCCCGACAGCGCGATACCAATACCGGTCAATGCAAAGGCGATCAACGAGCGTTTCATGTTCTTTTCCTCACGAGTTGAAATGAGCGTCCGTTCCGACGTGTGCGGGCGTCGAGCCCCGAACCCGTCGCGTCCGTTTCGACGGACACGCTGCAGGACGGAGTGTGGCGGTGCGATGGATTAATTGACGTGTGGATTTGTAACGGCGCGTTCGCGCATGGTTTGCGCGCACGGATGCGGGTAGCGCCTTGCTTGACAATCCGGTCGGCGCTCGGGCCGCATTGCGGCACATCGCGCGCCGAATTTGACATTTACCCTGCGGCGGGTGAAACGAACGGTTACGAAGTGCGCGCCGCGCCACGTGCCGGCTGCCGTTTTCGGCCGCCGCGGCGCACGAAAAAAACGGGCGGACGCCTCGTCGGCTCCGCCCGTCCGGCGATGCGCGATGCACGCGCCGTTACAGATAGAACATCCGGTCTTCTTCGGGCCGCGGCGGGTGCGCCTCCTCGGTTTCCTCGCCGCGATCCTCGTAGAACGCGAGCACCGCTTCGAGCACCTGGTCCGGATCGTCGATCACCTTCATCAGGTTCATGTCGTCCGGATTGATGAGGCCCATCGGGATCATCTGGTCGCGGAACCACTGCAGCAGGCCGCTCCAGAATGCGCTGCCGACGAGCACGATCGGCACGAGCCGCGACTTCTTCGTCTGGATCAGCGTGAGCACTTCGGACAACTCGTCGAGCGTGCCGAAGCCGCCCGGCATCACGATCACCGCGTCCGAATTCTTCACGAACGTGACCTTGCGCGTGAAGAAATGGCGGAAGCGCAGCGAGATGTCCTGGAAGTGGTTGCCGGCCTGTTCGTGCGGCAGCTCGATGTTCAGGCCGACGGACGGCGCCTTGCCGGCGTGCGCGCCCTTGTTCGCCGCTTCCATGATGCCCGGCCCGCCGCCCGAGATCACGGCGAAGCCGGCGTCGGACAGCTTGCGCGCGATCTGCACGGCGAGCTTGTAGTGCGCGGAATCCGGCTTCAGACGCGCGGAACCGTAGATGCTGACGGCAGGGCGGATCTCGGACAGGTACTCTGTCGCCTCGATAAACTCTGCCATAATCGTGAACATCTGCCACGAAGCGCGGGCCTTCTTCGCCGTCGCGCGTTCTTGATCTGCGAGCGAACGCAGACTCGGAATCACTTTTCTCTTATTCATAATGCCTGAAGAACGAAATCTGGAAGGTAAGACCCTGCTATTGGTTGATGGTTCGAGCTATCTGTATCGGGCTTACCATGCGATGCCTGATTTGCGCGGCCCTGGCGGGGAGCCGACCGGAGCGCTCTACGGAATCATCAATATGCTGCGCCGCATGCGCAAGGATGTCAGTGCAGAGTATAGCGCGTGCGTGTTCGACGCCAAGGGCAAAACCTTCCGCGACGATCTGTACGCCGATTACAAGGCGCACCGGCCGCCGATGCCGCCCGATCTCGCGCTGCAGATCGAGCCGATCCACGCGGCCGTGCGCGCGCTCGGCTGGCCGCTGCTGATGATCGAGGGCGTCGAGGCCGACGACGTGATCGGCACGCTCGCGAAGCAGGCCGAGCAGCATGGCATGAACGTGATCGTGTCGACGGGCGACAAGGATCTCGCGCAGCTCGTCACCGATCGCGTCACGCTCATCAACACGATGACGAACGAGGCGCTCGATCGCGACGGCGTGCTCGCGAAGTTCGGCGTGCCGCCGGAGCGGATCGTCGATTACCTGTCGCTCATCGGCGACACCGTCGACAACGTGCCGGGCGTCGAGAAGTGCGGGCCGAAGACGGCCGTCAAGTGGCTGACGCAATACGGCTCGCTCGACGGCGTCGTCGAGCATGCGGGCGAGATCAAGGGCGTCGTCGGCGACAACCTGCGCCGCGCGCTCGATTTCCTGCCGCTCGCGCGCCAGCTCGTGACGGTCGAGACCGCGTGCGAGCTTGCGCCGCACGTCGAATCGTTCGACGCGTCGCTCGCGACGGACGGCGAAGGCCGCGACGCATTGCGCGACATCTTCGCGAAATACGGCTTCAAGACCTGGCTGCGCGAGCTCGACAGCGAATCCGCCGCGAACGGCGCGCTCGCCACGGTGGCCGCGGCCGGCGCCGCGCCGGACCCTGCAAGTGGCGCGACGGCCGAGCTGCCGCTCGCCGCTGCGCGCAACTACGCGACCGTGCAGACGTGGGAGCAGTTCGACGCGTGGCTCGCGACGATCTCCGCCGCCGAGCTGACCGCATTCGACACCGAGACGACATCGCTCGATCCGATGCTCGCGCAGATCGTCGGCCTGTCGTTCTCGGTGGAGCCGGGCCATGCCGCGTACGTGCCGCTCGCGCACCGCGGGCCGGACCTGCCCGCGCAACTGCCGCGCGACGAAGTGCTCGCGAAGCTCACGCCGTGGCTCGAGGACGCGAGCAGGAAGAAGCTCGGCCAGCATCTGAAGTACGACGCGCAGGTGCTCGCGAACTACGGGATCGCGCTGAACGGCATCGAGCACGACACGCTGCTTGAATCGTATGTGCTCGAATCGCACCGCACGCACGACATGGATAGCCTCGCGCTGCGCCATCTCGGCGTGAAGACGATCAAGTACGAGGACGTCGCGGGCAAGGGCGCGCAGCAGATCGGCTTCGACGAAGTCCCGCTCGACAAGGCGTCCGAATACGCGGCCGAGGACGCGGACATCACGCTGCAACTGCATCGCGCGCTGTATCCGCAGGTCGCGCGCGAGCCGGGGCTCATGCGCGTGTATCGCGACATCGAGATGCCGGTGTCGCTCGTGTTGCGCAAGATGGAGCGCACCGGCGTGCTGATCGACAGCGACCGGTTGAGCCGACAGAGCAGCGAGATCGCGACGCGGCTCGTCGAGCTCGAGCAGGAGGCCTACGCGCTCGCGGGCGGTGAATTCAATCTCGGCTCGCCGAAGCAGATCGGCCAGATCTTCTTCGAGCGGCTGCAGTTGCCCGTCGTCAAGAAGACGCCGAGCGGCGCGCCGTCGACCGACGAAGAGGTGCTGCAAAAGCTCGCCGAGGACTATCCGCTGCCGAAGCTGCTGCTCGAGCATCGCGGTTTGTCGAAGCTGAAGTCCACTTACACCGACAAGCTGCCGCGGATGGTCAACCCGAACACGGGCCGCGTGCACACGAACTATGCGCAGGCGGTGGCGGTCACGGGGCGGCTCGCGTCGAACGATCCGAACCTGCAGAATATCCCGGTGCGCACGGCGGAAGGGCGGCGCATCCGCGAGGCGTTCATCGCGCCGCCGGGCAGCAAGATCGTGTCGGCCGACTATTCGCAAATCGAGCTGCGCATCATGGCGCACATCTCGGAGGACGAGTCGCTGCTGCGCGCGTTCGCGCACGGCGAGGACATTCACCGCGCGACCGCGGCCGAGGTGTTCGGCGTGACGCCGCTCGAAGTGACGTCCGATCAGCGGCGCATCGCGAAGGTGATCAACTTCGGCCTGATCTACGGGATGAGCTCGTTCGGTCTCGCGTCGAATCTCGGCATCACGCGCGACGCGGCGAAGCTCTACATCGACCGCTACTTCCTCCGCTATCCGGGCGTCGCCCACTACATGGAGGAGACGCGCGCGCGGGCGAAAGAGAGGGGCTACGTCGAAACCGTGTTCGGCCGCCGCCTGTGGCTGCCGGAGATCAACGGCGGCAACGGGCCGCGCCGCCAGGCCGCCGAGCGCGCGGCGATCAACGCGCCGATGCAGGGCACGGCCGCCGATCTGATCAAGCTGTCGATGATCGCGGTCGACGACTGGCTCGAGCGCGGCGGCTTGCGCGCACGAATGATCATGCAGGTGCACGACGAACTCGTGCTCGAGGTGCCGGACGGCGAGCTGTCCGTCGTGCGCGAGAAGCTGCCCGAGATGATGTGCGGCGTCGCGAAACTGAAGGTGCCGCTCGTCGCCGAGGTCGGCGTCGGCGAGAACTGGGAAGAGGCGCACTGACGCGCCGCCCGCCCGGCCTTCGCGCCCGCGGGTACGCACCGTGCATCGTGCACGGTGCGTACCGTTTCCATCGCGTCGCGCTTCGTCGCTTTCCCGCTCGATCGAATTTGAGCGCTTGCGGTCGTCACACAAACTCCGGGACAATGCAAACTTGGGCGTCGCCGTATCCGTCGCGCACGGATGCGCTCGACGCCGAGGCGCTCGCGCGCCTAAAGTGTCCGAACTAGTTAGGATGTCGATTGGCGGCGAACGCAGGCGCGTTCGCCGCCGTGACCGCAGGCAGTCTCGAATCGTAAGGGGAATCGGATGCATCGTTTCATCATCGTCGGCGGCGGCGCGGGCGGGCTCGAACTGGCGACCCGCCTCGGAGACCGCTATGGCGCGCGCGGCAATCGGCAGGCGCGCGCGCTCGTGACCCTCGTCGACCGTTACCCGACCCATATCTGGAAGCCCCTGCTGCATGAAGTGGCGGCGGGCAGCATGGATCCGTTCACGCAAGAGCTCGAATACGCGGCGCAGGCGCGCTGGCATGGCTTCGAATTCCATCAGGGCGAGCTGATCGCGCTCGATCGCGCGTCGCGCCGCGTGACGCTCGCCCCCGTCGCCGACAACGATGGCGCCGAGTTGCTGCCGCAGCGCGAGCTGGAATACGACACGCTCGTCATCGCGATCGGCAGCACGACGCATTATTTCGGCGTGCAGGGCGCGCAGGAGCATTCGATCGCGCTCGACACGGTCGCGGAGGCGGAGCGGTTCCGCAAGCGCCTGATCGCCGCGTGCATGCGTGCCGAGCATCAGCCCGCGGAGCCGGTCGTGCAGACCGCCGCCGCGGCCGGGCCGGCGGATGCGCCGGAGCTGGCGGATCCGCCGGCCTCGTCAGCATCGCCGGCCTTGGCCGGGCCGCGCATTCAGGTCGCGATCGTCGGTGGCGGCGCGACGGGCGTCGAGCTGTCCGCCGAACTGCGCAACACCGCGCAGGTGCTGTCCGCGTACGGGCTGCACAAGCTCGATCCGCGGCACGACATCGGCATTGTGCTGATCGAGTCGGGGGCGCGCATCCTGCCGGCGCTGCAGGAGCGCGTATCGACGGCGACCGGCGAATTGCTCGAGAAGCTCGGTGTGCGCCTGATGCTCGGCGAGCGCGTGACCGAAGTCGCGCCGGGCGTCGTGCGCACCGCGAGCGGCAAGAGCGTGCGGGCGGACCTGACGGTGTGGGCGGCGGGCATCAAGGCCCCTTCGGTGCTCGCGAAGCTCGATGGCCTCGAAGTGAACAAGCTCGGTCAGTTGGTCGTGCGCCGCACGCTGCAGACTGAAACCGATCCGAACATATTCGCGCTCGGCGATTGCGCGGGCTGCGAGTGGCCGGGCCACGAGCGGAACGTGCCGCCGCGCGCGCAAGCCGCGCATCAGCAGGCGAGCTTCATGCTGCGCGCGCTCGCCAACCGGCTCGAAGGCCGGCCGCTGCCCGAATTCACCTATCGCGATTTCGGCTCGCTGGTGTCGCTTGGGCACTTCAGCGCGGTCGGCAATCTGATGGGCGGGCTGATCGGCGGCAACATGCTGATCGAAGGGCTTTTCGCGCGCTTCATGTACATGTCGCTGTATCGGCTGCACGTCGCGGCGCTGCACGGTTATCCGCGGATGGTGCTCGACACGGTCGCACACTGGCTGCGGCGCTCGACGCTGCCGCGCGTGAAGCTGCATTAGCGCCGGTGTCGCGCGGGTGTCGGCGCGGCTCGGCCATGCCGACGTTCGACGCGACACACGGACGGCATGCTTGGTTCGACAACCTGTCGCGCTGCCGAATCGGGCACAAACGCGCGCCCATAGCCGCATCGCCGATCGCAGCGCGCTCAATAGACGAGCTGCGACACTCCGCAAGTCAGCGACATGTCGTGAATCGTGCTTTCGCCGACCTGCACGCCGAGCAGTTGCAGCAGCGGCACGACCGCGGCGTCGAGCCCCGACAGCATCGGCGGCAGCGCGCCGCCCAGGAGCGAATCGAGCGCGGTCTGGATCGGGCCGAGCGGCAGGCTGATGCCGATCAGCGAGATCTGCGTCTGCTGCAGCGATGCGCCGAGGCCCGACAGCGCGTTGCCGAGCACGCTGCCGACGCCGTTCGAGTTCGTGCTCTGATAGCCGCCCGTCGTGCCGTAGAACGTGAGCGTCGGCGTGCTGCCCGCGGGCACGTCGGCCATGAGCGACGCAAGCGACTTGATCGTCACGAGGTTCGCGACGTTGACGAGCGTCGCGGGCGTCGAGCAGGTGAACGGCAGCGACGCGGACAGGTTGGCCGGCGTGTCGCCGACGCACAGATTCGCGAGGCCCGTCTGCACGCCGATGGCCGACGCGCAAGTCGACGGCGACGACGTGCAGCTCGCCGACTGCAGCCATGCCTGGCCCGGCGCGATCTGCATCGACAACGGCAGGTTCACCTGTACCGGCACGAGCGCGCCGAGCAGACCGAGCGGCAGGTTCGCGGTGCCGAGCCCGATGTTCAGATAGAGCCGCACCTGCGCGGTGCGCGCGATCGTGCGCCACGTTTTCGTGATGGGATCGACGCCCGCTTCGCCGATGCCGAGCACGGGCGGCTGGATGATCTGCACTTGCAGGCTCGCGTTCAGCCCGCCGACGTTCAGCCCGTTCGCGAGCGAGAACGCCGTTTGCCCGGTCGCGATCTCGGCCGCGACGAGAAGCGCGTCGAACGGGCTGAACGTCGCGTCGAGCGCGGCTTGCGGGTCGGACAGGCCAACCGAGAAGATGCCTGTCGAATTCGCGGTGCTGCCGATCGTGAAGGTCTGGCCGCCGGGGATGTTCGCGCTGATGATCGTCTGCAGCGCGCCGATGCTCGTCTGCAAGTCGGCGTTCGCGACCGACGTTTGCGACAGCGCGGTCAACATCCAGTTCGCGAGCTGCGGGACGGTCGTCTGCGTGTTCAGCAGCGCGTTCACGGTGCTGACGTTCGCGGCGGCCATCAGATCCTTGATCCTGATCCGCGCATTCGCGAGGCCCTGATACGACAGCACCGACAGGTTCAGATTCGTGCGGAGCAGCCCGTTGAGGAGCGCGTTCACGACGCCGCCTTGCAATTGCGCGAGCGTCGTGCCGATCGAGTAGGCGCCGACATTGGTTGCCTGCGCTGTGCTGGTCGCCGCGACCGTGCGCTGCGCGCCGAGAAAGTAGTACGGCACGACGCGCGTGACCGTCACCTGGACCGCGTTGAGCTGCGCGTCGCTGCCGGCCCCGGCGCCCGGCGCCGAGCCTGCGAAGAAGCTGGGGCCTGTGTTGTCCTTCACGTCCCATCTGCCGCAGACGACCGTCATCGATTGTCCGGACGCAGTGCTGTCGAAGCCGTTGCCGAGCGCGGCCGATTGCGCGGTGGCGGCGGGTTTCGCGCAGCCGTCGTCCATCGTCTGCGCGGCCGCGAGCGCGGCCAGGTCGGCGACGCTTTGCAGCGCGCGGCGCTGATAGAACAGATTGCCGAGATCGACCGCGCCGAGCGCGGCGATCACAACGCCGATCGCGATCGCTGCGATGATGGCGAGCGAGCCGCGCTGGCGTGCGGGCGAGCGGCGCCGCCGATTCGGCTCGCGTCGGTCGGAAAGATCACCGGTGGTCGGGCGGCGTGTCGGCTTGTTCATTCCAACCTCGTTGTGCTTCGTCGGCGTTGCGTGTCGCGCCAGCACATCATGCGGTCAATCGCGGTTATTTTGCAATCCAATATTTTCCCGGAATGCGCGTATCGGAGAAGACTTATCTCGATATGCAAAGGGGAATGAAATGCGGTGCGTGCAATTCGTAGGACTGTCAATGAAACGGGCGCTCGTTTGACGTGTTTGACGCGTTTGAAGCGCGTGCATTCATGCGATGCGCGGGCACGGCGGCCCCGGCATCGCGGCGAGCCAGGCAAAAAAGTCGGTTCGGCATCGCCGCCGCTCTTTTACTTCTGACAAAAGGTTGACGCATCCCCGCATTGTTGGGCATCGTGTACGGGTTCCGCCTCGGCGTGGCCGTCGTGGATCGAATTCATGTCGCCGTCGCGTGTGCCGCGCGTGCGCGACTACGAGAAGAGAGGAGCGCATTCATGTTGAAACCCGAAGTCGACAGCCTGGTTCCGCACGTTCCGTTCAGCCGCCGCAAGTTCGTCAAGGCGGCGCTCGGCGGCACGTTCGCCGCGGCGGTGCTGCCCGTGTCCGCGCAGACGATCACGACCGATACCGCCGGCCTCGACGTCGGCACCGTCGAGATCCGCTCGGGCGACGCGAGCGTGCCGGCCTATCGCGCGCAGCCGCAGGGCAAGAGCAATCTGCCCGTGATCGTCGTGATCCACGAGGTGTTCGGCGTGCACGCGCACATCGCCGACATCTGCCGGCGCTTCGCGAAGCTCGGCTATCTGGCGATCGCGCCGGATCTGTTTGCGCGGCAGGGCGATCCGTCGAAGTATCCGTCGATCCAGGAACTGATCGACCAGGTGGTCAGCAAGGTGCCCGATCGTCAGGTGACCGAGGATCTTGACGCGACGCTCCGGTGGGCGGGGAAGAACGGCGGCGACCTGTCGCGGCTCGGCGTGACGGGTTTCTGCTGGGGCGGCCGGCAGGCGTGGCTCTTCGCCGAGCACAATCCGCATGTGCGCGCCGCAGTCGCGTGGTACGGCAAGGTGATCGGCCAGACGAGCGAGATGACGCCGTTCAATCCCGTCGATCGTGCGGCGCAACTGAAGGCGCCGACGCTCGGTCTCTATGGCGGCAAGGACGACAGCATTGCGCAGAGCTCGCTCGCGCAGATGCGCGCGCGTCTCGCGGCGGCCGGTACGAAGGCGGCGCGCGAATCGGAAATCGTCGTGTACCCGGATGCGGGCCACGCGTTCTTCGCCGACTACCGCCCGAGCTACGTGAAGGCGGATGCCGATGACGGCTGGAAGCGCGCCGTCGCGTGGTTCCGGCATCACGGCGTGATGTGATGCCGCCGCGGCTGCCCGCGGGCGCGCGGCGCGCGCGCGTGTGGTGTCGCTTGCGCCCTTACGGATTCGCGCCCGTCGCGACGGGGCGGGACGGGTCCGAGCTCCATTCGCTCCACGAGCCCGCATACAGCGCCGGGTCGTGCAGGCCGGCGATCTCCATCGCCAGCGCATTGTGGCACGCGGTGATGCCGGAGCCGCACTGCAGGATCACCTTGTTCGAAGGCGTCGCGCCGAGCAGCGGATTGAACGCGTCGCGCAGCTCGTGGCCGCTCTTGAAGCGCCCGTCGGCGGTCAGGTTGTCCTTGAAGAAATGGTTGAGCGCGCCGGGGATGTGCCCGCCGACGCGATCGATCGTCTCGTTCTCGCCGCGATAGCGGTCGGCGGCGCGCGCATCGATTACGAGCTGGTCTTTCGTCTTGAGATTCGCGAGCACCGTCTGCGCGTCGACGACCGTCGCGAGCGGTGCGGCCGCGCGGAAGTCGCCCGCCGACTTCGGCGGCGTGTCCTGCGACACCGCGTGGCCCGCCGATTGCCACGCCTGCAGGCCGCCGTCGAGCACCGCGACGGAATCGTGGCCGAGCCAGCGCAGCAGCCACCACAGGCGCGCGGCGTACATGCCGCCTTGCGCATCGTACGCGACGGCCTGCTGGTTCTGCTTGAGCCCGTGGGCCTTCAGCGTGGCGACGAGCGCATCGCGCGCGGGCAGCGGATGACGGCCGTTCGTGCCGGTTTTCGCGCCCGACAGGTCGCGGTCGAGATGCAGGTAGTGGGCGCCCGGAATGTGGCCGGCCGCGTAAGCCTGCTCGCCGAGGCCGGTATCGGCGAGATCGAAGCGGCAATCGAATACGAGCACGCTGCCCGGCGCGGCCGCGAGACGTTCGGCGAGATTGTCGGCCGAGATGAGCGTGGTGTAGTGAGTGTGTGGCATGACGCCTCCCTTGGAGATACGGGCCGGATGCTCTAAGTCTAAACAAAAAAAGACGGGCCGCAGCCCGTCTTTTCTGTGCCGGTCCGGCGCGAGGCCGGATCGAACAAGGTTTCGGCGAATGTCGCGCGGAGCGCGCCAAGGCCGCGCTCAGATCGCGCCGAGTTGCCGGCGCAGGAACTCGTGGAAGTGCTGCATGCCGTCTTCCATCGGGCTCTGATACGGACCGACTTGCGATTCGCCGCGCTCCATCAGCGCGCGGCGGCCGGCGTCCATGCGCAGTGCGATCTCGTCGTCCTCGATCGCGGTTTCCATGTATGCGGCGCGCTCCGCCTCGACGAACTCGCGCTCGAACAGCGCGATTTCCTCGGGGTAGTAGAACTCGACGATGTTCGTCGTCTTCTGCGGGCCGCGCGGAATCAGCCACGACACGACGAGCACGTGCGGATACCACTCGATCATGAGGCCCGGATAGTAGACCATCCAGATCGCGCCGAACTCCGGCGGCGTACCGTCGCGATAGCGGAGGACCTGATCGTGCCATTTCTGGTACGTCGGGCTGCCCGGCTTCGCGAGCGCGTTGTGCACGCCGACCGTCTGCACGCTGTACCACTCGCCGAACTCCCACTTCAGGTCGTCGCACGACACGAAGCTGCCGAGGCCGGGATGGAACGGCACGACATGGTAGTCCTCGAGGTAGACCTCGATGAAGGTCTTCCAGTTGTAATTGCACTCGTGGATCTCGACGTGATCGAACTGGTAGCCCGAAAAGTCGAAGTGATGCTTCGTGCCGAGCTCCGCGAGATCGTGCGCGACGTCGCGGCCCTCGGCTTCGAACAGCAGGCCCTGCCAGTCCTGCAGCGGCGTCGCGTGCAGGTTCAGACAGGGCTTGTCCGGAAAATGCGGCGCGCCGAGCAACTGGCCTTCGAGATCGTAGGTCCAGCGGTGCAGCGGGCAGACGATGTTCCGCGCGTGCCCTCGGCCGTTCAGCATGATCGCCTGGCGGTGGCGGCACACGTTCGAGAGCAGCTCGATCTGCGAGGCCTGGTTGCGTACCAGCACGCGGCCTTCGTTTTCGGAAGGCAGCGCAAAATAGTCTCCCGCTTCGGGCACCATCAACTCGTGCCCGACGTAGCGAGGTCCTTTCTTGAAAAGTGTTTCGATTTCGCGCGCGAGGAGCGCCTCATCGAAATAAGCGGTGACGGGAAGCTGGCTATGTGCCGACTTCAATTGCAGTGCGTCGCTCAGATTGGACATTCCCACTCCCGGTGAAAGCGTGAAAGCAGTGAACAACCCAACCATCGAAAATTCGATTTAGGGGAACCGGCGATTATACCTGGATCGGCTTCCTTGGGGTGGGATAAGTGACTGATTTGTGTCAAATTTCCCCCGGAATAGGAATGCGTTCCGTGCGAATTGCACACGCGGCGCGGCGCGTGCAGGCCCCGTGAAGCCAAGTCGGCAGGTCGGAAAATTCTCTTTTGCCGTAGAATGTCCGACTTGTTTTGAATTTTGACACCCCGTCCATGGCGAAAACCGCAACCCCAGGCGCGTCCGCGTCCGACCCCGGTTCCGGCCCGCTGCCGGAAAACTACGAGATGGCGCTCGCGGAACTGGAGGCGCTCGTCGCCCGAATGGAGGGCGGGACGCTGAGCCTCGAGGATTCGCTTGCGGCGTACCGTCGCGGCGCGGCGCTCGTTGCATTTTGCCAACAACAATTGGAAAAAGCGGAGCAGCAGGTGCGCGTGCTCGACGGCGCCGCGCTCAAGCCGCTTTCCGCAGGAACGGCCGCCGCGGACGGCGAAGACGACGATCTATGACATTCGACCAATGGATGCGCTCGGTGCTCGAGCGTGTCGAGACGGCCCTCGGCCATTATTTGCCGGCTGAGACTGTGGCGCCCGCGCAACTGCACGAAGCGATGCGCTATGCGGTGCTCGGGGGCGGCAAACGGGTGCGTCCGCTGCTGTGCCATGCGGCGGGCGAGCTCACGGGTGCGTCGGAGGCGGCGTTGAACGCCGCGTCGTCGGCGCTCGAGATGATTCACGTGTATTCGCTCGTGCACGACGACATGCCGTGCATGGACGACGACGCGCTGCGTCGCGGCAAGCCGACTGTCCACGTCAAGTACGACGAGCCGACCGCGCTCCTCGTCGGCGATGCGCTGCAGTCGCAGGCCTTCGTCGCGCTGACCGACGCCGCCGCGCTGCCGGCTGACCGGCAGGCCGCGCTCGTGTGCGAGCTCGCGCTCGCGAGCGGCTCGATCGGCATGGCGGGCGGCCAGGCGATCGATCTCGCGAGCGTCGGCGTGGCGCTCACGCGCGACGCGCTGGAGACGATGCACCGGATGAAGACGGGCGCGCTGTTGCGCGCGTCGGTGCGCATGGGCGCGCTCGCGGGCGAGACGCCGTCCGGCGACGCGATGCGCGCGCTCGACGCCTATGCGGCGGCCGTCGGCCTCGCGTTCCAGGTGGTGGACGACATTCTCGACGTCACCACCGATTCCGCGACGCTCGGCAAGACGGCCGGCAAGGACGCGGCGAACGACAAGCCGACCTACGTGTCGATCATCGGCCTCGACGCGTCGCGTGCGCTTGCCGCGCAACTGCGCGCCGATGCGCACGCCGCGCTCGAGCCGTTCGGCGCGCGCGCGCAGCGCCTGGCCGAACTGGCGGACCTGGTGGTGAACCGGGTTAGCTGACGCGAAAGCCCGCCGCCGCGCCCACGCTACGGGTGGTGCGCGCAAGAAGTGCGGGCGCGTTTGTTTTCCTACAATGGAACGACGATGTACGACTTGCTGAAAACCATCGACGACCCGGCGGACCTGCGCCGTCTCGATCGTCGCCAACTGCAGCCGCTCGCCGACGAGCTGCGCGCGTTCGTCCTCGACAGCGTGTCGAAGACGGGCGGCCATTTGTCGTCCAATCTCGGCACGGTCGAGCTGACGATTGCGCTGCATTACGTGTTCGATACGCCGGATGACCGGATCGTGTGGGACGTCGGTCACCAGACCTATCCGCACAAGATCCTGACGGGCCGCCGCGACGGGATGAAGACGCTGCGCCAGCTCGGCGGCATCTCGGGTTTTCCGCGCCGTTCGGAATCCGAATACGACACGTTCGGCACCGCGCACTCGAGCACGTCGATCTCGGCCGCGCTCGGGATGGCGATCGGCAGCAAGCTGAACGGCGACGACCGCTTCTCGATCGCGGTGATCGGCGACGGCGCGATGACGGCCGGCATGGCGTTCGAGGCGATGAACAACGCGGGCGTGTCCGAGGATGCGAAGCTCCTCGTGATCCTGAACGACAACGACATGTCGATCTCGCCGCCCGTCGGCGCGCTGAACCGCCATCTCGCGCGGCTGATGTCGGGCCGCTTCTATGCGGCCGCGCGCGCGGGCGTCGAGCGCGTGCTGAGCGTCGCGCCGCCCGTGCTCGAGCTCGCGCGCAAGCTCGAGGAGCATGCGAAGGGCATGGTCGTGCCGGCCACCCTCTTCGAGGAATTCGGCTTCAACTACATCGGGCCGATCGACGGCCACGATCTCGATTCGCTGATCCCGACGCTGCAGAACATCAAGGAGCTGCGCGGGCCGCAGTTCCTGCACGTCGTGACGAAGAAGGGCCAGGGCTACAAGCTCGCCGAGGCCGATCCGGTGCTCTATCACGGGCCCGGCAAGTTCAACCCGGCGGAAGGCATCAAGCCGTCGACGACGCCCGCGAAGAAGACCTACACGCAGGTGTTCGGCGAATGGCTGTGCGACGCGGCGGAACTCGATGCGCGCGTGGTCGGCATCACGCCCGCGATGCGCGAAGGCTCGGGCATGGTCGAGTTCGAGAAGCGCTTCCCGGAGCGCTACTACGACGTCGGCATCGCCGAGCAGCACGCGGTGACGTTCGCGGGCGGCCTCGCGACGGAGGGACTCAAGCCCGTGGTCGCGATCTATTCGACGTTCCTGCAGCGCGCCTATGATCAGTTGATTCACGATGTCGCGCTGCAGAACCTGCCCGTCGTGTTCGCGATCGACCGCGCGGGCCTCGTCGGCGCGGACGGCGCGACGCACGCCGGCGCATACGATCTCGCGTTCCTGCGCTGCATCCCGAACATGACGGTGATGGCCGCGTCGGACGAGAACGAGTGCCGCCAGATGCTGTACACCGCGCTGCAACAGCCGAACCCGACCGCGGTTCGCTATCCGCGTGGCGCGGGCACGGGCGTTGCAACCGTCAAGGCGTTCACGGAGCTTCCGCTCGGCAAGGGCGAAGTGCGCCGTCGCACGTCGCAGCCGGACGGCAAGCGCATCGCGATTCTCGCGTTCGGCACGATGGTCGCGCCGTCGATCGCGGCGGCCGAGGCGCTCGACGCGACCGTCGCGAACATGCGCTTCGTGAAGCCGATCGACGCCGAGCTCGTGCGGGAGCTCGCGCAGACGCACGACTACCTCGTCACCGTCGAGGAAGGCTGCGTGATGGGCGGCGCGGGCTCCGCGTGCGTCGAGGCGATGATGGAAAGCGGCGTGGTCCGTCCGGTGCTGCAGCTCGGCCTGCCGGACCGCTTCGTCGATCACGGCGATCCGGCGAAGCTGTTGTCGATGTGCGGCCTCGACAGCGACGGCATCGCGAACTCGATTCGCGAACGCTTCCTGAACCATACGGCGAGCGTCGCGAGTCCGGCGAAGCGCGTCGCATAACCGTCGCGTCAGGCCGCCGCGCGGCGGCGTTCCCTCGAATGCATGGGCCTGCGGGCCCATGTTGCATTTCCGGCAGGTCGGGCGGCATAGGGCGATGTCGCGCCGCGCGACCCTACAAGGATCGAACAAGATGAACCTGATGAATCCCGAATTCGTGATGCCCGACGTGCAAAGCACGGTCGATACCCGGCAGATGCCGATCCAGCGCGTCGGCGTGCGCGCGGTCCGCCATCCGCTGACGGTGCGCACCGCCGAGGGCGAGACGCAGGCTACCGTCGGCACCTGGAATCTCGACGTGCATCTGCCGGCCGATCAGAAGGGCACGCATATGTCGCGCTTTGTCGCGCTGCTCGAGGAAAGCGACGGGCCGCTGACGGCCGACGCGTTCCGCGCGATGCTCGCGACGATGCTCGAAAAGCTCGAGGCGCAGGCGGGACGCATCGAGGTGTCGTTTCCGTACTTCGTGAACAAGACGGCGCCCGTGTCGGGCGTGCGCAGCCTGCTCGATTACGAGGTGACGCTGACGGGCGACGTGCGCGACGGGCTCACGCGCGTATTCGCGAAGGTGCTCGTGCCGGTGACGAGCCTTTGCCCGTGCTCGAAGAAGATCTCCCAGTACGGTGCGCACAACCAGCGCTCGCACGTGACGATCGACGCGGAGCTCGCGGCCGACGTGCCGGTCGAGGATCTGATTCGTATTGCGGAGGAAGAGGCGTCGTGCGAGCTGTGGGGCCTCCTCAAGCGTCCCGACGAGAAGTTCGTCACCGAGCGCGCGTACGAAAATCCGAAGTTCGTCGAGGATCTGGTGCGCGACGTCGCGCGGCGGCTCGACGCCGATGAGCGGATCGTCGCGTATGTGCTCGAGGCGGAGAACTTCGAGTCGATCCACAATCACAGCGCGTATGCGCTGATCGAGCGCGACAAGCGGCGAGGCGCGTGAGCGTCGTGCGGTGCTTGCCGCCGGATGCGAAAAGGGCCGTTCGATTCGAACGGCCCTTTTCGTTTTGGGATGGCGGACGACGTGCGCGCGTTATCGCGCGAGCGACGCCAGATCCCAGCGCGGCTTCACCGTGAACGCGTAGTCGCGGCTCGCCTGCGACGGCCAGCGCGCGAGCCGCAGCGCGCCCGCGAGCGCGATCATCGCGCCGTTGTCGGTGCAGAGCGCGAGGTCGGGATAATGAACGTCGAAGCCGCGCTTGCCGGCGGCGGCCGACAGCGCCGCGCGCAGTTGCCGGTTCGCGCCGACGCCGCCCGCGACGACGAGCCGCTTGAGCCGCGTCTTCTTCAGCGCGGCGAGCGATTTCGCGACGAGCACGTCGACGGCCGCGTCAACGAAGCCGCGCGCGAGATCGGCCTTCGCGCGCTCGAGCTCGACGCCGCTCGCGTGCGCCGCTTCGAGCTTTTTCATTTGCGTGAGCACGGCGGTCTTCAGCCCGCTGAAGCTGAAGTCGAGATCGCCCGAATGGAGCATCGGCCGCGGCAGCGCGACCGCGCCCGGCGCGCCGGCTTCCGCGAGCTTCGACACTTCCGGTCCGCCGGGGTAGCCGAGGCCGAGCAGTTTCGCGGTCTTGTCGAACGCTTCGCCGGCGGCGTCGTCGAGTGTCTCGCCGAGCGTCTCGTAGACGCCGACGTCGGTCACGCGCATCAACTGCGTATGGCCGCCCGACACGAGCAGCGCGACGAACGGAAACGGCGGCGGCTCGGCGACGAGGAGCGGCGAGAGCAGATGCCCTTCGAGGTGATGGATGCCGATCGTCGGCTTGTCCCATGCGAACGCGAGCGCGTTCGCGATGCTCGCGCCGACGAGCAGCGCGCCCGCGAGGCCGGGCCCCTGCGTGAACGCGATCGCGTCGATCTCCTCGCGGCGCGCGCCGCTGGCGGCAAGTACCTCCTCGAGCAGCGGCAGCGCGCGGCGAATGTGGTCGCGCGACGCGAGTTCGGGGACGACGCCGCCGTATTCGCGATGCATCGCGATCTGCGAGTGGAGCGCGTGCGCGAGCAGGCCGCGCCCGGTGTCGTAGAGCGCGAGGCCGGTTTCGTCGCAGGAGCTTTCGATGCCGAGAACGAGCATGATGGTGTGCGGCGGCCGCATCGATACGCGCGTACGCGCGCGGCCGGAAATCAACGTAACAGAAAAGTATAACAGCGCGGCTGCCTTGCCCGGGCGCGCGGGCGAAGCGGCGCGCGACGCGGGTACAATCCGCGCCATGGAAAATTTCGACATCGCCGTGATCGGCGCGGGCGCGGCGGGCATGATGGCGGCCGCCGTGGCGGGGCAGCTCGGCCGGCGCGTCGTGCTGCTCGATCACTCGGCGCGGCTCGCTGAGAAGATCCGCATCTCGGGCGGCGGGCGCTGCAATTTCACGAACCGGTACGCGGGGCCGGACAACTACCTGTCGTCGAATCCGCATTTTTGCCGCTCGGCGCTCGCGCGCTACACGCCGCGCGATTTTCTCGGGCTCCTGAAGAACTACCGCGTCACGTGGCACGAGAAGCACAAGGGCCAGCTCTTTTGCGACCATTCGAGCGACGCGATCATCGACGTGCTGAAAAGCGAGTGCGACGCGGGCGGCGTCGCGTGGCGGCGGCCGGTGACGGTCGACGCGGTGCGGCACGCGCAGGCGGACGGCTTCACGCCAGGCTTCGCGCTGGACACGAGCGCGGGCGCGATCGGCGCGCGGGCGCTCGTCGTCGCGACGGGCGGGTTGTCGATCCCGAAGATCGGCGCGACCGATTTCGCCTATCGGATTGCGAAACAGTTCGGCCACAAGCTCGTCGACACGCGGCCGGCGCTCGTGCCGCTGACCTTTTCGGCCGACGCGTGGGCGCCGTTCGCGGCGCTGTCGGGCGTGTCGCTCGAGGCGCGGGTGTCGACCGGCGCGAAGAAGGGCGGCGGTGAGTTCGTAGAGGACATCCTGCTCACCCATCGCGGACTGTCCGGGCCGGGCATCCTGCAGATTTCGAGCTACTGGCGCTCGGGCGAGCCGATCCATGTCGATCTCGTGCCGCGGATCGACGCGGCGAACGAGCTGATCCGCGCGAAGGCCGGCTCGCGGCGGCAGATCGGCACGCTGCTCGCCGAATGGGTGCCCGCTCGGCTCGCGCACGCGTGGCTCGAGGCCGAGCGGGTGCGCGCTGACGCGCGGCTTGCCGACCTGCCGGACAAGACGCTGCGCCGGATCGGCGAGACGCTGTCGCGCTGGACGCTCGCGCCGAGCGGCACCGAGGGCTACCGGAAGGCCGAGGTGACGAAGGGCGGCGTCGACACGCGCGAGCTGTCGTCGGCGACGATGATGAGCGAGCGCGTGCCGGGCCTGTTCTTCGTCGGCGAGGCGGTCGACGTGACAGGCTGGCTCGGTGGCTACAATTTCCAGTGGGCTTGGGCGTCGGGCGTCGCGGCCGGGCGCGCGGCCGCCGACAGCACGCGGCGCTTGACGGGTTAGTGCGTTTGTGCAAAGCGTCTGGTATACTTAAAAATCTTTCTCCGCAATACCTTTACTTTTTTTACGTGACGGGTCATGACGATCATCCGCGTTAAAGAAAACGAGCCTTTCGAAGTTGCGATGCGCCGCTTCAAGCGCACGATCGAAAAGAACGGTCTGTTGACGGAACTGCGCGCGCGCGAGTTCTACGAGAAGCCGACCGCGGAGCGCAAGCGCAAGAAGGCCGCTGCGGTGAAGCGCCACTACAAGCGCATCCGTAGCCAGATGCTGCCGAAGAAGCTCTACTGAGCATTGCCCGCGCCGCGTGGTTCGCGGGGCGGCGCGCCGGCGGGCTCCGCAAGCGAGGCCGTCGATGCCGGATTCGAGCAAACCCGCTTGAGAAACCGTCTCAAGCGGGTTTTTGTGTTGATGCCGCCGGGCGGCGTCGCATGGAAATTTTGATACCGGAAATACGATGAGTCTGAGAGACCAGATCAGTGAAGACATGAAGGCCGCGATGCGCGCGAAGGAAAGCGAGCGGCTCGCGACGATCCGCCTGCTGCTCGCCGCGATCAAGCAGCGCGAGGTCGACGAGCGCGTGACGCTCGACGACGCGGGCGTCACCGCGGTGGTCGACAAGATGATCAAGCAGCGCAAGGATTCGATCAGCCAGTTCGAGGCCGCTGGCCGCACCGATCTCGTCGAGAAGGAGCAGGCGGAAGTTGCGGTGCTGACCGCGTACATGCCGGCGCAGTTGTCGGAGGCCGAGGTTGCGGCCGAAGTGCAGGCGGCCGTCGCGCAGACGGGCGCGGCGGGCCCGCAGGACATGGGCAAGGTGATGGGCGTGCTCAAGGGCAAGCTCGCCGGCCGCGCCGACATGACGGCCGTGTCCGCGCTCGTCAAGGCGGCGCTCTCGAAGTGACCCTCAGCCGGCGCGACGCGCGCCCGTCGTTCAAGCGGCCCGCGCCGGCCGCAACGGCGCGTGTCGGCCGGCACGTCTTCCGATCGATCCAACGGTGATTCCGCATTCGTTCCTGCAGGATTTGCTGAACCGCGTCGACATCGTCGACGTGGTGGGCCGGTACGTGCAGCTCAAGAAGGGCGGCGCCAATTTCATGGGGCTGTGCCCGTTTCACAACGAGAAGAGCCCATCGTTCACGGTCAGCCCGACGAAGCAGTTCTATCATTGCTTCGGCTGCGGCGCGCACGGCACCGCCATCGGCTTCCTGATGGAGCACGCGGGGCTCACGTTTCCCGAGGCCGTTCAGGAGCTCGCGCAATCGGTCGGGCTCACGGTGCCGCATGAGCCGTCGCCGATGCGGGGCGCGGGCGGCGGCTCGGGCGAAGGCCATGCGCCGCCCGCCGCATCGAAATCGGTCACGACCGCGCTGTCCGACGTGATGCAGACCGCCTGCGACTACTACCGAAAGCAATTGCGCGGCGCGCCGAACGCGATCCAGTATCTGAAGCGGAGGGGCCTGACGGGCGAGATCGCGCTGCGCTTCGGCCTCGGCTACGCGCCGGACGGCTGGCAGAACCTCGAGTCGGCATTCGGCGACTACCGCCACGATTCGCTCGTCGACGCGGGCCTCGTGATCGTCAGCGAGAAGACCGACGCGAACGGCGTCGCGCGCCGCTACGACCGGTTCCGCGAGCGGATCATGTTTCCGATCCGCAACGTGAAGGGGCAGGTCATCGGCTTCGGCGGCCGGGTGCTGGACGGCGGCGAGCCCAAATACCTGAATTCGCCCGAGACGCCGCTGTTCAACAAGGGCAGCGAACTGTACGGCCTGTTCGAGGCGCGGCTCGCGATTCGCGAGCACAAATACGCGCTCGTCGTCGAAGGGTACATGGATGTCGTCGCGCTCGCGCAGCTCGGCTTTCCGAACGCGGTGGCGACGCTCGGCACCGCGTGCACGCCGATCCACGTGCAGAAGCTGCTGCGGCAGACGGACACGGTCGTCTTCAGCTTCGACGGCGACGCGGCCGGCCGGCGCGCCGCACGGCGCGCGCTCGAGGCGTGCCTGCCGCACGCGGCGGACAACCGGACGATCCGTTTCCTGTTTCTGCCGCCGGAGCACGATCCGGACAGCTATGTGCGGGAATTCGGGACGGATGCGTTTTCGGAGCAGGTGAAGCGCGCGATGCCGCTGTCCCAGTTCCTGCTCAACGAGGCGACGGCCGGCAAGGAGCTCGACCAGCCGGAAGGGCGCGCGAAGGCGCTGTTCGACGCGAAGCCGTTGCTGCAGGCGCTGCCCGCGAACGCGTTGCGCGCGCAGATCATGCACATGTTCGCCGACCGGCTGCAGATTCCGTTCGACGAAGTCGCCGCGCTCGCCGAAGTGGACGCGCGGATCGCCGCGCCGGCCCGCCAGGCGCCCGCCCGCAGCGAGCGGCGGCGCGTGACGGACAGCGAAAAGCGCGCGCTGCGCAATCTGGTGATGCATCCGCGCATCGCGGCGGCGCTCGACGACGAGAGTGTCGCGACGCTGCGGGCGCTGCCGAGAATCGGGGAACTGTTCGACGAGGTGATCGGCCACGCGCACGCGCTCGGGGACGGAGCGGAATTCCGGCTTTTGTCTGACGTGCTACGCAATTCGGCTAACGCGCCAACTTACGACGAAATTTTCCGGGAAATTCTGGTCTATGATGAAAACGTCCGCGACTTGATGCAGCAGAATCCGGAAAGCGACGCGGCGCAGGAAGAGTTGCGCGAGCGCGAACGGATCGCAGGCGAGGAACTTCAGGCAGCGGTGCTCAAGATGCGCTATGACGTGTGCTGCGACAGGCTCAACAGCCTGTCGAAGCGTTCGGCGCCCTCTTCCGAGGAATTGGCGGAAATCAAGGACTTGCATCAGAACCTGGCAGACATGAAGCGGAGGCTCGGGCTGTGAACCGGCCGGGGAAGGGGCTGCCTCAACGTGCTATAATATAAGGTTTTCAGCGGTTTGTTTTCCTGGCAGAGGCGAGAAAGAAGGCGAGAATCGCGATGGCAAAGACTACCGGCGGAAAAAAAGCGGCGGGCAAGGCGACGGAATCGACCGTGAAGGTCGCGCCGGGCCGATCCGCAGTTTCCGCAAAGACGTCTTCGGCCCGCGCGGCGCACCCTGCGAGGAAGAGAGCCGCGGCCGGCACCGCCAAGGCTGCGCCGGCGCCGACGGCCAGCACATCACGGGTCGTCGTGAGGTCCAAGGCGAAGACGGCGAAGCCGGCTTTGACGCGGGCGAGTGCGAAAAGCGCAAGGGGAGCGGCTGCCGCGCCGGACGAAACGGCAGCTACTCGAGCATCCACGGTTCAACCGGCTGTAGTCCAGCAGCCGCGAGTCGATTTAGCCGGTACGGCGAACTCCATGACGAAAAAGCTGAACGAAGTATCCGTCGATGACGACGCAAACCAGAGCGACGACCAGCCTACCGCTGCGTCGGGCAAAGGCGAAAAGGCCAAGGCGCGCGATCGCCGCGCCAAGGAAAAGGCGCTGCTGAAGGAAGCGTTCGCGACGAGCACGCCCGGCACGGCCGAGGAACTCGAAGAGCGCCGTACGAAGCTGCGCGCGCTGATCAAGCTCGGCAAGGAGCGCGGCTTCCTCACGTACGCCGAAATCAACGACCATCTGCCGGACAACTTCACGGAAACGGAAGCGCTCGAAGGCATCATCGGCACGTTCAACGACATGGGCGTCGCGGTGTACGAGCAGGCGCCCGACGCCGAGACGCTGCTGTTGAACGACAACGCGCCCGCCGCGTCGTCCGACGATGAAGTCGAAGAGGAAGCGGAAGTCGCGTTGTCGACCGTCGATTCCGAATTCGGCCGCACGACCGATCCGGTCCGGATGTACATGCGCGAGATGGGCACGGTCGAGCTGCTCACGCGCGAAGGCGAAATCGAGATCGCGAAGCGGATCGAGGACGGCCTGCGTCACATGGTGATGGCGATTTCCGCATGCCCGACGACGATCGCCGACATCCTCGCGATGGCCGAGCGCGTCGCGAACGAGGAGAGCCGTGTCGACGAACTCGTCGACGGCCTGATCGATCCGAACGCCGCCGATTCCGACGGCTTCTCGGAGAAGGACGCCGAGGAAATCGAGAACGAGGACGAGGAAGCCGAAGAGGGCGACGAAGAGGAAGAGGACGAGGACGACGGCGCCGCGCAGGCGACCGCCAACGCGGCCCAGCTCGAAGCGCTGAAGCGCGCGTCGCTCGAGAAGTTCGCGCTCATCAGCGAATGGTTCGACAAGATGCGCCGCGCGTTCGAGAAGGAAGGCTACAAGTCGAAGTCGTACCTGAAGGCGCAGGAAACGATCCAGAACGAACTGATGTCGATCCGCTTCACTGCGCGCACCGTCGAGCGCCTGTGCGACACGCTGCGCGCGCAAGTCGACGAAGTGCGTCAGGTCGAGCGTCAGATCCTGCACATCGTCGTCGACAAGTGCGGGATGCCGCGCTCGGAATTCATCGCGCGCTTCCCGGGCAGCGAGACCGATCTCGACTGGGCCGAGAAGGTTGCGGCGGAAGGCCATTCGTACAGCGCGATCCTGTCGCGCAACATTCCGGCGATCCGCGAGCAGCAGCAGCGTCTGCTCGATCTGCAGGCGCGCGTCGTGCTGCCGCTGAAGGACCTGAAGGAAACCAACCGCCAGATGGCGGCAGGCGAACTGAAGGCGCGCCAGGCGAAGCGCGAGATGACCGAGGCGAACCTGCGTCTCGTGATCTCCATCGCGAAGAAGTACACGAACCGCGGCCTGCAGTTCCTGGACCTGATCCAGGAAGGCAACATCGGTTTGATGAAGGCGGTGGACAAGTTCGAATACCGTCGCGGCTACAAGTTCTCGACGTACGCCACGTGGTGGATCCGCCAGGCCATCACGCGCTCGATCGCGGACCAGGCGCGCACGATCCGGATTCCGGTTCACATGATCGAGACGATCAACAAGATGAACCGCATCTCGCGGCAGATCCTGCAGGAAACCGGCCTCGAGCCGGATCCGGCGACGCTCGCCGAGAAGATGGAGATGCCGGAGGACAAGATCCGCAAGATCATGAAGATCGCGAAGGAGCCGATCTCGATGGAAACGCCGATCGGCGACGACGACGATTCCCATCTCGGCGACTTCATCGAGGACTCCAACACGGTCGCGCCGGCGGATGCCGCGCTGCATGCGAGCATGCGCGACGTCGTGAAGGACGTGCTCGATTCGCTGACGCCGCGTGAGGCGAAGGTGCTGCGGATGCGCTTCGGTATCGAGATGAGCACCGATCACACGCTCGAGGAAGTCGGCAAGCAGTTCGACGTCACGCGCGAGCGGATCCGTCAGATCGAGGCGAAGGCGCTGCGCAAGCTGCGTCATCCGAGCCGTTCGGACAAACTGAAGTCATTCCTCGAGGGGAACTGATCGTCCGATTCCGATTGATCGCCGCCGGGGCGCAAAAATCCGGCGGCGATTTCCTTACTTAGTTGTTACAATGCCGACCCGGCCAGCATCACCGGGTCTTTTTTTGCGCCGCATTCGTTTTTAGGGCCTGTAGCTCAGGGGTTAGAGCAGTCGACTCATAATCGATTGGTCGCGGGTTCGAACCCCGCCGGGCCCACCACTCTTTTCTATTGAAAATCAACGATTTACTGTGCCGTTAAGCATAAAGTGGCCACCTGGACAGGTTATGCTTTATTTTCGGATGGGACGCATTTTGGTTTATCGGGAATTGGTGATAAGTTTAAAAGTTTGGTCGCGGCGGGCAGTCGCGATTGGACGCAAAAAAGCCGACCCGTGGGTCTAATGCCGTTCAGTTAAGGTTTTTTTCTGAGGAACCGGACGGCATAACGAGCGGGACGGGACTTGACGGCCCGAACGCATTTGCGATCGGGCCGTTTTACATTGATGAGCAGCTTGAGGTGTTCGCGAAGTCGCTTGAGGACGGTGGGCAGCTTGGCGAAGGCCGGCGTGCGTGCGGCCGACATCATCTCGTGCTGGATGAGATGGGATGTGTGATTCATGGACATCGTTTCAACTAAAATGCGGTGATGGACCGTGAGATTGCCGCGCGATTGCGTTGGGTTTCCGGATGAACGCCATGAACATCAACACCGCTGCGATTGACGATACGGTTCTCGCCCTTCTTTACCTGACACTGCATGACCACAACCGAGCATGGAAGAACTTCGATTGGGATGTGCTCGACCGGCTTCATGCACGTGGTCTCATCGACGATCCTGTCAACAAGGCGAAATCCGTGATCCTTACCGACGAGGGCTTGCGCGAATCCGAACGCCTCTTCAAGCAGCACTTCGTTGCCACAAGTGGCGAAACATAATAATGAAACGAACTTCTAACTCACGACACTAGGTCAGCAACTAATGGTTCCGTTCAAACGCGCTGCGCTTGATTCAACATCTTCCGCAGGATATAACTGGCGACGACAGCAGCCCCCACGTTGAAAAACATGCTGTAGACGAACGCGCTTTGCAGTTGAGAGAATTCCTGCAGATGGGACATTTTTTTTAAGGTCATCTGCAGGATCGTACTGACCGCCGTTACGCCAAATGCCGCGCCCACCTGCTGCAAGGTCGAAACGACTCCAGCGGCCATTCCCGCGAAATTTTCCTGGACGTTTGCCAAAACGATATTCAAAAGAGGGGTCATGACCATGCCTTGAGTAAAGCCCAGCGTCCACAGTACCGGCATCAGGAGCCACGGCCGTTCGAGGATAGGGAAATATCGCACGGCGAGTATTAGCGCGATGAAGCTTGCCGCGTAAGAGACCGCGCCAACGGAAACGACTTGGGGGCCGGATCGGCCGATTAGCCGGGGCATCAATAGCGACGAAATTGCAAATCCGATGCTGGTCGAAACATAGGTCATTCCCGCTTCAAACGGGCTTAGCTTCAAACCGGACTGAAGAAAAATCGAAAACACCAACGTGAATGAACCGGCAGTCGCATAGATGCACATGACCAGCGACGAGCCCTTGATGAATCGTCTTTCCTGGAGAAGCTTCATATTGATGAGAGGAACGTGGCCATTGCGTGCGTACCGGATTTCGTGACGCATGAATAGATACAAGGTGCCCAGACCGATCAACATCAGGACATAGCTTTTGAAGCTCCATCCCCAGACCGCGCTCATTAGCAGAGGCAGCAGTGAAACGGAGATTCCCATACTCGAAAGAGCGACGCCGGCCCAGTCCAGGCTGTTTTTCTGCTCGATAGACGTGTTCCGTAAATGACGAGAAAAAGCCAGCGCCAACAAGCCGATGGGGAGGTTGATAAAAAAGATAGCTCGCCACTGCAACTCCAGCAGATTGATCGAGATGATCAGGCCGCCTAGAACTTGCCCCGCGATCGCAGCGAGCCCGAGCGTCATTCCCAAGTATCCGAAAGCCCGTCGGGCGCCGGTTTCGTCAAAATCTGCTCGGATGCTTGCGTAGATTTGCGGAAAGAGTATGGCGGCAGACAGCCCTTGTAAAAAGCGCGCGAAGATCAGTACCGCCGCGTGGGGCGCGAGTCCGCAAAGAACCGATGACACCGTGAAGCACAGCATGCCGATCTGATAGGCCCGACGGCGCCCCCATAGATCGCCCAGCCTTCCTCCGGTGATGAGCAAGAGGCCGAACGATAACTCATAGGCTACGATAATCATCGTCAGCTCTACGTAGCTTGCGTGCAGTGTCTTCTCAATGTTGACGATCGCGATATTGACAACAAATAAATCGAAAATCGTTACGAATCCGGATAGCAAGAGTGCGAATAAAACATAGCGTTGATGGCTGATCATGTGAACCTCGATTGAATTCAATATGCGGGCGGTGGGCTCCACCTTGAATCTGGAAAAATCCTAATATCGTTAGCTCGATGCAACGGAAAGTCGAAGACCGTTTGCAGTGGAGCATGTGCGCGTAATCGAACAAGGGTTTGAATACGCGCCCAAATTTGCATTCCTGGTTGTCTGGGAAGGTATCGACACGTGCAGCGACATCCCATTGACCGATGGTCGGTCAAGCTCTAGGATAGCAACTCATGCTGACGCTGTCACGTCGCGATGCCGTGGGGCGCATGGCTCAGCGAACGGCTTGTTCGAGCCGAATGTCGAGTGATCGCGGTTCGTGTTGATCATCGGGCGCGAGGCCTCATGAGCCCTTTAGCGGCACGGCGACGCCGGCCGTTTTCAGACTCACCTGCTTGTCCAATGGCAGAACAAATCGAACTTTCGAAGGCTATCGGAGGTGATGGGATGACGAGTCAAAGAATCGGAATTATTGGTGCGGGGCACTTGGGGGTTGCTCTTGCGTCGCGCTTGATCGATGTTGGGTTTGATCGAGGAAATGTTTGGCTCGGACATCGTGGTTCCCAAAAATCGTATACGACGAGTGCGACATCGGGAGTCGAAGACCGTCTTGTAGACGTAGATGCGGTCATGCAGAATTGCGATGTAATTTTGTATACCGTACGGCCGATAGATTACGGAATGCTATCCAATTACAAATTGAGAGATGGGCAGATAATCATCTCGTTTTTGGCCGGTGTTTCGCTTTCCAGATTGTCAGGCGTTGCGCATGGATCGGGGTCGATCGCACGGGCGATTATAAGCTCACCGGATACGATTTCCAGCGGGCAGGCGCTCGGTGTAACTTGCGGCGACATGAATGAAAGCGCAAGGGATTTATTTGAATCCATGGTGGCGAACTTTTTGAATTTGCGATCCGAGAATCATTTTGAGCCAGTTACCGTGCTCGGCACTTGTCTTCCGTTTATATTAATGTATTGCGATTTTATCGGAACGGCTGTTGGTGATCGGGAAATATTGAAATGTGCTCAAGAATACGGGCTCGGTGAGTGGGGCGAGGTTATCGATTGGGCGAGGCGGGTTAGGCTTGTAGATTTAAAGAAAAATGAAATCGAGGATTATGTAAATCAATGCGCGACGCCGGGCGGCATTGCCGAGAGCATCATGAATTCGCTTCGTCTTCACGGGGATTTTGCAAGGACCGTTCGAGAAGGGATCGAACATGCTCAAACGATGCTTTGCGTTCAGTTGGAGAAACACGGATCCATCGGGCTTGGCGGGCACGTTTGACGAAACCGAAGGCGTCTTCGAGCGGCGTTCTCGATGGCGACCTGTGAAAGAGGACGAGCATGCAAGAATCGAATGCTTGGGCGCAACAAGCGTCCGGACAAAAGGCGGCGCTTTGTGATGGAGAACGTTTTGCCTCTTGGTCACGGTCGTCGGAGAGGCCAATTCGCGGAGCGCCAAGTGCGAGCTGATTTCGGTCGCAAGTGTATCTTCGTCGAACGCGGGATGTGCGCGAACGAGTGCGATCGAAATCTGACGATGGATATCGTGATGTACAACGGTCGCGATCCTCGATGTCTCGCTTGACGCGACGGCAAATCAGCGTGCCGTCGGCATGGTTTGTCTGTAGATCGCATCCCTGTTGTTTTTCCCATGCGGAGCAGTTGGTTGACCGCGGGGTTGCGGCAACCGAGTGACGAATGTGTCGAGCGAAATCAGGCGAAATGCGCGTTCAGAACAGCAGCTCGCGCGCGCGGTGATACAGCATGCCGAGCGCGAGCGCGGGCTGCCGCCACGCGGGGCCGCCGGGAAAGCGCCGGTGTCGCAGCCGCGCGAACAGATCGAACGCGCGCGCGTCGCCCGCGATCGCGTGCGCGACGATGCGGCCCGCGATGCCGGTGAGCGCGACGCCGTGGCCGCTGAAGCCCTGGAGATAGAAGTAGTTCGGATCGATCGCGCCGAAATCCGGCGCGCGGTTGCGGGTCACGTCGACGAAGCCGCCCCATGCGAATTCGATGCGCACGTCGGCGAGCTGCGGGAACGCGCCGATCATCCGGCTGCGTATCGCGCCGACGAGCGCGTCGGGCGACGCGCCCGCCGAGCTCGCGCGGCCGCCGAACAGCATCCGGTGGTCGGCGGACAGCCGGAAGTAATCGAGAAAGAAGTTGTTGTCGCAGACCGCGTCGCGCCGGGAGATCAGCGCGTTCGCGCGGTCGGCGCCGAGCGCCTCGGTCGCGACGATGTACGACGCGATGGGCGCGATGCGCGCGGCCGCCGCGGCGGGCAGCACGCCGCCCGGGCCCGCGTTGCAGCACGCGACGACGTAGCGGCAGCGCACCTCGCCCGACGGCGTGCGCACGACGGGCCGCGCGCGGCGCGCGACTTCGAGTGCGGGCGTGTGCGAGAACAGCCGCGCACCTTCGCGCCGCGCCGCGTCGGCGAGACCGATGCAGTATTTGAGCGGATGCAGATGCCCGGACAGCGGATCGTGGACGCCCGCGACATAGCGTGGCGACGCGATGCGCGCGCGAACCGCGTGCGCATCGAGCCATTCGAGCGACGGATGTCCCCAGCGCGACGTCGCGCTATCCATCCACTGCCGCAGCTCCGGCACGCGGCGCGGATGCGTCGCGACGGTCAGATAGCCGCGCGTGAGGTCGCAGTCGATGCCGTAGCGCGCGATGCGCTCGTCGACGAGCGCGAGCGCGTCGAGCGACAGCGCCCATGCTTCGCGCGCGCCTTCGATGCCGAGCTGGCGCTCGATTTCGCCGTCCTTCGCGAAGCCCGCGATCAACTGCCCGCCGTTGCGGCCGGACGCGCCCCAGCCAGGCCGGTATGCGTCGAGCACGGCGACCGACAGGCCGCGCGCGCGGCAGTCGAGCGCGGTCGACAGGCCGGCGAATCCGGCGCCGATCACGCAGACGTCGACGTCGAGCGCATCGTCGAGCACCGGGTCGTCGGCCGGGCGGCGAACGGTGGCTTCGTAGTATGAGCGGCGGGCGAGCGCGTCGGCGCGGCGGGCGAAGGTGTCGATCATGGGCAAAACGCGAAAGTCGTTCGGCATGCACGCGTCGCGACGTCGTGCAGTCGCGGCGCGTGATGCTTCAGAGAAAGGTTGTGGCGCAAACGCACGCGCGTCGCGCCATTGACGTCAGAACGAGTAGATGAACTGCGTCGCAAGCAGATCGTTGGACTTGCTGTACGAGCCGTCGTTCCGCAGGAACACCTTGTTGTTCGCCCAGTCGTGCCGGTATTCGACCTTCACGGTGATCTGCTGCGTCGGGTAGAACAGCAGGTCGAGCGCGACGTCCTGCCGGTTCGCGCCCTTGCACTCGAAGCCGAGGCCGCCGTTCGCCTTCGATGTCGCGAGGCAGTCCGCATCGATGCCGAAGCCGTCCGCGGTATCCATCCCGTTGCCGTTGAGCGCGACCCCGCCGCCGCCGCCCCCGTTCTTGCTGTTCGCGAGGAAGTCGTAGCGCAGCGTCGCGCCCATCCGGCCGAGCACCGGCACGTTGAACTTGCGGTGCGCGAGCAGCGACAACGAGCAGCTTGAAAACTACCTCCGCTCGCACGCCGACGACAGTTGCAAGCTGCTCGGCGTGCCGCTCGGCACGCCGCTGCGCGTCGAGATCGCCGACGCCGGCGCGCCGATCGAAACCCGCCGCGGCGACCGCGAGGCGACGCTGCGCATCGGCAGCGACGACGCGCAGCGCGTGATGGCCTACACGCGCAGTTGCAACTGGGCGAACGGCATCGTGCTCGTGCCGACGCTCACGCGCCTCGTGCTCGCGGGCGCGTTCGACGGTCTGAAGGCCGGCGAGCCGCGGGCGATGCACGCGTTCGCCGCCGGGCACAAGGCCGATCCGACGCGCAATCTCGGGCTGCTGTGGGGGACGCTGAACCTGCTCGCGCTGGCCGGCTGGGTCACGCTGAGCAGCGACCGCTCTTCACGCGCTTGGCCGATGCAACGTCGATGCTGCAGCACCTGCATGCGCTGTGCCATCGTCGGCGCGTGAACGACGACGAAAGCGCGCTCTATGCGGAGCTCGTGCGAATCTGCATCGACGGATGGCCGCTGCCGGAACCGCGGGATGGCCTCGGGCGGCACGTCCATGCGCAGTTGCGCAACGCGATGGACGGGCTGCTGCTCGGCCCGACGTGGATCGCGTCGCGCTGAGCGCGGCGTGGGCGCTGATGGGCCACGCGGGCGTTGCAGACGTCGATTCCGAGGGCGAGCGCGTGCAGCTCAACGAAGCGGGACGCATCCATCGGCCGATCGCCGCGCCGTATGCGGGGCTTGCCGCATCGTACCTGCGCACGTACGCGTTGCTCGACGAATTGCTGTTCGGCGACCCCGATCCGCTCGATGTCGATCGCGACGGACACATCGATCGCATGATGAACGTGTACGCGTCGAGCAGCGCCGGATCGGGTCCGGCGTCGAGGGAGATTTCGACAAAGATCATTCGCCGCCTGTTCGACGATACGCCGCTCGATTAGCAGCCGGCCGGCATTTCCGACATGGGCTGCGGCGACGGCAGCGCGCTGCGGCGCCTCGCGCAGTACGTCATACAGTCTCGACCATCTGCGCCCGAAATTCCGGCGCGTAGGGTTGTGGTGCTTTCCCATGATGGGCTCCTCCTGTTCCAAAGGATAGGTGTCCACGAAACCGGGTCAACCCCACTCGACCGCCCGATCGACAAAACAAGAGTCGCGCGGACGGTCACTTCTGTCTGCGCGGGAGTGACCGTACGGACAGGCTTTTCACGTCAAGGACGCGCCACGTCGAACAGTCCTTCGCGAACGGGCGAAAAGACATCGAGGTCCGCTTGGTAGCGGGATTGACCTTCGACTGCCAGTTCGACCAGCACGCGCCCGAACAACGGAGCGTATTTGAATGCGCGCCCAGACTCCATGACGCACATTGAAGCGCGTGGATAGAACGCGTCGGTGGACGGTTCCGTCGGGATCCGGCCGATGACGAGCTTGCCGTCCGGACTCATGGAATAGAGGCATGTGCCGGCGTGATGGTAGCGGCCGGCATCGATGACACCGGGATCGATGAGCCGGCCGAGATGACCGGTGAGCTCATCCAGCAGGCGCTCGTTCACGCCAGGCCGGATTGCCGCGGGCGAGTCGAAGACATCGTAGGTGTAGTCCGCGCTCATCTTCACCATGTTGCTCATGGTCGGCGAGAAATCCAGCGGCGGGAAGCCGTAGAACGTGCCATGGTCGCTCGCATCGATGTTCCCGAACTCAAACCAGATTGGTACCTGGGGACTGCGTTTCTTGAGTTCCCAGTACGCGTAGTTCATCTGCCAGATCTTCCAGCGCGGCGTTTGCTGCAGGCCGAAGCTCTTCAGCACTGAGTCGGTCCATACGCCCGGACACGCTATCAGATGTTGTCCGTGGACCGAGAGCGACTCGCCGTCGCTCTCGGTGTGCAGCATGTAGCTGCGGCCCGCGGCCGCCGGATGATGTTCGATGCCGACCACGGCATGCTTGTCCAGCACGTGCAGACGGCCTGTCTGCTTCGCCGCCAGAAAGAACGCCTTCGCGGCCGCTTGGGCATTGATAGAGGCGCTCGCGGCCTGGACAAGCCCCGCATAATCGTCAGGCAGGGCCGCCCGATTGAATACCGGGAACCGCCGGCGGATCGCATCGGGAGAGTCCAAGTACACGTACGGCATTCCCATGCCGTCCATGGTCGCCCGGACCTGCATGATGTTGCCTTCGGTCGTCATCGGCGCATCCCGATGTCCAAAGAAAATGAGATCGTTCACCGCAAGCAGTTGCGCGCCCGTTGCGTGCTGGAGTTCCATCCAGAGGGCGAGCGACGTTTCGGCCAGACGCGTTTCCGACTTGTTGTCCTGCATCAGGCGGAACATCCGCTCGATGCCCTTGGAGCTATTGACGTCATTGCGGACACCGAACTGATCGATGATCAGCGTATTCAGGCCCTTGGCCGTCGCATAGTAGGCGCTTGCGAGACCAAGAATGCCTCCGCCTACGACCAGCACGTCGAAATTCGAACCGGATTTGATGGGATGCATCAGTATTCTCCTGATAGCTAGAGCTTGCGTGATGGTGATGATTCATTGATGCGACCGGCAGCGCAGCGGGTCTTAAGTGCGCTCGGTCCGGGGCTGCGCCGCGCTCAGGCTGACCCAGTACCCGGGTTGATAGGGAACCGGCAGAAACCGCTCGTGCAGCTCGCGAAACGTGGCTTCGGGATCCAGGTCCGCAAAGGGCTCCGGGTGCAGCCATTTGGCGAGGCGCTGCAGCGCGATGAAGTAATACGGGTTGTCGTAGAACGGATGCCAGATCGCATGCACGCGCCCACTTCTGACTGCGCGCAAGGCCCGGTACCCGGGCCTTGCCATCAGTCGTTGAAGACGGGCCTGCCCTTCGGCGAGGCTGGCGCCCGGCCCGAGATTGACCCAATTGCCCGCCGGCGAATACAGTGACCAGTTGGCGCCTGTGACAATCACGACGTCCGGGTCGGATGCGATGACCTGCTCCGGATGCAGTATTCCAAAGTCCCCTTGCAGAAATCGGTCGCCGAGGTTGTCGCCGCCCGCAGCTCTGACCAATATGCCGAAGTTGCCATGGCCGTAGCTCAGGCAGCAGTCGTCATAGAGGCCGGCGGCACGCTCGAGCATGAGCAGCGGCCGCGATGCGACCTTTTGCAAGGTCTCCGTCACACGCCGTGTTTGCGTGTCGCGGAATGCCAGGAAGCTGCTTGCGCGCGCCTGGCACCCCAGCAACTCGCCCATGATCTCCACGCTGCGCGTCGCGTTGGCAGACAGCGGCGTGCGGAAATCCAGGTAGATGACCGGAATGCCGACTCGCTCCAGATGCGATTCCAGCCCCGACGATTCGGCGGCCGAGCGTGCGCTCAGGTTCAGCAGCACCACGTCGGGCTCCAGCGAGATGAGCCGTTCTGCGCTCAGCGCGTCCGACGTCGCGCCCGGAAACGTGGGAATGTTGCCGATTTCAGGAAAGCGCCGCTGATACGCGCGATAGCCGTCGAGATCGGCGGCGCGGAAGTTCTCCCCCCAGCCGACCACGTTGTGGAACGGCGCGTTCGGACGCAGCAAGGGCAGGACATAGGCTAGCGCGCCGTCACCCAGCAACAGGCGGCGCGCCGGGCGACGCAGCGGTACGGCGCGGTCTGCGACGTCCTTGATCGCCGTCGCTTCGGCGGAGACGGCCCGCGCCGAAGGCAGGGATGCCAGCCACGCCGTGGCGAGCATACCGTGCAGCAGCGCGCGGCGCGACAGGGAAATGTCAGTCAAATTTTCATCTCGCGACGAATGGGCCGCGTCCGGGCGCAGCCGCTCGATTGCACGGCTGTACGGCAGGGCTGCGCCGGACGCGGCGCTTTCTCTCGGTGCCGCTTGCAGCGAACGCGGACCAGGCAGGCTCCTATCGCCTGGACGCGGGCGCCAAGGCTAGTGGGCGTGCGAAAGCAGCGTGGGAATGTTGCAACCCAGCAGATGCGAGCGCTTGAGCAACTCTTCCGTCTTGGCGCCGATCAGCGCCCCGGTGTATTCGTTTGCTTGATTTTGCGTCATGATGCGGAAGACATCCGGGAACGACCGTTCGACGCTGTCGCAGATCACAGCGCCGGCATTGCTGACGTAATCGGGGAGATACCCGATGCCCCTGCCGATCAGCTTCGCTTCCGCTTCCGGGCTCTCGAACGGGGAGTTCGAACTGCTGACCACCCAGCGAGTGCGAATGCGATCGACGGTCTTCATGTCGAGAATCCCGGAGAGGGAGGCGACGCATAGTACGTCGGATGCGCATGGCCAGAACTCGTCCTCGCTCAGCATACGCACGCCGGTAGGGATCTCCGGACTTGGCCGAACGTCGAATCCGACCACGTCGTAGTCGCGTTCGAGGCATTGCCGGGCCACCTCCCGGCCCACCTTGCCCATGCCGTGAATTGCCACCAGCGGCGTGTCGGTGCTCCGGTGCGTGAACTGCAGCACGGCCAGCAACGCACTCCAGACTCCGTAGCCCGTGGCGATCGAGGTATTGATCTGGGGGTTGTCCATGGCGTCCAGAATCCACTGCGTTGACTTCCGGAGATAGGCCATGTGGGTACTGCTGGTGTTGATGTCGCATCCGGTGTACATCGAGCCGGCATACCGGTTGAGCGTCTCGCCGATTGCGTCGAACACGTGCTGCGCGTCGTCGGGCGCGGCGTTGCTGTTGACGACGATCTTTCCGCCGCTGAAGCCCGTGCGGTAGAGGCCGTGCTTCAGGTCCATCGCATGGGCCAGCATGACTGCCTCGTCCTTCTGCTTGCTCAGCGAGTCATATCGATGCCAGCGGATTCCGCCGTTGCTCGGCAGCGCGTGCCGGCGCGGCGAGCATGCGATGGTGAAGGAACTCTGGTCGTCCACGACGATGGTTTCGACTTCGTATTTGCCGTAGCGGGGATGATTGATGATGGCCATAGTCAAGCGTACTTTTTTCCTTAACGATGTGTGCGAATAGCTTTGGCGGCACCCGCTTCCACTAGGCAGGCGCGTAGGCCTGCTGGTGTCGGGGCGCGCATGAAGTCCGGCACGCTCACCATGACCCCGAGCTCGGAGTCGGCAAGTGCGACCAGTTTGATGACCGACAGCGAATCGCCGCCATCGTCGCTGAACTGCCGATGCGGGTCCGACGGTGCCACTCCAGTGGCTTTCTCCCAAAGGGCTGCGGCTGCGGCGTCGAGCGTTTCATACTCGCGCGACGCCGGACGGCGGACGGGCGCCTCGGGCGGCGGGCTTCCGGCCGCATCCGTATCCGCGGCGATGCCATGACGTGTCCTGTCGAACGGATAGTGAGGCAAGGGCGCGGCCGTGCCGGCGTTGTCCCATGACGGGCGCCAGTCCAGGTCCACGCCTGCCATCCATAGTTTTTGCAGCGCCCCGTGCCAGATTTCGTGTTCTTGGGATTCGTCGCGTTCGGCGCGCATCGTGCGGACGGCGATGTCTTTCTCGCGCAACGCCATCGTCAGTGCGGTCAGCGTGGTGCCGGGCCCGACCTCGACGAATACCGTTCCTTCCCGGACCGGTATCGACTGGATCGCGTCCATGAACCGGACTGGCTCGCGGGCGTGCCGAGCCCAATAGTCCCGGTCCAACTGCGCCATTGATGCAAGTTCGGAACCCAGCAAGGTCGAATGGAACCGGATCCCGGCAGCGTCCGTCGATGGGGCCGGCGCCGCCAGTGCCAGTTCGGCCAGAGCAGGGTCCATCATCGAAGAGTGGAACGCGTGGGATACCGACAACGCGCGGCAGCGAACCCCGCGCGCCGACAACGATGCCTGCACGCGTTGAATCGCCGCCACCGTGCCAGAGAGCACGCACGATTCCTTGCCATTGACGGCGGCGAGCGACACATCCTCCGCAAGCCAGTCCTGGCAGGCTTCCTCGCTCATGGATACCGCCAGCATCGAGCCCGGAGGCAGGGCGGATATCAACCGGCCTCGGCGGGCAGCGAACAGGAGCGCATGTTCGTCAGTCAATACGCCTGCTATGCACGCTCCCGCGATTTCTCCGAGGCTATGCCCGACGACTGCGTCGGGCACGATGCCATGCTGCATGAGAAAACGCGCCATCGCGATCTGGACGGCCACCAGAGCCGGCTGAGCCGTCGCGGTGTCGGTGAGTCCGGCGCCGCCGCTGCCATGCAGCAGGAGGGAGATGTCGACGTTTGCGCTGTCGCGAAGCAGGCTGACTAGTTCACGCAGAACGGTGGCGAAGCGGGCATTGGACTGCGCGAGGCCCGTCGCCATGCCGAGGAACTGGCTGCCTTGACCGGGGAACTGGAACACGACATGTGGCGCGCGGCGCCCGCTGTCGCGCACCTCTTCGCCCACGTGAAGCATTCCGTCCTTGCCGGCCAGCAAGGTCGCGCGGTATCTGAGCGGCCGCCGCGTCGTTTGGGCGCTCCACGCCAGCGTATCGATCGGCAATGCCGAGAGATCCGAGCGGTAGGTCTGAATCAGTCGATGGCACGCGGCCTCGCTTTGCCCGGACACCGGAACGGCCGACGGGTAGATAGCCGGAGCCGGAGGCCGCTCGTCGGCGTCCAGGGGCGGACGGGCGAGCAAGACGTGCGTATTGGTTCCCCCGATGCCGAATGCGCTGACGCCAATCGCGGTTCGCGGGTCCGTCGACTCCCAACGCTCGGCGTACGTTGGAAAGTAGAACGGGCTGCCATCCAGCGCGATGGACGGGTTGACCTCGTCGATATGAATCTGCGGTGCTATCCAGCCGTGCTGAATCTGAAGCACGGCCTTGATCAGGCCAGCCATCCCGGCGCACGTTTCAAGGTGCCCGACGTTTGCCTTGACGGCGCCCAACGCACAATGGCGGGGGGCGACGTCGCCGGTCGCGAACAATTCGTTCAGCGCGTCGAACTCGATCGGATCGCCGGCAATCGTGCCGGTGCCGTGCGCTTCCATAGCCCGCATGGCCGATGGCGCGAGGTTGGCATCCTTCATGGCCTGGCTGATCAGCCGGCGTTGCCCGTCGACACTGGTGGTGGTGAAACTCACCTTGCGAGCTCCGTCGTTGTTTACGGCGCAGCCTTTGATCACCGCCAGCACACGATCGCCATCGACCAGCGCCAACCGCAGCGGCTTCAGCACGACGACAGCCACGCCACTGCCGAACACCGTGCCGCTCGCGTTGCTGGAGAACGGCATGCAATGGCCATTGCGGGAGTAGACCATGCCCTGCTGGGCCTGGTACGGAACCCGCTGGGGAAAGCGAACTGTACATGCGCCGGCCAGCGCGGTGCGGCAACGGCCCGCCCGCAGCGCCTCCACGGCCTCGGCGACGGCGACGAGGGACGTGGCGCAGGCGGCCTGCACGCCGAGCACCGGCCCCTCGATGCCCAGATGCCACGCTGTGCGGCTGACCAGATAGTCCTTGTCGTTGGTGATCTGCAGCTCGAAAGCGGACGGCTGGAATTTCTCCATCAGTTCCGATCGCTGCAGGTGCGCTAGATACGCCGAACTGCTCCCCCCCGCGAACAGGCCGGTATCCGGCAAGCGCCCGGGGCGAATTCCGCTTTGCTCCAGCGCGTGCCACGCACATTCGAGAAACAGGCGGTGCTGAGGGTCCATCAATGCGGCATCCCGATGGCCGATCCCAAAGAAGGCGGCATCGAATGCCAGCACGTCGCCCGTCAGCGGCGCGGCGAATGGGAGGGTTTGCCGGTCGCTCGGCGCATCGCCGAGTTCCATCACCGATTCGACGCCGTTGACGAGGTTGTGCCAATACTCGTCGGGATCGCTTGCACCTGGGAACCGGCAAGCCATGCCGATTACGGCGATGTCCCGATCAGAGGGCTGGATGTGCATGGAATCCCCGATTCAGTCGGCCACGTATCCGCGACGGATGCGTTGTTGCAGGGCGGCGTCGGCGGCGTTGATGGGAATCAGCAGCACAAAGGACCGATAGCGCAGGCGAGGGACTTCCTGATACAACTGCCGGACTCCGAACATGCCGGCCACCTCGCCGCTGACGCCGGTGGCAAACAGCGATTGCCACCGGCCTTGCCAGATCGCGGACGAATTCCAGATGCCCGCGGTCTCGATCCTGCCGAACTTCGTCTCCGCCGTTTCCCGATAGTAGGAAACGACGTCATCGTCCAGGCGCGAGATCTTCCAGCCTTCGCCGCAGATGGTTCCCAGTTCATCGCCGTCGTCGCCGACCCACCGGTCGTTGTGCGAGTTGACGTCGCCCACGCTGGGCCGGTCGTCGGCCTGGGCCTTGAATTTGATTTCGCACAGTTCGACCGCCGGAATGATGACCATGTGGTCATGGCCGATCCGCTCGGCTACGGCTTGCCGCGCCGTTTCGATTCCGTCGGGCTGGCCCAGTTGCGCTCTTGCCAGATTGGCGAGAGCGACGAGGCTGGACATCATGTCGAGTTCAGGCATTTGCTCACGCATTGGCATAGTCGGGGTTCCCGATAGGGTTCTTGTCACTTTCCATCAGCTGGCGGCCGCGCTCGCGGTCGGCGTCGCTGCCGGCATCGGCGAATACGGTCACGACGGTGGCGTTGCGTCCGAGTTCGGCGGCGACGTTGCACGCGACGATCCAGTTGGCGGCGGCCGAGCCTCCGATCGGGATGCCCGTTTCCTCGAGGAAACGGTACATCGCCTTGAGCGACTCGGCATGCGTGACCGTCTGGAATGGCACGGCGAAAGGAATCAGCGAAACGAACGGCTGGCGGAATCCGTAGCCCAAGCCGCCGGCGCCGGCGAAGCGGGCGCTGCCATTTGGCGGCGCCATGGTGCCGAAGGGCATTTCGTCGGGCGTACACCCGACCACGCGCACATCGGGATTCTGCTGCGCCAGCGCCGCGTAGACACCGGCGAGCGTGCCGCCGGTGCCGACGGCTGCGACCCAGGCATCGGCGCGGCGGCCGTCGAGCTGGCGGCAAATCTCCGTGCCGGTGTGGTGCTGGTGCACCGCCGTGTTCACCAGATTCAAGTGTTGAGACAGCAGCGTCCAGCCCGGTTCTTCGCGAGCGATCTGCTGGCTCCGGGCGATGATGCCGAGCAGAAAGTGGCTGCGATCCACCTTCGTGACGATTGCTTTGTTGTCGTTCAGCGATTGCAGCAGCTCGTCCGAAGCAGAATCCGGAATCACCACGTGTACCGGCAGTCCGCACAGATTGCCCAGGTGAGCCAGGGCTTTGGCCATGTTGCCGCCTGAGGAATCGAGCAGCTTCAGCGGGCCGCTGCTGAAGTCGTGGGCGTTGATCGCGTCGCAGAAGAGGCCGAACGCCACGCGATCTTTGATGGAGCCGGACGGATTCTTGGACTCCAGCTTGGCGTACACGCGAGCGCCGTTCGTCGGCCCCGGGACCTCTACCAGCGGGGTATTGCCTAGCGAATCGCGATAGGCCTTCAGTTGAGGGAACAGCTCCAGCGCTTTTCCGAATGCGGGGGCTGCTGGCTGAGCATTGAACAGTTCAAAATCCAAGATGAGTCTCCCACTGCGCATTTGAGTTGAGTGTTTATGAGGCGAGTGCCGAACGATGGGACCTCAGGAGGGCGTCCACCACGGCCGGTACCTGGTCACGAAGATAGAAGTGGCCTCCGGGAAATACCTCTGGTGTCAGGTGTTGCGATAGGAATGCAGACCATTCGGCGAGCTTGGGTCGGTCGACCAGGGGATCTTCGTCGCCGCCGAATATGCGGGTTGCCGGCAATTCGCCGACGGGTAGCGGCGCCAGCCTTTGCAACAGCGCGAGATCCTGGCGAATGAAGGAAACCAGCAGGTGTTGAGCGTCTTCCCCGATCCGGCTCAACCCGTCCACTTCGCCGAGCCCCAGCGCTTGTTGCGCGAGGCGATCGATGTCCTGCTCCGTTCGAAGCTCGGTCTGCAGGGCGGCCGGCGTCATCTGCGATGACAGGACGAGCTGTTCGATTCGAAATCGCAACGGTGCCAGGGCCTGGGCGACATGCAGGGCCAGCAGCGCGCCCATGCTGTGGCCGAAGACGGTGATGGGCGCGACGCCCAGAAGATTGGCCAGCCCTCGCGTACAACGACGGACCGCGGCGACGGGATCGTCCCAGGCCGAGGCGGTGCCTGCGCCGAGTTGTGGATACTGCAGGACGATCAGCTCGACATCCGCCGGCAGGTGGTCGCGCCATGGGCGGTAGAATTCCGTACTGCCGCCGGCATGCGGAAAGATCACCAGTTGGTGCCGCACCGGCGCTGCGCCCGCAAGGCTGAATCTCACGGCTCCTTCGGCTTGGGTTTGCAGGTGTCTCATAGCAGTGCCGCCTTTGATGCCTGTCCGGCACCTTCGGCATCGTCGCGAACCCTTGCCCGGAGCAATGCGCGATCGATCTTCCCAATGCCCTTGCGGGGTATCTCGTCGACCAGAACGAGTTTCTCCGGCAGCTTGAACGACGCGACGCCAGCCGTCTCCAAATACTGGCGGATATCCGACAGCAACAACGGTTCGCCTTCATGCGCGACGGCGAACAGGCAGGCCACTTCGCCGAAGCGCGGGTCGGCCATGCCGACACAGGCGGCGTCCTTGAGCCGGGCGTGCCCCTTGCTCAATTCTTCGAGTTCCTCGGGGCTGAATTTCTCGCCGCCGCGGTTGATGGAGTCGGTCACGCGCCCGTCGATATAGACGTTGCCATCGGCATCGAGATGGGCTAGGTCGCCGGTGCGGTAGTACCCGTCCGGTGTAAAGGCGCGGGAAGAGGCTAGCGGGTCGTTGTAATAGGTCTTGATCGTGTACGGACCGCGGGTGATCAGTTCGCCGGATGCGCCGCAGGGCACTGGCGTACCGCTTTCATCGACGATCAGCACCTGGTCCTGCTCGGACAGCGGACGCCCCTGTGAATGGAAGCGGACTGCATCGGTGTCGGTACTGCGGGTGAAGCAAAGCAGCCCCTCGCTCATTCCGTAGCACTGCTGAATGCGGATGCCCAATTTCGATTCGGCGCGAGCGGCGAGGTCCGGGGACAGGCGCGACCCGCCCACCTGGACGTGTTGCAATGTGCCGGGTCTGGCGGGCAGGTCATCGCTTTGCTCGAGCCATTGCGTCAGCAATGCCGGAACGAGCGTGGTGTGAGTTACCCCGTGTGCGCTGACGAGCTCCAGGGCCGTTTGAACCGACGTATCGGATGCCAGGACGACGGTTCCGCCGCAGATCAGGGTGCCGAGCATGCCGGGACAGTTGATGACAAAGCCGTGCGAGATCGGCATGGCCGCGAGGTAGACGGACTGGCGGCTGAGCTCAAATACCCGACAGGCTTTCGCGATCATGTAGCTGTAGCCGCCGTTCAGTCTCGCGATGGCTTTCGGCAAGCCCGTCGTGCCGCTGGATAGCAGCATCATCGCCGTATCCTCGGCAAGCATTTCGGCAGCGGCGCATTCGCTGAACGCGGTCGCGTCGGAGGGCGCGGAGCAGAAGAGGCCAAGGTCGCGCCAGCCCGCATGTTCATCGCCCGGCGAACCGTCGAGCAGCCGAAGCGCGACATCAAGGTTCTCGTCGCGGAGAAAGTCGGTCACGACGCGCGCCGCGCTGAAGCGCCGATTGCCTTTGGTCAGCGCAATGACGCGGGGACGCGTCGCCTTGAGTACGTGTCGAAGTTCCCGTTCCCGGTATGCGGGGAGCATGGGAACGGGGACGGCTCCCGTCATCAGTGCCGCAAGCATCAACACGACGGCATCGGCGCAATTGGGCAACTGGAACGCGACGCGGTCGCCTTTGCCGGTCTCTGCAGTGCGAAGCCGTGCCGCGGTAGCGGCGACCTGCACCATCAACTGCCGGTATGAGATCACAGTGCCGGCGGCAACCAGTGCGGGAGCGTCTTCGCCGGTTTGCAGGGCGGCCGCCAGCCGCTGGTTCAGGAGGGCAGGGTGGCCGTTCATCAAGCGCCTCTCGCCGCGTCGCTCGCGGCAACGGCAGACGGCCGGGCAAGTGCAGGTGCCGAGTCGATCAGTTGCTCCAACTCCTGCAGCGAGTGATCGTGGGTCCCCCAAAGCGAAAAGCCGACGCACCCCAACTGCTCCAGCATCCGTTGCAGCTTGAACGTTTCCGCCGAGCTCAACCCGAGGTCTGCTCGCAGTTGCCAGTCACTCGCCGCTGTTCGAAGTAGTTCGGGCTGCAGCCCTATTTCGGTCAGTAGGCCGATGATCCGTCCAGATGTCATTCCCCACCTCTGTGTTTGTTTTATGAGTGAGAATTATTAACATATGACCGTCGGTCGGTCAATTGCAATTGAGACTCAAATTATTGCTCGCGGCGTAGTGCATCATTGCTTGACTTACAAATGAAAATGGTTATTATTAACTACGACCGTCGGTCGGTCAATAGCCCTTTGAGCCGCTTCCTTCCCGTTACGGTTATCCGGATGGCAAGTACACCCGTTCCCGGCGCGCGCCTGTCAGAAGATCTTTCGTCAAGGCCGTCGGTTGCAGCGGTGCGCATGCGCTCTCAACCCGGCGCCCATTGCGAACGACCCTTTGACTCGAGACAGCACTGACAAACAAACATGCAACGCCATTTTCAAACCAGGCCCCGCCGACCGGATGGAGGGGCTCGGGCCCGCTACACGTCTTCGCACCGCCGTTTCGCGCTCTCGCTGATGCTGGCAACTTGCGCTGGTGTTTCCGGCGCGTGGGCGCGGGAGGCCGCAGGAAGCAATCCATCGACTACCCGTATTCAAGAGGAGGATTCCCCTGCACTGCAGACCATTACTGTCACCGGCCGGCAGCCCGGCGCAGACAATGGGCCGGAGCGAGGCTATGTGGCCGAGGCCGCCACTGTGGGGACCAAGGTGCGTACATCCGTGCTGGAAACACCGCAGTCGGTCTCCGTGGTTACCCGCCGGCAGATGGAGGCGCAACAGCCGACCACCACGAGCCAGGCGCTGCGCTATGCCGCCGGCGTCAATAGCGAAAGCTACGGCGGCTTTGGAACGCAACTGGACCTCACGCGCATCCGTGGCATCGATGCGGACTACTACCTGGACGGGCTGCGCGTGATCAGCAATACGTCGACCTGGACGCCGCAGATCGATCCGTACACGCTGGAGCGTGTGGAAGTGCTGCGCGGGCCGTCATCCGCGCTGTATGGACAGGGGAGCGGCGGTGGCGTGATCAATCAGGTCAGCCGACGGCCGCAGCGTGAATCCGCGCACGAAATCATGATGCAAGCGGGCAGCTTCAGACACCTGCAGATTGGTGTCGACAGCACGGGCCCCCTGAACGCCAACGGCACGTTCTTGTACCGCTTCACCGCGACGGGCCTGGATGAGCACGGGCAGGTGGAAGACGTGCGCCACAAGCGCATCTACTTCGCACCTGCGCTGACCTGGCGCCCCGATGACCGGTTTTCGTGGACGATCCTGGCGACGCATTCGTGGGAGCCGGACATACCGAATTACAACAGCGTGCCTGCGGCCGCGCTTGGGCTGAACGGCAGCCGGTATCCGGGGGTGATGCGGAATCGCAACTATACCGACATGGACTTCGAAGGGTCGTCACGCAAGCAAGACTCGGTCAGTTCACTGCTTACGTATCGGCTTGGCAACGGCTGGGCGTTCAACAGCAACATGCGCTACATGTACATCAACTCGGACATTCGGCGCACGTCGATCTACGGCTACCAGGACCGGGGCGGCCACCTCTGGTTGGAGGGCACCTATGGCCTCGCCCCGGCCAGCTCTCACACGTTTCAACTCGACAACAACCTGACCGGTGAGGTCTCTCTGGGAGCCACCACCCATCGGTTGCTCGTGGGGGGGACTATGCGACGGGGCGGCTGCAAAGCGACTCGTATCGGATGGCTCCGGTACTGTTTGACCCGTACGACCCCGTGAACTATCGGCCCCACGCGACACCGGATTTCACCGACAGTCGCGTCAACTGGCCATACAACGTGCGCCAGGATTTCCAGCGCGTGGGCGTATACGCACAGGATCAAATTGTCTACGGACGCTGGCGGCTGACGCTCAGCGGCCGCTACGACCGCTCCCGCACCGACGACACCTCGCGGACCTACTCGCCCGTCTGGACGTCCCACCGGCAAGAAGACAGTAAGTGGACGGGACGTGTCGGGCTCGGCTACGTCTTCGACAGTGGCCTTGCGCCTTACGTCAGCTACGCCACTTCATTTGATCCGCAACTGGGTGCCGATTTCAAGGGACGCGCTTTCGTTCCGATGGAGGCGAGGCAAACGGAAGTGGGGGTGAAGTACCAGTCTCCAGGCGGCACCACCATGCTGGCCGTCGCGCTATTCCAGACCAACCAGACCAACGTGAAGTCGAGCGACGTACTGCACCTGGGTTACTGGACGCAGGCTGGCGAGTTGCGTTCGCGCGGGCTGGACATGCAGGCGGTTACCAGGCTGACGCGCGACCTGAATCTTATCGCCAGCTACACCTACCTGGACAGCAGCCTGGTCAGCGATTCGCTCTACCGAGGCAAATCACCCGCCGGAACACCGCGCCACTCTGCCAGTGCCTGGCTGGACTACAGTTTCAGGGGCGCGCTCGCCGGGCTGCGCCTAGGTAGCGGCGTGCGGTATCTTGGTTCGACCTGGGGCAACCCGCGCAACACGTTCAAGGTGTCGTCGGCAACGCTGGTTGATCTGGCTGCCAGCTACGATCTTGGATACCTCATCGGACATGATGCGACGCTCTCGCTCAACGTGAGCAATCTCACCAACAAGTCCTACGTGGCCAGTTGCACCTCGGAGATGTACTGCTTCATCGGTCAGGACCGGGTGATCAACGCAACGCTCTCCTATCGGTGGTGACATGGCGCGCATTCAAGTAGCAGTTGCCAAGCCTGAGGGCAGGCAGTCGTCGTCCTGGTCGGCGAGTCGGGCGCATGCGGGTAAGCATGCCCAAGGGGCTCAACAATCCGGCATGTGGCAGTTGTACGCCGGCTCAGTGCAGCGACGCCTGCTGTGGCTTGCCATGCTGGGCCTGCTGGCGCTGCTGTGCAGCTTTGCCGATCTGTCGGTAGGGCCAGCGCATTACCCGATGAACCAGGTGTTCTCCTCGCTCTGGAGCCCGCATGCCCCCCAGGTAGTACGGGTGGTGCTGCATGACATCCGCATTCCGGCGGCGCTGACCGCCCTGGTGGTGGGCGCCAGCTTGTCCGTTGCCGGCGTGGAGATGCAGACCGTGCTGAACAATCCTCTGGCGAGCCCGTTCACACTCGGGGTGTCAGCCGCGGCCAGCTTCGGTGCCGCACTCGGCCTGGTGCTGGGCGTCAGCGTCCTTCCCGCCGCACTGGTTCCGTACATCATTCCGGTCAATGCCTTTGTGATGGCCATGGGCGCGGTTCTGCTCATCGACCGCGTGACACGATGGCGGGGCATGAGCAGTGAGTTGATCGTCCTCTTGGGGACCACGCTGGTCTTTGCGTTCACGGCGTTGCTTCAGGGGCTGCAATATATGGCCCCGGACCAGGCTCTGGCCGCTGTGGTGTTCTGGAGCATGGGAAGCCTGACCCGTACCAATGGCATCCGGCTGGCCATCATGGCGGGCGCCTTGCTGCTGGTACTCGTCGCGTTCATGCGCGATGCGTGGGCCTTGACGGCGCTGCGCCTGGGGGACGCCCGTGCCGGCGCGCTGGGCGTCCCGGTCGCGAAACTCCGGTTGCGGATCATCGTGCTGAGCAGCCTCCTGGCGTCCGTCTGCGTTTCCTTCGTCGGTGCTATCGGCTTCGTTGGGCTGATCGGGCCTCATATTGCGCGCATGCTGGTCGGAGAGGATCAGCGGTTCCTGCTGCCGGCCGCGGCGCTGTGCGGGGCGACGTTGCTGTCGGCGGCTTCGGTGGCAAGCAAGGTGGTTCTTGCGGGGCAGACGTTGCCGATCGGCATCGTCACCTCGCTGGTCGGCGTGCCATTGTTTTTTGTACTGATCGTGCGCAAAGGGATGCGTTGATGGAACTGCTGCGCATCGAAAACGTTGGCGCCACGCTTGATGGGCGGAGGGTGCTTGACCGGGTGGACATCGGCCCCTTGCCACCCGGCAGCCTGACCGCGCTGCTCGGCGCCAATGCCGCCGGAAAATCCACTTTGCTGCGGCGAATCGCCGGGGATCTCGACGGACCGGGCTTGATCCAGGTCGACAGTCGTCCCGTCAAGTTCTGGCCGTCTCAGCATTCCAATCGCCCGGCGTTCGTGCCGCAGGACATTTTTGCTGGCGCTGCGTTGCGCGTGCTTGAAGCCATGCTGCTCGCGTGCAAGCAGCAGGGTGGCTGGCGCATCGCCGCGGATGAACTGGATGCTGTGGCCGTGCTTCTGCGACAGCTGCGGATCGAAGGTATCGCGCAATGCGAACTGCAAACGCTCAGCGGCGGCCAGCGTCAGTTGGTTTCGATTGCGCAAGCGCTGATTCGGAACCCTCGCATTCTGCTGCTGGACGAACCCACCAGCGCGCTCGATTTGCAGCGGCAGTTCGAACTGTTGGCGCTGTTGCAGTGGCTGACTCGTGAGCGCGGGTTGTGCGTGCTGATGGCCAGTCACGACCTCAACCACACGCTGCGGTTTGCCGACTACGTCGCCGTGCTGCACGAGGGCCGTGTCCTGGCGTTCGGTGTCCCCGGGGAAGTCATCACGCCTTCGCTTCTCGCGCAGGTCTACGGCGTGCGTGCGCGGGTCGAGCACTGCTCTCAAGGTCACCTGCACGTGATTGTCGACGGACAGCACGTCGAACCTGCAGTTGCTTTCCCTTCGCCTGTCCTAGAGAAGACCCTGACATGACAACCGTCGACCCTATCCTGATACTCGCGCAGAGTGCCTTCTCGACCGATGTCGAGCAAATCCCGCAAGACGTGATGGCGTTCCAGCGCCTGCGTCTCCTGGATCATCTGGCATGCCTGGCAGCCGGTTACGATGCGGCTGGCGTGCAGCAGGCCATTGAATTCGCGCAACGCTACAGTGGCTGCTCGGAGGCAACCGTACTTGGCTCGGACCTGCGGCTGGCTGCCGGTCAAGCTGCGTTCGTCAATGCGGTGCGCGCCCGCGCGTTGGACTACTGCGACGTCGTTTCTCCCGGCTGGCACCCGAGCTCGTCGGACCTGCCGGTTGCGTTGGCGATAGCGGAGATGACCGGGGCCAGCGGGCGCGAGATGCTGGCCGCGATGGCAATCGGTCAGGACATCGGCCAACGGATCAATCTCGCCGCGCAGAGCAATGGCTTTTTCTACCGGGGTTTCGACTCCAATGTGTTGGGCCTGTTTTCGGGGGCGATCATCGCAGCGCGACTGCTTCGCCTGCCTTCGGAGCGCTATGTCGACGCCATCGGACTCGCGTTCGATTACGGCGTCGGCACATTCCAGCACTATCAGGATAAGGTGATGTCGGTGCGCTTCGGACAGGGGCTGATCGCGCGCCATGCCATCGAGGCGGCCATTCTGGCACAGGCGGGCGTGACCGGGCCGCGCCGGATATTGGCTGGCGAAAACGGGTTCTTCAATCTCTATGCCCCTGGCGAGCCGGATCTGTCCATTCTCACGGCGGACCTGGGAGTACGGTTCCTGGGACGAGCGGAGACATGCTTCAAGGCATACCCCCACTGCAGCATTCTGCTCGCGTTGACCGACTCACTGCTGGCCGCCAAATCCGACATACTGGGACTGAGGCTCGACGCATGCGACATCCGCCTCGAAGTCTCGCCGACCATGCGCATGGTGTGCGGTGCTCACTACCAACCGTCGGATACGGCGCAAATCGATGCCCAATTTAGCGCGCAGTACGTCACGGCCAACGCTTTGCTGCGCGGAAGTGCCACGCCCAGTGAATTCCATGCAGATGCCGCACGCGAAACCATGGTGGTCGAGCTGGCGCAGCGCATCGAGCTGGTGGAAGTTCCGGAATTCGAGCGTTTCGATCAATGCCGCCTCAGTATCACGGAGCAGCAGGTAGAGTGCTTCTCGATCGACGCTGCCTATGGGAAGGGCTGGCCGGAAAACCCGCTGGGGATCGAAGAACTGCTCAACAAGTTCCGGGTCTGCTGCGGCCAGTCAGCATGCGCGGGATTCCACACGCATCATGAAGAAATCGCGGCGTTGGTCGATGACCTGGAGCGGGCTCCCAGCATCGACATGCTCGTCGGCATGATCGGCGGTAACGGCTGACGAGCCAGGGCTCCCCTGTTCTACCCACCAGGTGCAGCCACGCTGGCGACGCCTTGAGCGACTTGCTCACATTCCTCTGCCGGGCTGCAATGGCGTCGTCGATGACGCCGTGCGTGCCCGAGTGGGCCGGCAGGGCCGTGATACGAGCACTGCCAGTGCTGCCACGTGCCGGCCTGTGTCCCACCCTCCTGCATCGCTTCCGGCAGATCCGGCATGGCGTTCGTTCCGCGGTTGCTTCGATCATGATGGCGGTGAGTTAAACGATGGCGGGGATGCGGTACGTTTCGACGCAGGCTGTGACACTAGTGCGTATCCAGGTGCGCCGCCGATTCAATCACTCATCTGGTTCACCCGCATCGACCGCCGCCTCTGGCGCACAAGAGTTTGCAGTCTTGACAACGCTCACGGTATCGCGAGCGATTATTATTGACCGACGGTCGGTCAATATATAGCATGGGAACTGCTTTCAGACTATCTAATGGATCGCCATGCACAGATATCGCCTTCCCGCCTTAGTCGCGGCTGCCTATTTGGGCACATTTCTTGCTTCTATCGATATCAGTATCGTGAACGTAGCGCTGCCGACCCTTCAACTGGCAATGCGGGCCGATCTGGCCGGCCTGCAATGGGTTGTCAACGTGTATGCCATAGCCCTATCGGCCGTGATGCTGTCGGCCGGGCCGTTGGGGGACCGCTATGGGCATAAGCGAGTGTGGCTTGGCAGTGTTCTTTTGTTTGTCCTTGGATCAATTACCTGCGCGGCGGCAGGCCGCCTCGATATGCTCCTGTGGGGGCGCGCGATTCAAGGCATCGCCGGTGCGTTGCTGATTCCCGGCGCCATGCCTATCCTTACTCATGCGTTCCCGGATCCGCGCCAACGCGCTCGCGCGATCGGCGGATGGTCCGCCTTCAATGCGCTTGCGCTGATTTCCGGGCCGTTGCTTGGTGGGCTCTTGGTCGAGCATGTTGGCTGGAAGAGCGTTTTCCTCGTGAATGTCCCTCTGGGCATCGCCGCAGCATTGCTCGGCGCATGGGGCATCCCGGAACGCAAGCATCCCGATCACGCGGCGTTTGATCCGGTGGGGCAGGTGCTCAGCATGGTGTGGTTGGGGATGCTCAGCTACGGCCTGATCGGGATCGGTGAGCACGGCACCTCTCCGGATAAGGTGATGAAGCCTTTGAGCATCGCCCTGGTGGGGTTCGTCGCATTCGTCTGGATCGAAACGCGTGTGCCGCGGCCGCTGTTTCCCGTGCAGTTGTTCCGCAACCGCTCGTTGGCACTGGCGAATCTGGCGTCGTTTGCGCTTGGCTTCTCGGCCTACAGCAGTCTCTTCTTTCTGTCTCTCTACCTTCAGCAAGCGAAAGGAAGTGCGCCCGCGCTGGCTGGCTGGCAACTCGTGCCGCAGTTCGCTGTGATGGCAGCGGCATCGCTCTTGTTCGGTCGCCTCGCAGCGCGTTTTTCGCTGAAATTGCTGATGGTTGCGGGCTACGCGTTGGTCGGCTTGGCGCTATGCATCATGGTTTCCTTCACGCCATGGACGTCCGATGCCGTGATCAAGCTGGTCTTTGCGGTCCTGGGGCTGGGGATGGGGCTGTCCGTGCCCGCAACCGGCATGATGGTCATGGGGTATGCGCCTTCGGAGCGCTCGGGCATTGCGTCGGCTACGATGAACGCTTTGCGCCAAACCGGAATGACCTTGGGGATCGCCATGCTGGGCAGCGCTATGAGCGTTTGCGCTGTCCGCCAACTGACGGTTTCGGTCGCGGCGGCGGGCGCGAGCGATCCTGCAAGAATGGCGAGGAGTGCAGTGCTGGACCATATGTTGCCGACGCAGCAAGCATGGGTCTCCGATCTGTATCGGTCTGCCATGGCCGGCGGTTTCGCACTCGCCATGGCATGCGCCGGTGTGGTCTGCCTGTTGATAGCATGCCTATTGCTCTTCTTTCATACCGAGCGACCCGCTCTCCAGGTGGCGCCGACGAACAAGTAGTGCGTCGATAGAGGCTCCAGTTATGGTTGCGATACCTCGGCTGCTTCGCCGCAGTAGCCGAGGAACGACAGCTTATGCGTGCAACAGAACGTTGGCATATCGAATAATCGACACTGTCTGGAACCACCAAGGGGCTGAAGGGCGAGTCTGGCGCGTTGTTGCTTGATCGTGGTTGACGCGGCGCACGCCTGACTGAACCGGGCACGCTTTCCATGCATGAGCGTTCAGGAACTGTCGGCCGGATTTTCACGGCCGGCTGCCTGGCGCGACCGGCGGCGCGGCTTGGGCGGCTGCCCGTCGTCGGCAACGCCGACCATGCGCAGGCAGACCGCGATGACATCACGGGCGAATTTGGAGCAATCCGTCTCCTGAGCTGCGATCGCGTCGTCCGTGACGCCGTGCACGCCCGTGTAGATCAGGAGGGCGGTGACGCGTGATTGCGCAAGTTGCCATACGCCTGCCCGCGCGCCGCCGTCAAGAATGTCCTGTAACTGGTCGAGGATGGCGTTCTTTTCGCGATTGCTGCGGTTGTGATGATGATGGTCGGTGTACACGATGTCGTGCGTGCGATATGTCTCGACGTAGACCTCGATGCTCGTGCGGATCCAGGTGCAAAGTCGACCTAACCAATCGTCCTCGGCGCACGCGTCGACGGCTTGTTTCAGGCTGTCCAGGAATTGCGCCGTGTAGCGTTGGCCCATGGCAGTCAGCAATTCGTGCTTGGATGCGAAGTAATGATAGAAGGTGCCCTTGGCAACCTGAGCCAGTTCGACGATATCGTTGATCGTGGTGGCCTCGACGCCTTGCTCCAGGAACAACTTTTCCGCCGCGGCCATCAATTCGTCTAAACGTACTTCGGCTGGCTTGGTGCGGGGAGATTTCGGCGTTCCCTGCTCGCGCTGGCTGGTCTTGTATCTCATCATGCAGATTGGAAGCTCGTATGCAAAAGTCAGAAGTCTAGGCCATGAAACGGTTGTAACCAACCTGTCGTTGATGACCCTTCGCAGGTCGAATTGTGCATGAAAATCAGTTCCGGTGAGGTTCCGTGCATCAACGCTGCGTTGTACGCCCAGGTCGGGAGGCGGGGGAACGCTGCCGCTTCAGACGCGCTGTGGCCGTTCCGGCAACGTGCGCAGGAGCAGGCTGGCGATCACGACGGCCGCGAGGTTGAACAGCATGCTGTAGACGAATGCACTCTGAAGCTGAGGAAGCGCGTCCAGGTCCAACAGTTTCCTGAGCGCAATTTGCATGATCGTGCTGGCGGAGTCACGCCGAACGCGGCTCCCAACTGCTGCAAAGTGGAGAGAACCCCCGGCCGCCATGCCCGCGCACTCGCCGTGTACGGTCGCTATCCTGATGCTCAGGAGCGGCGTCATCACCATACCTTGAGTGGGCCCCAGTGCAAACAGCGCGGGCAGCAAGAGCCACGGGAACCGGAGAATCGGGATATGCATCACCACGATCATCAAGAGAACGAAGCTCGCGGCATACAAGATTGCGCCCAGAGAAATGAACCAGGGGCCGTGGCGATTGACCAGTCTCGGCATCAACAGGGGAGAAAGCGAAAATCCGATACTGGTGGAAACATAAATCATGCCGGCCTGAAACGGATTCATTTTCAGGTCAAATTGGAGAAGCATGAAGAAGCTCAGCGTAAATGAGCCTGCGTTTACATAGATTCACATAACCAGCAGCGATTCTTTCGCGAATGGCATGTTTCAAAGGAGTTTCATGTCCACGAGTGGGACGTGTCCGTTGCCGCGTACCGGTTTTCATGGAATGCAGAAAAATATAGGGTGAAGAGGTCTGTCAATATCAGCACGTTGCTTCAAAATTCCAACTCCACGCGGAAATCATCAGCAACGGGAGCAATGCGATGGAGATCCCGATGCTCGACAGCGCAATGCCGATCCAGTCCAGGGATTGTTTCCGCATCGGCCGTGCGTCTTTCAATTGGCGAGAAAAATACAGCGCTACCATGCCGATGGGGACGTTGATGAAGAAAATGGTGCGCCGTTGCAGGTCGAGAAAATTGGCTCTGTTGAAATTTGAGTGGGTTACGCCAGCATGCTGGTTGATCGAAGCGAAGTCGAGCTTGCCGGCGATCAGGAACAGCACGGTACGCATGGCGGTGAGGTTGGCGTAGCCGCGCGCGCGTCGCTTGGCGGCCTGAAACAGGCCGTTGAGCGCCTCCAGGAAGCCGTTGGTCTGACGCGTCTGGGTCCAGGCGACGATGCCGTCGAAGTGCTTGGGGATCATGCGCGCAACCTCCTTCATGGGTTCGACCTTGGAGCGCATCACGTTGGTACACCACTGCTCGAGCATCTCGGAGACGACGTTGATCTGCTTGCGATCGAGGAAATTTTTGGAGACTTCTACGCGGTTGCGGGAACCTGCCGGTGCTCTATACGCCCTCTTGTCAGCATTTCCAACCGGTAGCGTTGGCGTATGCCACCGCGTTGTTTACAAACTGCAAGGAAAGAAAGCGATGGAAAGCAAAGAAATAGGTATTTCAAAATCAGCGCCGTCTTTGAACTTGGTTGTCGTCTCTCTTCTTTGCGCGTGCTCGGTTCTGCCTCTGAGTATATTTTTACCGTCGTTGCCTAATATTTTCAGCGATCTACACGTTGACTATGCGGTCATGAGCCTCTCGCTAGCCGGATACGCGGGACTCTCCGCGATTCTTGAGCTCTTCATGGGCTCGCTGTCGGATCGCTTCGGTCGTCGGCCGATTATTTTATTGAGTCTTGCTTTGTTCACGATTGGGTCACTAGGGTGTGCCCTCGCGACCAACGCATGGTCATTTCTTGCGTCCCGGTTTGTTCAGGCTGCAGTAACGTCTAGTTACCCAGTTTCGATAGCGGCAGTCCGAGACGTCTTTGGAAAGGAGGCGGCAGGAAAGATCGGCTACGCGGCGACGGCCGCGGCGCTAGCACCTATGTTAGGGCCAGCATTGGGTGGTTTTCTCGATGAAATCTTCGGCTGGCGCGCCAACTTCTGGGTGCTTGCCGGTGTGGGGGCGCTGTTGTTCGTGTTCTGCTGGATCGACCTTGACGAGACCAAGACCAATATTTCCAGGTCGATAAAAGCGCAGCTCGAAGCGTATCCGATTCTTCTCCGCTCGAACCGTTTCTGGGGTTATACGGTTTGCCTCGCTTGTTCCACCGGTGCATTCTATGCATTCCTCACCGGTGTACCCACGACTGCAAAAATATCGTTCAACTTATCGCCTGCGGCACTAGGCGCATACATGGGAGCCATTACACTGGGGTTTATGTCAGGGAGTTTTTTGTCCGGACGCTATTCGAAACGATGGTCGCTTGCGAGAACCATGGTTTGGGGACGTATTCTGGCGTGCTTCGGTCCATTGATCAGTCTTACTATCGCCCTGCTCGGCACTTCGGAAGTATTCTGGGTGCTCGCACCCTGCATGCTCGTCGGAATCGGCAATGGCCTTTCGAGTCCATGTGCGAATGCTGGCGCCGTCTCGGTGCATCCAACACTAGCGGGAAGCGCAGCTGGTCTCGCAGGTTGCATCACGATAGGGGGGGATTCCTGTTTTCTTCCGGAACTGGAGTTATCTTGACTGCGAAAAATGCTGGATATTCACCATTTGGCATGATGTTGTTTGCGTGCGCGCTTGCACTTGCGGCATCTGTCTATGTCTTCCATTTGGAAGAGCGACGCTCGCAAGTTTAACTTCGTTAGTTGATTGGCGACGAGCGGGTAACGTCACGTGGGATCTGAGGTCCGCTAACCGCTCAGAACACCAATCTTCGTTCCCATATTGATGACGAGTCGTGGTCACACCATCGCGTCCATGAAACCAGTCCCGCCGTCTCGGGAAGCCTGCGGCCCTGATCCGGCTGGTGGCCAGCTTTTGCCGAGGGTACATGCCAATCAACTGTCGGCGTCGAGGGAGGAGTTCTCATGCTGGTCAACGAACTGTCTCAGGGCGCCATCGACCAGATCATGCATGGGCATGAGCGAGGCCAATCTCGCTAGGGCGGTGTTGTCGGGGCACCTCAAGTTGCCGAAGCGCTGACGGCCTCCGGACTGAAGGCGTGCGACACCGCGCTCGGCGCCGCGCGCGGGCGGCCGCCGGCGCCGGCGGATCCGCGCCATCGAGCGCCGCGTTGAACAACGCCTCGACCGACTGGAACCGACGCACCGCGTTCGCCTTGGTGTAGAGCGTCTTCGTGCCCAGGCTCGCGTGGCCGAGCAGCTCTCGCATGTCGAGGATGTCGGCGCCGGCGTCCAGGCCCATAGTTCGCGAACGTGTGACCCAGCCAGTGCGTGCTCGCGTAGTGCAGATCCGCGGCCGCGTTCGGGTACGCGATCGCCAGTTGGTCGGCGGCCCGCGCGAAGACGCCTTCTTGAGCGCGGCGAGCTGCTCGTTGAGCGTCGCCCGGTCCAGCGTTCCAGGGAGCAGTTGCTTGATCAGTTCCGGGCACAGGTTCAAGCCCTTGCCCGGTTCTATCGTATCTTCTTCCTTGCGTTTGCGTGGCATAAAAGTGGCTCATTGGCCGTCAGTTTATGCCTCGCACACAATGTTTCGGATAGGTTCGCGGGGGCCGCATCTTCGGCGGCCCCGCTCAATATACCTTGGGAATCAGGGCGGCCGTTCTGGCTTGATACTGCGTGTATTCGTCGCCGAATGCATCCAACAGCCAGCGCTCCTCGCGGCGGATCTTGACTAGATAGCATCCAGCTACGACCGCAAACAGCACGAAGCTGCGCAGGTCGCCAGCCATCAGCGCCGTGCCGAGCGCGGCCGCGAGCACACCCGTGTAAATCGGATGGCGGACGATCGCATAGGGCCCGCCCTGGATCAGGCGATGGTCTTCCTTCAGCGCGACCGCGCCCGCCCAGTATTGGCCGAGCCAGTATCGAGCCCAGCCCGCAAAGCTCATGCCGATGACGCACAGCAGTAGCCCGATCCAGAGCGCTTCGGCAACCGCCACCATGCGGTGCGTCGGCAGTCCCAAGAGTTGAAGCGGCATCGCCATTAACACAAGGCTGCCCATAACGAGTGCGATGTGAACCGTCTGCGCGGGCCCCGTCGCACGCCGGACGGTCTTGCGTGCGTGACGGGCGGCGACGAGCCAGTAGCCGATGAAGCCGCTCCAGACAATCATCGGCAACCATGTTGAGAGTGTATTCATTTCAATTCTCCTGAAATGTGACCGGTGGAAATCGAAAGGTCGGACTCGTTCGAGGGCAAGCGGCCACGCCGCTCATCGCGCGAACCAGTGCGCTGGGCGTGGCAATTCGAGGTGATCGCGCAGCGTGCTGCCTTCGTACTCGGTGCGGAACAGGCCGCGCCGCTGCAGTTCGGGCACTACTTGCTCGACGAAATCGACAAATCCGCCCGGGAAATACGGCGGCATCACGATGAAGCCGTCCGCCGCGTGATGCGTGAAGCGTTCCTCGAGCTGATCGGCTATGTGTTGCGGTGTGCCGCGAACGATCCAGTGCCCGCGCGCGCACGCAACCGACAGGTAGAGTTCCTTCACGGTGAGCTTCTGCTCACGGGCCGTGCGCACGAGCAGCGCTAGCCGACTCTTGCCCGCGTTTGTTTCGGGAAGCTCCGGCAACGGATCATCGAGGCGGCAGCCCGACAGATCCGCGCCACCGAGCATCGCCGCCAGCAGTGCCATCCCGACGTCCGGATGCACTAGCGCCTGCAATTGGGCATATTTTTCTTCGGCTTCGTCGGCCGTGCGCCCGGTGATTGGGAACACGCCAGGCATCACCTTCAGGTGCCGCGGCGAGCGGCCGGCCGCCTCGACGAGCGCCTTCAGGTCCGCGTAGAACGCCTGCGCGTCCGCAAGCGACTGCTGGATCGTGAAAATGCCTTCCGCCGTTTCGGCCGCGAGCGCCTTGCCCGCCTCGGACTGGCCCGCCTCGAACAGCACCGGATGACCTTGCGGCGCACGCGCGATATTGAGAGGCCCGCGCACCGCGAAATGCTCGCCGTGATGATGCAGCAAATGCAGCTTGCGCTCGTCGAAGTAAAGGCCGGCATCCTTGTCGTACAGGAACGCGTCGTCCTCCCAGCTATCCCAGAGGCCTTTCACGACGTGCACGAATTCCCGTGCGCGCGCGTAGCGATCCGCATGCGAGCTATGCACGTCGCGGCTGAAATTCAGCGCCTCGGATTCGTTCGACGACGTCACGACGTTCCATCCCGCGCGCCCGCCGCTCAAGTGATCGAGCGACGCGAACTTGCGCGCAACGTGAAACGGCTCGTTGTACGTGGTCGTCGCGGTCGCGACGAGGCCGATGCGCTCCGTCACGGACGACAGCGCGGAAAGCAGCGTCAGCGGCTCGAACTGTGCGACGAACTTCACGCTGCGACTCAACTCCTTGATGTCGGTTCCCCAGACGCCAAGCGTGTCGGCGATGAACGCCATGTCAAACTTCGCCCGCTCGGCGAGCCGCACCATGTCGACGTGGTGCCGAAAGCTCATCCCACCCTCCGCGCGCGCGTCCGGGTGGCGCCATGCGGCAACGTGGTGCCCGGGTTGATAGAGGAATACTCCCAGCTTCATCTTCGTCGTGCGCTGTGTCATGGCGTTCCTGAATGAAGGAGATCGAAGGATCGTCGGCCGTCCGCCCGGAGGGCCGTATGCGTCACGCGTATCGCTCGCTGGCATTGAGCGCCGCCTTGAAGCGTGCCTGGAACGTGTCGAGATGCGGCGGCGCGATTATCGTATGGTGTTCGCCCGGCACATCGACGAAGGTCGCGCATTCGCTTACGCAGTCGTGCCACGCTTCGAGTTCGCGATGGCGCCATGCATGCCTATCGATGCCGTTTTCCGTCATCCAGGGCAGCGGTGTCGCATGGAACACTTGCACGGTCCGCACGCGGCCCGCCGGCCGATACGCGCGGCCGATGTCGATGAGCCCACGCGATAGATCGGCCCACGCGAGCATCCGGTTCGCATTGAGATCGAGCTCAATCCGTTTGCGCGCCGGCACGGTCGACAGCAGCCATTCGGCACGCTCGCGCCGGCTCATCGCGCGCAGGGAAGGCGCCCACTCGACCATCTGGTACCGGTCGACAAGCGACAGGAAGAACGCAAGGTTCAGCAGTGCGTCGGCATCGTCCATCTGCGGCATTCGCGCGAGCATGTCCGGCGGGAAATCGATGATCCCGACGAATGCCATCCGCTCGCCACGCGCTTCCAGGCGCCGGGCGATCTCGAATGCCACCGCGGCGCCGTACGAGTAGCCGGCGATCGCGTACGGACCGCACGGCTGCACGTCGCGCATTGCGAGCAGATAGGTCTCGACCATTTCGTCGAAGCTGTTGAAGCGGCGCTCGCCGGGATTGAAGCCGCGGGCGCGCAGCGCATAGAAGGGCCGTTCGCCGATGAAGTGCTTCGCGAGATTCGCAAACACCAACACGTCGCCGAGGCCTGGGTGAACGCAGAAGAGCGGCGTCCGTCTTCCGCTGCGGTGGAACGGAACGAGCGGCGTGTAGGTCGCGTCTTCGCGCGCGTGGCGGTGCGCGAGGAAGGCCGCGAACTCGCGGATCGTCGGGTGGTGCATAAGCGTGACGGTGGGCAGCGTGTCGAGCCCGAATCGCCGCTGCACCTTGTCCTTGAACCGGATGATGTCGAGCGACGTGCCACCCAGCTCGAAGAAGTTCATCGCAGCGCCAAGCATCGATGCGTCGAGCCCGAAGATCTCCGCATAGATGTCCGCGAGCATGTACTCGGCGTCGCCTTCCAACGGCGTCCGCGCGCCGAGCCGATGCGCAAGCGCGGCGTTCACGCGCACTAGCGGAGCGGTGAACATGCCTGATTCGAAGCGCTTACGCAACTTCATGCGCTGCAGCTTGCCGAGGCTCGTCTTCGGCATGTCGGTGACATCGAGTGGCAAGATCATCGATGGTCGGAAACCCCAGTGCAGCACGACCCGCTCGCGAATCTCGGTGAGCGTCCGATACAGCGCGTCTGCGTCGTCGACCGGGAAAGTCGGATGAAAGAAGATCGCGAGGTGCTCGCTATCCTGTCTGGGCAGCCGGATCGGCACAGCCGCCACATAGGATTCTGCGATACCGTCCACCTGCTCGAGCACAGTTTCGATCTCGTGTACGTGGTAATTGACCCCGTGCACGATCACGCTTTCCTTCGTGCGCCCGACAAGCGTTAGCACGCCGTCGTCGAGGCGTCCTGAATCGCCGGTGCGGAACCAGCCGTCCAGTGTGAAGGCTTCCGCGTTCGCATCGTCGTTCTTCAGGTAGCCGGAGAAGATCATCGGTCCGCGCAACTGCAACTCGCCTGGCTCACCGTCCGGCACGACACGGCCCTCCGCGTCGACGATGCGCATCGTGAGGCCGTCGATCCCCATACCGAGCGGCGCGAACTCCTTGTCGATGCCTGACGCCGGATAGTCGCGCGCATAGACGCTGCCCGCGCAGGTCTCGGTCATGCCGAACGCGGGGGCGAGCACGTTCCGGCGCAGGCCGAAGCGTGCAAGCCGATCTAGGAAATGTAGCGCGGTTGCGTTCACAACCGCTTCGCCGCCCGAGACGATGATCTTCAGGTGCGACAAATCGAGCGGCTCAAGTTCGGCACTGCGCGCGAGCGCCTGATTGATGAGGCCGAGCAGAAAGTTCGGCGTGAATGTCATGCCGACCCGATAGCGGCCGAGCAGCTTGATGAAGTTCAGCGGCGAGCCGATGATCGCGTCGGTTGGCACGTGCAGTTGAACCGCGCCAACTGCCAGCGGCAGCATGTGGCATTCGAGCAAGCTTGCGACGTGGTCGCACGCGATCCAGTTTAGCGTTATATCCGAAGGCACAAGCTGCTGGCGCGCGATCTTGCCAGCCATCGACGCGAGCACGTTGCGATGTCTGAGCATCACGGCCTTCGGCTTGCCGGTCGAGCCGGACGTCAGCATCAGCATCGCGAGATCGTCCCGGCTCGCGTGCTGGAATGCGATGCTTGGCGGAAACGCGCGCAGCGATTCGACGCTGGTCGTGCGCACGTCGCCGAGCAATGCGGAGTCTTTGTCAGCCGTAACAAAGAGCGGTCCGTCGAGCAGCGCCGACACGTGGGCAACGTAGGCCGCGCGGTCCATGTCGGTGCCGCGTAGCGGCGGCAACGGGCAAGGCACATAGCCGCCCAGCAGGCACGCCCAGAAGACAGGAAAGAACTCCCGCGGCTCGTCGAGTCGGATCGCCACGCGGGCTTCGCGTGAGATGCCCGACGACTGCAAGCCTGCGAGAACACGACGCGCGTCAGCGAGCATCATAGGGTAGCGGATCAGACGCGCGCGCAATTCGCGATCGAAGATGACGTAGCCGGCCTCGGAGTGCTGTTCGACCGCTTGCAGAAATAGCTGCGAGATGCTGTCACACTCGACGACGCGCCGGATGAAGAAGTCTAGCGTCTTGTCCTGGAACTCGATCTCGTCCGTGTCAAACTGCCCGGCCAACGTCACTCTCATATCCGCTCCTTATCGAGGGAATTCTCGTTCGTTGAACAAAAGTCGTCGTCAAATACAAGAAGGACTTGTGGTTTTCGATTCATTTGCGTACACCCAAGCTCAATCGGATGTATTTTATTTAAAATAAATCACTAATAAATTTATCGTGCAGATCAAATTTAAGACTCCGTATCTGATTTTTTCGTGCCGTAGATTACTGTCGATGAGTATTACGAATTCCCGCATCGAGGCAGCCGCACTGATTAATAAATGGAGGAACATTTGACCAATTCAACACAATGCCGTGGCGGGCCACTCATCGTCGGCATCGGCGGCACGGGCCTGACCACATCCTCGACCGGATATGCACTTGCGGTTGCATTAAGCGTAACGCAATCGATGGACGCATCGATCAGGCATATCGGAGCAGAGCTACTTTACGAATTGTCGTTTTATAAGCCACAGTGTGGGCTGAGAGATGAAATCCAGAAAGCGTTTGTCGAGATAGTAAGAAATTCGAATGCGGTCATTATCGCCAGCCCCGCTTACCACGGCGGAATGTCCGGCGTGATCAAGAATGCGCTTGACACGCTGGACGATTTGCGATCGGATGACCGGCCTTATCTCGACGGACGCGCGGTAGGCTGCATCGTGAGGTCGCATGGTCCGCAGGCGGGCGGCGCGACGCTCGCTGCGATGCGCTCGAGTTGATCCCGTTGAGCTTGCACGTTCATGCCGAGTCCCGGGCTACGCCGAGTCGAAGTACACAGGCGCTTGCTGAACGACACGCTCTGTTTTTCCGTTCGGCATTGTCTGGAACTCTATCCCGCCAGGTGACGGGGGGAAGGAACAGACATGAGCATCGAAGCGTACTACCACCGCCCGGCAATGCTGACCTGCAGCGTTACCACACCTCACACACTCCGCCACCTTCTCTGAGGGGCGTCGTTCGTGGAGCGCGTAGGATCAAGCAGGTCGATCGATCAGGAAAGCTTCGCGCGGCGAGCCAGACATCCATTTCGGTGCTCGCCCTCGGCCGCACCATGTTTCTCCAGTCATCGGGTTTCGATACTTTGGAGGCAGTGGACCACGCCGCTTGTCCGGCGAGCGAAGGCGCGTCCATTGAGGAAAGATCTGGTCGGGCCGAATTTCGTACATCAGGACGGTCTCCCGGATCTGAGAAAGCGCCGTCGAGATTTCGCGCTCTCTGGCTGCTTCGGCCTCCTTATTGAGTGCATCGAGTTGAGCTTTCAGTTCCTCGTAAGTTGCCACAATGTCTCTCCAATCGAATTACGTTAAACGTGCACATTCGAGCGCCGTGCGTCGTCAGGAGCGTGTATCGTGTGCCATGCATGCGACGACACGACGGGAATAAAAGGGCGATCGCCGATATCGACGATCGCAAAACCGCCTGCTCCGAGGCAGATCGGAGGCAGGGCGCGGCCACAATCGTGTAACGGGTCTACAAAATTTCTTTCTGTGAGTGACTTACATACGCAATACGCCATAGGCATATTTTGAGAAATGACGTAGGTCGCATTTCTGCACCGCTATGGCACCGAGAACCTGGAGTTCCCGGTAGCCTCTAGGAAGTAGGTCGGACAGCGGTGGCTGGCAAATACGCGAAGTTTGGCCGCGAGGGCTTGGCGCGTGAAGGCAACGACGCTGAGGGAAATAGAATCGACAACGCACTCGAATTTTCGAGTAATATGTACTCAGTCATAGGGTTCGCTCTCTTTTTTGAAGAATCTATGATTAGGCTTCGTCGCGTGTTGCAGCACTCGGCGAAGCCGCTTTCGGTTAATACACTCTTCTAGTTTGAATACCCGGCCCAAGGCGCATTCGAGGATCGATTTTTCTCCACGGTAAACGTTCGGGGTCGGTCACAATACCCGTTGCCGTTCGCGCGATGAGGACTGCTTCAGCTATAGGTTCGAATGCCGC